>CAIKBD010000283.1 GCA_903825565.1 uncultured Anaerolineales bacterium | reverse complement strand
GTCTGATTGCGGTACACGTCGAGACGGCGGCGCACCGTTTCCGGTTTATCATCGTCGCGCTGAACGAGCGCGCTGCCGTCCTTGTCGCACAAGCCCGCCGTTTGCGGTGGGTTGGAGAGCAGATTATATACCGAATTGCAAACCTTGCAAGTCCAGCGCGCCGTCAAACGTGCGACCAGAATCTCATCGCGCACCTGCACATACAGCACCGCACCGATCCGTTTACCCGCCGTGCCGAGCGCGGTGTCCAACGCTTGCGCCTGCGCCTGCGTGCGCGGAAAGCCGTCGAACATGACGCCGCGCGCGCAATCGGGACGAGCGATGCGCTCCATCACCATTTGGATTGTCACGTCGTCCGGCACCAACTCGCCCTTGTCCATGTAGGACTTGGCGAGCACGCCGAGCGGCGTTTGTTTGGAAACGTTCTCGCGGAAGAGATCGCCGCTCGAAATATGGGCGAGTCCAAACCGCGCTTTCAACACTTCGGCTTGCGTCCCTTTGCCTGCGCCGGGCGCGCCGAGCAAAATAACATGCAAGGATGCATCGCTCATCGAAACCTCCGCGTTGAGAAAATTTGGCGATCCGCCACTCAACCGACGCAACGCGTTGAATGGTAAATGCTGAATTTTATTTGATGAATCCTTCGTAGTGCCGCATCACCAACTGCGCCTGCAATTGCTTCATCGTATCTAACACCACCCCCACGACGATTAGCAACCCGGTGCTCGTGATCAACATGGTCGTCGATTCGTTCGGATCGCGGATCAGGAACGGCAACACGGCTACCAACCCCAGAAAGATCGCGCCGACGAAAGTGATGCGTTGGAGCACGCTGTTCAAATAGTCTTCCGTTTTTTTGCCAGGGCGAATGCCTGGGATAAAGCCGCCCTGCTGCTGCAACACTTCGGGCAAATTCTGTTGCCGAAAAATCACATCCGTGTAAAAGTAGGTAAAGCCGATGACCATCACAAAATACGCCAGCCAGTACACGACGCTCTGTTGATTGAACGCGTTGACGACCCAGTTCGCCAAATTTTCCGGCTGACCTGGCGGCGCGGCAAATGGCGCGGCGAGCACGCCCGGAAAGATCAGGATCGAGATGGCAAAAATGAGCGGGATCATGCCCGACGAATTGATGCGGAGCGGAATGTGCGTGCTTTGCCCGCCAAACACCTTGTTGCCGCGCACGCGCTTGCCGTACTGCACCGGAATCCGGCGATGCCCCTCTTGAATGTAAATGATCCCGATAATCGTGATGACAGTGATGCCCAGGAAGAAGATAAATTGAATCGGGTTGGTCTGCAACATCTGCCCCACGCGTTGCGGAATCCCCGCGACGATGCCGCCAAAGATGATGATCGAAATGCCGGAGCCAATCCCCTGTTCTGAAATCAACTCGCCGAGCCAGATCGCAAAAATCGTCCCGCCCGTCAACGTCGCCAAAACCGAAAGCGTGGTCAGCGGGTCTTTATCGAAACCAAAATTGGTAAGCACGGGTGGATTGCTTTGCGTCAACACGAACGCCTGTCCGTATCCTTGCAACGCGGCGAGCGGCACCGTCATGTAATGCGTCCACTGATTGACTTTGGCGCGGCCCTTTTCGCCTTCTTCTTTCATCATCCGTTCGAGTTGCGGCACGACGCCGGTTGCCAGCTGCATAATGATTTGCGCCGTGATGAGCGGATAGACGCCCATCGCCACGACGGAAAAGTTCGAGAGCGCGCCGCCGGAAAAGAGATCGAGAAAGCCGAGCAACTGGTTCGATTGGAACATGGTTGCCAGCGCCTGCGGGTCGACACCGGGCACGGGAATATGCGCCGCCAACCGATAGACGATCAAGATTCCCAACGTGAACAAAATCTTGTTTCGCAGATCAGGCAAGCGCATAGCATTGCGAAGCGCGTCAATCATCCGTATCCTCCAATGACAAATTTACAATGCCCAATGACTAATGGCTAATCACTTCCATTTGTCATTTGATCATTTGCCATTTGTCATTTGACCATTCGTCATTTCCCAATTTCTTCGACCGTGCCGCCGGCGGCAACGATCTTGGCTTTGGCGCTGTCGGAAAACGCGTGGGCTTGCACCGTCAGGGCTTTGCCCAGTTCGCCGTTGCCGAGCACTTTGACCGGTTTGCCATCGCGCACCAACCCGTGCGCCACGAGCGCATCGGGCGTCACTTGCGCGCCGGCTTCAAATTTTGCGGCGAGCGTGCCGAGGTTGACCACTTCGTATTCAACGCGCCACAAGTTTTTGAACCCGCGATTATGCGGCAAGCGCCGCACGAGCGGCAATTGACCGCCTTCAAAATACAGTTTGACGCCGCGGCCGGTGCGTGCGCGTTGCCCCTTCGTGCCACGCCCAGCAGTCTTGCCTTGCCCGGCAGAAATCCCGCGACCCACACGGCGGCGGCGATGCGTCGCGCCGGGGGCTGGTTTCAAATCGTGTAATTTCATCTCTATCTCTCGGTAACGCCAACGAGACGATCCGTCACGCGCTCACGGGACGGATTGCCCAGTTGCCTAATGGACTTGTTCAACCTTGACCAGGTGCCGCACGGTGAATACCATCCCGCGAATTTGCGGCGAATCCTCGTGCTCGATCACCTGCCCGCGTTTCTTCAAGCCAAGCGCGGCAATCGTTGCCTTTTGGTTTTTCTTGTAACCGATTGCGCTCTTGACCCAGGTAATTTTCAATTTACCCATTTTTACCTTTCCGCCAAGGCGGCAAGAGCTGTTGCGCGGATTTGTTGCGCCGCTTGGCTTCGACTTCCACATCGCTCATGCTCTTGAGCGCTTCCCAAGTCGCGCGCACGACGTTCAAACGATTCGAACTGCCGAGCGATTTCGTCAACACATCGCGCACGCCGGCGCACTCAAGCACGGCGCGCACGCCGCCCGCCGCGATCACGCCGGTGCCCGGCGTCGCCGGTTTCAGCATCACTTCGGATGCGCCGAACTTGGTGACGATGGGGTGCGGAATCGTGGTGCCCGCCAGCGAGACTTTGATCATCGCCTTGCGCGCTTTCTCCGTGCCCTTGCGAATGGCATCGGGCACTTCGCGCGCCTTGCCCATTCCCACGCCGACGCTCCCGTTATTATCGCCCACGACGACGACCGTGCGAAACCCGAAATGCCGACCGCCCTTGACGACTTTGGCGGTGCGCCCAATATGCACCACGCGTTCGTCAAACGAAGGACCTTCTTCTTGGCGTTCTCGTTCGCGTTCGCGCGAACCCTTACCCATTGGACCTTTTGGCATGTACCTTCTCCGAATTGCGAATTGCAAATTGCGAATGGCGAACGCTTCGCCCGTCGCAATGCCTAATTCCTAATTCGCTAAAATTCCAACCCGCCTTCGCGCGCGCCATCCGCGAGCGATTTGATGCGCCCGGTGTATTGGTAGCCGCCGCGATCAAACACCACTTGCTTCAACCCTTTGGCGACGGCGCGTTGCGCCAGCAACTTGCCTACGGCTTTGGCTTCGTCTTTCTTTTTTGTCTCGCTGGCTTTAGCGCGAATATCGGCGTCGAGTGTAGACGCGGCAACGAGCGTATGCCCTTGCCCGTCGTCAATAATTTGCGCGAAGATATGGCGCGCGCTGCGAAACACATTCAAGCGCGGTCGCGCCTCGGTGCCTTTCACCTTCGCCCGCACGCGCCGATGGCGGCGCTCTCTGCGAACATGCGTTGCAATTGTTTTCATTCGTCATTCCTCACCGCGCGTCACGCACCCAGCGCGCGCGCGTCCAGAATCAAAACTTATTTCGCGCCGACCTTGCCGGCTTTACCCGCTTTGCGGCGAACCTTTTCACCCTGATAATGAATGCCTTTGCCTTTGTACGGTTCGGGCGGGCGATATCCACGAATCTTCGCCGCGACTTCGCCGACCACCTGCTTGTCCGCACCTTCGATCGTGAACAGACGTTGCGACTTGTCTACGGTAAAGGTGATCCCTTTGGGCGGCTCGACGGTAACTTGGTGCGACAAGCCGAGCGACAAGACCAAGTTCGTGCCTTGCAATTCGGCGCGATAGCCCACACCTTCGATTTCCAGCGCGCGTTTATAGCCGTCGGTCACGCCGATCACCATATTTTGAATCAGCGCGCGCGTCAAACCATGCAACGCGTCGTAACCGGGCGCATCGGGCACGCCAACGAGCAATTGCCCGTCTTTGACTTGCAAGGTGAGGTTGGGGTCAAAGGTTTGGCGCAACTCGCCCTTGGGACCTTTGACGGTGACCGTACTGCCTTCAAGTTTAGCGGTGACGCCCGCCGGAAGCTTGACCGGCATTTTTCCAATTCGAGACATTATTCCTCCGCACAGTTACATAGTTTCATAGCCGCATAGTTGGGTAGTATGACTATACCACTACCAAACTATCTAACTAAGCAACTACCAAACGTAGCACAAGACCTCGCCGCCCAAGCCCATCCGTTTGGCGCGGGTGCCGGTCATCACGCCGCGCGTCGTCGAAACGATAGCGACGCCCAGCCCGTGCCGCACGTAGGGAATTTCGGCTGTGCCGGCATAGACGCGCCGACCCGGTTTCGAGATCCGGCGTACACCGCTCAGGATCGGTTTCTTCTTGTCGTCATACTTGAGCCACACGCGCAACATAGATTGCGGGCGATCTTTGGTCAACTCAAGTTTTTCGATATAGCCTTCGTCTTTCAAGATTTTCGCCACCGCCACGCGCAATTTCGACGCGGGCATCACCGCATTGGGGTGTTTCACCGCCGCGGCATTACTTAAACGGGCGAGCATATCAGCGATGGGATCGTTTACCATTAGTCCCTGCTCCTTACGAACCAACTCTAGATTCTTGGACGATCCGCCCCACGTCCGACGCACAAGCGTCAGCGGCGAATCGGAGTGCGCTTACCAACTGGACTTGGTCACGCCGGGGATGTGCCCTTCGAGCGCCTCACGCCGGAAGCAGATGCGGCACAATTTGAAGCGGCGCATATAACCCCGCGAGCGACCACACATCGTACAGCGGTTCCGCACCCGTTCTGGATATTTGCGATGCAGTTCGCGGTTCACCATTGATTTTTTTGCCACACTCTCCTCCTACTGTGCTCGGAACGGCATGCCCAACAATTGCAGCAAGCGGCGACCTTCTTCATCGGTGCGGGCGGTGGTGACGATGCTGACTTCCATCCCGCGCACTTTGTCTATCGTATCATAATCAATTTCTGGGAAGATCAACTGCTCGCGCAAACCGAGCGTGTAATTGCCGCGCCCATCGAACGCCTCGCGCGGGACACCGCGAAAGTCGCGCGTGCGCGGAAGCGCGATGTTCATCAGGCGATCCAAAAAGGCATACATCGTATCGCCCCGCAGCGTCACCATCACCCCAATCGGATTCCCTTCGCGCAGTTTGAACGTCGCGATGGATTTTTTCGCTTTCCGCACGTACGGTTTTTGCCCGGTGATTGACGTCATATCTTTCACCGCGGCATCCAACGCTTTGGCGTTTCCCAGCGCTTCGCCGACGCCGATATTGACGACGACTTTGGTGACTTTCGGAACCTGCATCACATTACTGTAATTAAATTCGCGCATCAGCACACCGACGATCTCTTTCCGGTATTGCTCCTTCAAGCGCGGCGGCGTGGCGGATTTGGGTCGCTTGCCCGCGGCGCTTTTCGCGCTTTTGTCGTCAGCGGGTTTCGGTTGCGCGCCCTTGGCGCCTTTGGCTTGGGGCTGTTTTTCTTTCGCCTCTGGCTTTGCCGCCTGTTCTGGCTTCGCCATCTTTTACCTCGTTACTCTGGATGTTGGAGGTTAGATGTTGGCTGTTGGCAATCCAACGTCCAATTTCTAACATCTAGTTGCTAGTCAATAAACTGGCCGCACTTTTTGCACTTGCGCGCCTTGCGGTCACCGTCCGCGCCAAACCCGACGCGGGTGGGCTTGCCGCAGTTCTTGCACACGAGCGCGACGTTGGCGAGCCGAATCGGGCCCTCGCGCTCGATGATGCCGGATTGCGTGCGGACGTTGCCCGTGCGTTTTTGATGCTTCTTGATCAAGTTGATGCCGGCGACCACGACGGTGGCATTTTTCGGCGAGACGCTATGCACTTCGCCTTTTTTGCCGCGATCATTACCGGCAAGCACTTGCACCGTATCGCCTTTGCGAATCTTGTTCATTCCGACTTTCTCCCTACAGCACTTCGGGCGCGAGCGAGACGATCTTCATAAAGCCGTCGCGCAATTCGCGCGCCACCGGCCCAAAGATGCGCGTCCCTTTCGGGTTGCTCGTATCGCCGTCGAGGATGACCGCCGCGTTGTCGTCGAACCGAATGTACGATCCATCGGGGCGACCGAATTCTTTTTTCGTGCGGACGATTACCGCGCGGACGACCGTGCCCTTTTTGATCTGGCTCGTTGGGATGGCGGATTTTACGGCGGCGACGATAATGTCGCCCACCGAACCCACTTGGCGCGTAGAGCCGCCCATCACGCGGATACACATGATCTCACGCGCGCCGGTGTTATCGGCTACGGTGAGGCGAGTCGTTGCCTGGATCATGCTGCCTCACTTTCTGAAGGCGTTGCCGGTTCCAATTCATCCATGCCGGCAAGTTTTTCCAAACGCGCGGCGGCGCGGCGTTCTTCTTCGATGCGGCGCGCGGCGCGATCCGCTTCTTCTTTCGCGCGCAAATCTTCCAATTCTTTTTCGACAATCGCTTCGACCACGACCCCGCGCTGGACGATTTCCGTCACGCGCCAATGTTTTTCGCGCGAGAGCGCGCGCGATTCCGTGATCTTGACGAGGTCGCCGCGTTTGGCGACGACCGGTTCATCGTTATGCGCCTTAAAGCGCCGGGTCGCTGTGACGACTTTGCCGTAGAGCGTATGCGCACGGCGCATTTCCACTTCGACGATGACGGTTTTCGCCATCTTGTCGCTAACGACGCGCCCTTGCATCACTTTTCGTCGTTCTCTCATTTCGCCTCCTCCGCCTGGACGCGTTCGCGGAGTATGGTCTGCACTCGCGCGATGTCGCGCTTGACCTGGGTCAAGCGGTTAAAGTTCGCCAGTTGGCCCGCTGCGCGCTGAAAGCGCAGGTTGAACAGTTCTTGGTACAAATCGTCCAACTGTTTTTGCAGTGCGGCGTTATCCTTGTTTCGCAGTTCGGTGGTTTGCATTACTTGACCTCCAACCGCGAAATAAACTGGGTTTTGATCGGCAGTTTGTACGCGGCGAGACGCATCGCTTCGCGCGCCATCTCTTCTTTCACGCCGCCGATCTCAAAAATAACGCGGCCCGGCTTGACGACGGCGACCCAGTGATCGGGCGCGCCCTTGCCGCCGCCCATGCGCGTTTCCGCGCCCTTGATCGTGACCGAGTGATCGGGGAAAACCCGAATCCACAATTTGCCGCCGCGTTTGACAAAGCGGACAACGGCGCGGCGGGCGGCTTCGATTTGCCGGCTGGTCATCCAGCACGGTTGGAGGGCTTGCAAGCCAAATTCCCCGAAATCGAGCGTGACGCCACGCGTTTCCTTGCCCTTCATACGGCCGCGATGCTGTTTGCGGTACTTGACTCGTTTGGGCATCAACATATTACGACTCTCCACTGCTCGCCGCTGCGGCTTCGGCTTGCGCGGCGGCGGCTTCGATCTGCTTCAATATTTCGGCTTTGCGCTGTTCGGGCATCACATCGCCTTTATAAATCCACACCTTGATCCCGATCTTGCCATAGGTGGTTTTGGCTTCATAGCGCGCGTAATCAATATCGGCGCGCAAGGTGTTGAGCGGAATCCGCCCGTCCTTCACCATTTCGCGGCGTGCCATTTCGGAACCGGCGAGCCGCCCGCCTGCCGTGATCTTGATCCCAAGCGCGCCACCGCGCATCGCGCGGGTCATCGCTTGCTTCATCGCGCGTTTGTGCGACACGCGTTTTTCGATCTGCTGGCAGATGCTTTCGGCGACGAGGTACGCGTCCGCTTCAGGATGTCCCACTTCGAGCACTTCGAGTTTGATCTTTTTCTTCGTCAAGTCTTCCAAGTCCTTGCGGAGTTGGTTGACGCTCGCGCCCTTGCGCCCGATAATGATCCCTGGTTTGGCGGTGTGCACGTTGATCGTCACTTGCTTCGGAAAGCGTTCGATCCGCACATCGGCGATGCCGGCGTGCCCAACTTTGGCGCGGACGAGTTTGCGGATCGCCAAATCTTCTTTCAATTGATCCGTGTAAACCTTTTTATCCGCCGCGTACCATTTGGAGCGCCACTCTTTGATGTAACCCAGGCGAAAACCATACGGATGAATTTTGCGTCCCATTATGACTCCTCTGCCTTGCGCTCTGCCACACCGACGGTAATATGCGCGCCGCGTTTCAAGATCGGTTTGTAGCGACCGCGCGCGCCGGCTTTCATTCGCTTGAGCGTGGGTCCCTCGTCCGCATGAATCTTGGTGATGTACAAGTCTTCGCGCGACAAGCCATAATTCTGCGTGGCGTTTGCGGCGGCGGAGTTGACCGCCTTTTCGACCGCGCGCGCGGCTTCTTTCGGCGTCATCTTGAGCAAGCCCAACGCCTCCTCCACGCCTTTGCCACGCACCAAGTCCACCACGAGGCGCACTTTGCGCGGGGACATTCGCAGGTACTTTTCAACCGCGATAATTTCAAAATAGTCCGCCATGCTCGATCTCCTCTATGCCTTGCCTGCGGGCGCGGCGGCGGCTTCGGCGGCTTTTTCTTTGGTCGAGTGACCGCGGAAATGCCGCGTGGGCGCAAATTCGCCGAGACGATGCCCGACCATATTTTCGGTGATGTAGATGGGCACATGCCGCCGGCCATCATGCACCGCAATCGTGTGCCCCACCATTTGCGGAAAGACGACCGAGGCGCGCGACCAAGTTTTCAGCACTCGCTTTTCGCCGGCTTTGTTTAATTGCTCCACTCTCGCCAACAATTTCGGTTGGACGAAAGGTCCTTTTTTGAGTGAACGACCCATATTGCCTCCGAGTCAACGACCGATTATCGTTTGCCGCGATTCTTGACGATGAAGCGATCCGTGAATTTGATGCGGCGCGTCTTTTTGCCGAGCGCGGGTTTGCCCCATTTCGTCTTAGGTCCCGGCATCCCAACCCCCACTTTGCCTTCACCACCGCCGTGCGGGTGATCGCGTGGACTCATCACGGCGCCGCGCACAGTTGGTCGCCAACCCATGTGGCGGCGACGGCCCGCTTTACCCAGCTTGAGCGTATTCCACTCCGAGTTACCAACCTGCCCAATCGTCGCCATGCAATCAATGCTGACGTAGCGCACTTCGCCGGAGGGCAACCGCACTTGGGCGTACTTGCCTTCCTTCGCCATCAATTGCGCGGAGGTGCCAGCGGCGCGCACCATCTGTCCGCCCTTGCCCTTTTGCAATTCGACGTTGTGAATCATCGTGCCGACCGGAATCGAAGCGATGGGCAAGGTGTTGCCCGATTTGATTTCGGCGGTTGCGCCGGACATGAGTTTGTCACCAACTACCATGCCCGCCGGCGCGATCACGTATCGCTTTTCGCCGTCCGCGTAATTCAGCAACGCGATGCGCGCAGAGCGATTGGGATCGTATTCGATTGCCGCCACTTTGGCAGGCACGCCCAATTTTTCGCGGCGATAATCCACGATACGGTACTTGGGGCGATTGCCGCCGCCGCGATGCCGCACCGTCACGCGACCTTGATTGTTGCGACCCGACGCGCGCTGTTTGGAAACGAGCAACGCCTTTTCGGGAGACTGTTTGGTAATCTCCTCGAACGTCGGGGTAGACATGTTTCGGCGACCCGCCGAAGTGGGTTTATAAACTTTGATGCCCATGATTTACACACCCTCGAAGAGGTCAATGCGTTGATTTGCCTGAATCGTGACGATGGCTTTTTTCCAGATCGGCGTATACACCACGCGGCGACCAAAGCGGCGGCGTTTGCGTGCCATCCGCATCATATTCACATCTACCACGTTGACCTTGAACGCGTTCTCAACTGCTTCCTTGACTTGCGTCTTGTTCGCGCGCAGATCCACCTCGAACGCGTATTGGCGGTAATCGTCTTTCAACCGCGTGCTCTTTTCGGTTGTCAGTGGTCGTCGCAAAATTTCATAGAGATGCATCGCTAACTCCGTTAGTCATCTAGTCTCGTCGTCAACTAGTCTGTCGGGATCGAATGCTCGACTATTTGACTTTGTGACCAGGGACTATTTTCCCAAATATCCTTCAATCGCTTTGACCGCGCCAAGCGGCAGAACGAGCATTTCGTAGCCGAGCAAATCGCGCACGTTCAAATAATTCGCGCGCAGGGTTTTCACATCGGCAATGTTCGCCGCCGATTTTTGCACGGCGAGATTGGCTTCCGGCAAAACGATCAGCGCGGAGGATTGCACGGCAAGCCCCGCCAGCACCTGTTCCATCGCGCTGGTCTTGGGCGCGTCGAATTGCAAATTGTCCACAACCCGCACCTGACCTTCCGCTACTTTGGCGGACAATGCCGAGCGCAAAGCGAGTTGGCGCATTTTTTGCGGCATCTTTTGAGTGTATTTGCGCGGGGTAGGTCCAAAGACCACGCCGCCGTGACGGTACTGCGGTGAGCGCGTGGAACCTTGGCGCGCGTGCCCGGTACCTTTTTGGCGGTACGGTTTCGCGCCGCCGCCGGCGATCTCGCCGCGTTGCTTGGTGTCGGCAGTGCCTTGCCGCGCATTGGCAAGTTGACGCACCAACGCCTGGTGCATCACGGGCTGGTTTGGCTCGATGGCAAAAATGTCGTCACGCAATTCGGTTGTGCCGATCTCTTGACCGGCTTGGTTATACAATGGAACTTGCATGGCTACTTGCTCCCCTTCTTCGAGGTCGGTTGCGCCTTGACGATCTTCCTTTCCTTGCGCGCTTTGCGAACAAAGAGCACACCGTCTTTGGCGCCGGGCACTGCGCCTTTTACGGCGAGTAGATTGCGCTCTTGATCCACCGACACGACTTCGAGGTTCAACACGGTGGCTGGCTTGTTGCCCATTTGCCCCGCCATCCGCAAGCCGCGCAAAACGCGACCGGGGGTTGTCGTTGCACCGCTCGCGCCGGGGCGACGCACGCGGTCGGACGCACCGTGGGTTTTCTTGCCGCCTTTAAAGTGATGGCGCTTGACGACGCCGGCGTGCCCCTTGCCTTTGGACGTGCCAATCACATCCACCAAATCGCCCGCCGCAAAAATGCTTACGTTCAATTTTTGTCCCGGGGCAAAGTTAGCAATATTGCTAGTGCGCACCTCGCCCAAATGTTTGAGCGAAGGCAAATTTTTGAGATGCCCACGTTCGGGCTTGTTCAAGCGGCGCGTTTCGCCGAAACCCATCTGCACCGCGCTGTACCCGTCTTTTTCCGGCGTTTTGATCTGGGTGACGAAACAGGGTCCCACTTCGAGCACAGTCACCGGCACAATCTCGCCTTTGCCGGTAAATACCTGTCCCATCCCGACTTTTTTGCCGAGCAATCCTTCAGCCATAATAAACCTCAGTCGCCAGTCAACAGTCGCCAGTCAACAGACAAAAACTGTCGGCTGTTGACTGTCTACGGCTGACTATAACTTGATTTCAATATCCACGCCGGCGGGCAAGTTCAACCGCATCAGCGTATCAATCGTCTTTGAGCTTGGCTCGAGCACGTCAATCAGACGTTTGTGCGTGCGAACCTCAAACTGATCGCGCGAGTCCTTGTCAATGTACGTCGCGCGTTGCACCGTAAATTTTTCGATCTTGGTGGGCAGTGGAATGGGTCCCACGACTGCCGCGCCGGTGCGCTCCGCCGTTTCGACAATCTGTTTCGCGGATTGATCGAGCACGCGATGATCGTAACCCTTGAGTTGAATGCGAATCTTTTGTCGAGCCATAGTCTCCTCGTCCGTATCTGCCCAACGCGTTCAGTGAGTTTGAACGGTCAGGCATATTTGACCTATCCCATCACCTTCGTGATGACGCCCGAACCAACCGTCCGACCGCCTTCACGAATCGCAAACCGTTCACCCTTGTCCAACGCCACCGGCGTGATCAACTTGACCTTGATCGTCACCCGATCCCCAGGCATCACCATCTCC
>CAIKBD010000282.1 GCA_903825565.1 uncultured Anaerolineales bacterium | reverse complement strand
TTTGTATTCCAACTGCCGCCGAAACTCGCCCATCCCTTCATCCGAAATCGCCCGCGCCAGTTTGTGGTTCTTCAACATCCCGCGCACATGCAAATCTTCCGCGACGATCACTGACTTGGTTTTCGCGAGAGTCGTCGTGGCTTGACAGCTCCGCCCTTCGGTCATTCACCGCAAAGTGATGGGCAGTTTTCGCTCCGCGTGGGGTCCGCAAGCCTATGCCGCATTGGCGACGATTTTGAATACGGCCAAGCGAGCGGGCGCGAACGTTTTTCAAAAATTGGTTACCTGGATGGGCAAACCGGTTTTACCATACCTGGCTTTGTCTATCTCGTGAGCAGATACAAAAGTTTTTGTTGCGCTTGATGTTCGGTTTGACTTGTCTGTACTTCCTCCTGGGTAGGATGCTTCCAAAACTGTTTGGTCGTCAGCACCGTGGTCAAACCAAATTTCTTTTGAAAGCAACAGTAACGGACTGCTTGGCAATCTGAACCCAATACCAACCCCGTGTCAGCGATTCAAGGCACAGAAAAACGTGAGCCTCTTGTTCTATTTGAGCGGACAATTGCTTCCATCTTTTTGCAGTGCCGCAACTTGAGGCGGTAATTCCAACATCATGTCTGGCATGGTTATTTTTGCACACGCTTGAGTAACTCAACCGAGCCATTTGCAAAATCCTGTGCAACTTGATCGAGCGGAGTGGCATTTCCATGTTTGACAAATACCGAATGTGTCAAGATTTCTGGCAAGGAGCCGCCCAGATATACCCGCAAGACATCGCGGTCATATTGCATCGCTTCTTTGATGACCAGACGATAATCGTGTTCGGATGGCACCAGTTTATTTTGCCATAGCCAATCGGCGGCAGAAGCCAGATTGACCAACAGCGCAGAAAAATCGACGAGCGACACATCTTCGCCGCGAATGTCGCCTGATTTCAAAAGCCGAAAAATAATTCCTGAATGTTTGGCATGGATTTGAATGGGATCAGAATCTTTTTGGCGCGCGAGTTTCGGTTCCAGTTTTTTCCAAATGGCGAGGGTATCGTGAACAATTGGCTGACGTAAAACGAAAATGTATCCCGCCGGGAAAAACAAGTATCTGGATTCGTGCGGAAACTCGATATAGATATTGCGCTGGTCACAGATTTGGTGATACAGTCGCTCAAAGCGCGGATGAGTATAGGGCAGATGTGCGGCGAACAACTGAAAGAACGTCTCATCGAGTTTTGCGCCTATCGCCGTGGCAAATTCCTTATCGTTAAAATATTCGGTGATGCGACAGTTGGTTTCAGTGAGCATCACGCGGTAGACTACTTCATCGCCCAACATATAGTTGGCGCTGGTTTCCCCATGCTGTTCAGTTGCACCCAGGACACCAAATCCAAGGTAAGGCGGCAGAGCAGATTTGGCAGATGTTTTTTTAGCCATGATCATTTCCTTGCGATTTGTGCGCTTGTCCTCTAGGACCTGGTTTGGGCGGTTCAAATTGTTCCAAATCTTGGATATTGACAATATAACCTAATCCTGGGATTTGAATTGCGCGCAACCAACCCTTTTCCGTGCGGCGCGGAACACTTGTTAGCATTCGCGCCAATTCTGTGGTAAAATCTTTGACGAAGGAGTGCCTATGCTCGCCACCAAACTTAAAGGACAGATCACACCCGACCGCAAACTGGTGGTCGAGATTCCTCGCACAATGGCAACTGGCGCGGTAGAAGTTATTGTCTTGCATTTGACTAACCCATCTACCCAAAAACGCACTCGCCGTAGTGCGGCGCACCCCGCGTTTGGCATTTGGGCGAAACGCGCCGACCTCACCGATTCGGTTGCGTTTGCAAACGAACTCCGTGGTCACATTTTGGAAAGGAACTAGATATGATGACATTAAGTCTCAGCGATATTTTGGATGATTTGCGCGTCGCCGAAGAGGGCTTGCACAAGTTCGAGCGCAAGTACTGGATCAGCTCGGATGATTTTATGGCGCTCTATTCCCAGGGCGAATTGGATAATGGCGAGAATGCCGCCGATTTTTCTGAATGGGCGGGGCATTTCAAATTGAGACAAAAACGCCAAGCCGCGCTCGCGCAAATCTCTAAACAACGTCTCGATCAATTGCGCCAAGACTTGCCCCAGCAACCGATCCACCTTTTGCCTGCCGAACCATCGTTGCGAGTCGCTTGATGCCTGCCTTTACGCGCGCCGATTATGAAAACCTGCTCTATACCTTGCCCGAACGTTTCCCTGACATTTCAGCGTCTACGTTGCGGCTATACACTCAAAGCGCCACGACAGCGTTTGTGCGTGGTGTGGTGCAATTTCGCAACGGCTTGGAATTGCGCGTCTTTGAATATCTCGATCTGACCGACGGCGAGTTATTGGATTACAGTTACAAAGTTTATCGTGGCGATGACAAGATTCGGTGGTATGATCCCCAGCCGCACCCCGAAGATAGTTCTCTGCAAGCGACTTTTCCGCATCACTATCACGCCGACCCAGACATCAAACATCATCGTTTGCCCGCGCGCGGTATTTCCTCAATTGCGCCCAACCTGCCAACCTTGATTGCCGATTGCCTCCAACTCACCTAATCAATTTCACTTTTGCCTTTCAACTTTTCGCTTGCTGTTCATCCCACTTCTCCAGCACCAACCTTCTCGTCCGATACTCCCCGTACTGCTTGATCTCCTTGTCCTTCAGCACGCGGAACGTCTCACCTGGGAAATCGTCGCCGTAAACATCTTTGGGATCGAGGATGTAGCGGAGTTCGTCGCGGGTGAGTCCGTAGAGGCGCGCATAGTACGCGTCCAGTTCGGCGCGGAGATGTGCGCGGCGTTCGTCGTTCCAGAGGAATGGGGGAATAGGGAGATGGGCAGTAGTGAGTAGGGATTCGGGAATAGCCGACTCCCCACTGCCTACTCCCGATTCCCTTGTAACGCCCGAATCAACGCCCGCAACATTTTCCCTTCCGTCTCGCACAGTTTCAGAATTGGCTCGACGGCTTCCGCTGTCGTTAGTTTCACCCGCGCTGATAGAATCAGGTGTGTCTCCACTTCCTTGAGTGAACCCTGGGCGATCTGAAGAAACCGAACGTAATCCCCGCGACTCTCCCGACCGTACCCCTCCGCGATGTTCGCTGGG
This sequence comes from uncultured Anaerolineales bacterium, assembly GCA_903825565.1. Taxonomy (GTDB): domain Bacteria; phylum Chloroflexota; class Anaerolineae; order UBA4142; family UBA4142; genus CAIKBD01. The sequence continues at coordinate 20,613 of CAIKBD010000282.1, read as the reverse complement.
ACTGATGCCGCCGCTCTGCGAATCTGCGAGGTCATTCCGTAAATCTCTTCTCTCGGAAATGTTTTGGTCAGCAGATAACATTGTTCCGCCAGCGTCATACCCTCTTGCCATACCCGTAAGTCTTGGTAAGATTTCACGGATTGATTGTCCACTGTTTGCCTCCCATTGTTTGATGATGAGATTGCGCAAGTTGGGAGTAGGGAGTGGGGAGTGGGCAGTAGCCGACTCCCTATTCCCCACTTCCGACTCCCAAAGGTCTTGAGCGAACGGTTTCATATCCCAAGCGGTGTAGACCAATTCCAGCACGCGCGGTGCGATGAAATCTACGTCCGCTGGCGTGTACGCGGTGGGCGGAAGAACTGGGAGTTGATTGACTATGAAAAAGTTCAAGTTGATGCCGCCAATTTTTTGACGTGCGACAAAATCGAGAGCAAAGGAATTTAGATTTCCAAGTAAGCAAGAAATCTTTTTTGCATCGTTCACTTTGGGCAAAAGCAACGGCGAACTATTTCCCACACCGACTCGTGGCATCGCGCTAAACCATAATGTCCGCCTGTCCACAGCCCTTGTAACATTGCGAAATCCGATTAGCCAATCTCGTTCCCAAACATTTTCCAAACGCTCAATGACTTCTTTCTCAGGAATCCAATAACGCGGGCGAACCGTAAATTTTGGATTTTGTTTTTCTTCGGTTGTCACATCGCGTACATCTTCTGTCTCGAATGTCGCCCATCTATGGTCAAATTGCTCAATCATCTTCGCTTCGTAAAGTGGAATCAATCCGTCGCCAGCATTGGTTTGAAACAAGGCGCTGTCATTCGACATATCAATCATTCGCAGAAATGATACATCCCATTGGTTGTCGTCTGACCGTTCATTAACTAAAACAGGAACACGTTTATAAATTTTGCGGGTTAGTTCGGCATCGGCACGAGTACGGAAAATTGTCATCGTTCTCGTATTCGGATTGAACAAGGCAATTTCATTTGTTGCAAGAGAGAAACGACGACGTTCATCACGCAATTGACCAACCTGAGTAGTGAAAAATGCGAAATCGCCACGCTCAATCGGTTTACCGCAAAGAGTCATAAGGCAGAATTTGTAATTTCGATGCACGCCTGGGAAAATCGCTTCACGGTTTTCAAAATCAAACAAACTTGCGAGCGAATGTTTGTCAATCAAATCCGCAAAGAAATCTTTTGTCGCATCGTCGGTTGCAATCCCAGTCGGCAAAATAATTCCTGCGCGTCCATTCGCATTGAGCAATGTTCGTGCGTGTTCGGCAAACAGCGCGTAGGTGTTTACATCGCCGACCGCTGTCAGCGGGAATCGTTTGCTATCACGCGCAAACTTGCTCATCGCTTCAGCGTCGTGCTTGGCATCTTCAAATTCTTGTGCAAGCGCAGGATTCTTTTTCGGTAACGCATCAATCAATTTTTGGCGCGCGGCTTTGTTCGGCGCAGTCGCAATCCCAGGATCGCGCGCGGCAAAAAATTCTTCCTCTTGTAGTTTGATGCGCTCCCAGGGTGGATTCATCAATTTCACATCGAAACCGTTGTGGGGAGTAGAGGGTAGGGAGTTGGGAGTAGGGAGTGGGGAGTGGGGAGTTGCGCTACTCCCTACTCCCGATTCCCTATCTCCCCAGACTTCTGGAAACTCCAACTCCCAGTGAAAGAATCGCAATCGTTCCGCCAATGCTTGCACCTGGCGCACCAAATCGGGATTCAACTTTTCGCCGCGTCGCAATTTCGCCAGTTCGCTTTGCGTTGGCACAACCACGCTCATCTCGGTATCGGGTGCACTGATTCGCCAAAAGAACGCCGCCGTCCACAAATCGTATTCCAATTTTCGGCGCGCATATTTTTCCGATTCGGTCAATTGCCGATACGCTTCGCTCTTGGCTTGCACCTGGGTCGCATCGTCTTCGGGCATCGCGTTCAACTGTCGCGCGCGCTCGGTCACCCAGCGTTGCAAATCGTCCAACGATTCCAGCACCGTCACCATCAACGGCAATTGCCCGCTCGTCCGTTCGCCCTTGTTGCGCTTTTTGAGCGCGCTCGCCGTCGGCTTGTGATCGCCCGTGACAGGATTGAACGCCTCGTCAGGAATCTCAAGGGGAATAGGAAGGTAGGGAGTGGTGAGTAGGGATTCGAGAATAGCCGACTGCCTATTCCCCATTCCCGACTCCCCATCTTCCACTCCCCACCTCCCCACTCCCACCAACGCGTTGCCGCATTTGATATGCGCGTCGAGAAACGAAAGCGGATAGCGCGGGTCTTGCATCTCCATCCAGAGATTCACCTTACACAACTCGATTGCCATCGGGTTCACGTCCACGACGTAGATACAATGCGTAATCACATCGCGCAGCGCCGTGCGCATCGCTTCGGGCGATGGTTCTTCGTCGCCCGTGCGAATCGTGGCGAGCCGCTTGGCGATTCGCCGCGCCGCCGCAATCGCGATGTGCCCGCTCCCGCCTGCGCTGTCGCACACCTTGAGAGAGAGCAAAGCCCGCTCTTGGGAGTAGGCAGTAGGCAGTGGGGAGTGTAGGGAATGGGGAGTAGGGAGTGGGGAGTCGTCTACTCCCGACTCCCTACTCCCCACTCCCTTGATCGCCGACTCAATCACAGGGTCTAACGCCGAATCGAGCAGGACATTGATGAGCGGCGTCGGCGTGTAGAAACTGCCCGTCGTCTTGCGCTCGTTGCCGCTCGCTGTTTTCAATTCAAACGAAGTCGCAGCTGCACTGTGCTGCGCTGCGTCAGCGTTGATGATCGGATGCAGTTCGAGGAGCGATTCGTAAACGCTTCCCAGTTCTTCCGATCCCAGGTTCTTGTAATCCACGACGCGCCGCGCATTGCGATCCATCGTGAACGCGAGCGCGCGAATCGCATCGAGCAAATCGTGATTCGCGATTTCGCACGCGCTCAAGTCGGGAATCGCTTGCGCCGAAAATAAGAATCCACCCAGGACAGGCAAGCCAAGAAGGGAGTGGGCAGTAGGGAGTAGGGAATTGTCTACTCCCGACTCCCTATTCCCCATTTCCCCTCCTAACAACTCCATCACGAGCCGCAAACCGTGATAGAGATCGGCGTGCCGCGTCCCCCGCCGACGTTCCGCGAGCGTGCGCAATTTCGCCGTCGAATAAAATCGCGCAAAGATGTCGCGCGTATTCGCGTCCGCATTCGGCACGAACAACAACCCGCGATCCTCGGCGACGAACAAAAAGATGAGCCGATACACCAGCCGCAACAGTTGGCGATAATAATCCTGGGCTTCGAGTTTCCCCGCGTACAGTTTGTCGCGCAGATTGCGATTGGCTGGGTGCGCGAGAAAGCCGCGCCCCAGCGCGCTGATCGCATTTTCGACGCCGCCACGCAATTGATCGAGCGCGCGCGTCCCTTGCTCTGCCGCCGCCCGCGACCATTTTTCGAGCCAGCAATCGGCGGGATTGGGGAGTTGCGGGTAGGGAGTAGGCAGTGGGGAGTGGGCAGTCGTTTTCCCTACTCCCGACTCCCGATTCCCTATTCCCAACTCCTCCACTCTCGATTGATGACACACGAGCCAGAGCAGGACAAAATCGGAATAGACTTGCCCATCCATCATCGCCTGCAAATCAAACTCGACGAACGCCTGTCGCGTGAGCATCTTGTTATCGCGCAGAACGCGCAACCGCAATCCGTTCGACACGAACGCCCACAGATGCGCGTCCGAGCGATTCAACAAAATCTGCACCAGCCCGTGCGGACTGTTGCGCGCCGCGCCCGCCACACCCTTGGTGCGCGCATCGAGGTCAACGTGACAACCGACGAGGTGTATCGGCGTATTCTGCCACCCGTGCGAAATCGGATACGCATCGCCCGCGATCTCAATCGCCTTCGCCGTCGCGAGTCGTCCGTAACCCAGTTCTTGAAACAACGGCAAGAGCCAGCGTTCGCGCGTCAGCGTCGTACCTGGGTCGGTGTCCGCCAATTTCGCAGACGCATCGCGGAACGCCGCCCACGCGCCCAGCGCGCGATTCCACGCGCGATTGATCGCCTCGTTGATCTTCTCGCCCTTGGCAAGATGATACGATTCAGGCGACACGCTTCGCGCTTCAAGCCCTGCGTCGCCATCGGCGATGCGCTGAAGCAAATCAGGCGGCAATATCGCGCCTTCTATTCGGATGGTGGTGAAGGGGATGCGGGAATTGTGCATATTTTCAAATGCCTACTTGTCGAAATGGGCTAACCGTTGTAATATCTCGATAGAGAATAGGAAAGGTAAAAGCATCATGTTGCGAACCATTACAATTTCCGAATCGCTCTTCGTGCAACTCGACCGCGAAGCCCAGCGCAGTCGCCTAACGCCGAATGCGTTGGCAGAACGTTTACTGGCGGATCGTTTGAACGCGGAGCAACAAGCGTGGCGCGAGCAGTTCGAGAGTTTGTTGGCGCGTGTCCATTCGCGGATGAGCAGTTTCGATCCCGCCGAGATTGAAAACGACATCACCGAAGCATCCTCGGAAGCAAAGGCGGCGCGTCGTGCCAACCGTCGTCCTCGTTGATACGAACGTCTGGGTTTCCGCGTTCATCAATCCACTGGGTTCTCCCGCGCGACTCCACCACGCCTGGCTCGATCATCGGTTCCGGGTTGTTGTGTCACTGCCCCTGCTGGATGAACTGTCCGATGTGCTGACCCGTCCACGCATGACGCGCAAATATCCGATTCAATCCGCCGATGTCGAAGAATTTTTGCAACTGCTCATCCAGCGTAGTCAAATTGTCGTGCCGACGGGTGCCGTGCGCGAGTGCCGCGATCCCGATGATGACTTGATTCTGGAAACGGCAATCCTGGGACAAGCGCGGTACGCCGTTTCACGCGACGACGACATCAAGCGCGACCTTGATCTGATTAGGCATCTGGAAAAACACCACGTCACCGTGTTGAGCGTTCAGCAGTTCTTGACCGAACTTGACGCGGGCGAAATCTAATTGCTTGAACACTTGGCTCGTTATCGAAAACGGTAGCGAGCCAAGTCTTATTATCACTGGGTCTCACAAGTGCTAACAGGCGATGCCTACGCTTTTGGCAAGTACAAATACACACCCAGCACATCACACGGCAACTGCGGCTCAACTCGATGACTCTCATTTGTTTCAGGTGTAATAATTCACCGGCGAATCATCCGGCGCACTTTCCCAAATGCCCACTTGTCGAAATTCGCTAACCGTTGTAATATCTTTTTGGGAATGACTCCCGTGAGATGAAACAATCTCAGTTAAAGGAGAGACAACCTATGACTCAACGAGCCAGGCTCATCACGCCGCAAGGCAAAAAAATCGAATTGTCGCCCGAAATATATCGTCAGATTCGTCATCTGATTACTAATTCGGTGCGCCGGCGTCCGCAAACACGCATCACCCAAGCCATCGCAAATACGTACGGCAAATATGCTGGCGGACGCTCACTCACCCAAGCACTCTTGACCGAACGCACTACCGAACGCGCGCGCGAGGAAAAGAAACTGGGACGCGCTCGTGGCTGAAAAGATTCCCACTTATGTCCTTGATAGTTTCGCGCTCCTGGCATATTTCCAAGCTGAGACCGGCGGACATCAAGTCCGGGAACTCTTCGAAGCCGCCCGCGATCATCAGGCAATTTTGCGAATCAGCCTGATCAATGTCGGCGAACTTTTTTACATCACATACCGCGAACAAGGACAGAGCCGCGCTGAAGAAATGTTGCGCGATCTCCGCACGCTTCCCATCGCGTTCGATGGCGCATCGGAAGAACAAATTTTTGCCTCGGCGCGCATCAAAGCCACCTACCCTTTGTCGTATGCGGATGCGTTCGCAGTAGCACTTGCGCAAGAATTGAACGCGACGCTCGTGACGGGCGATCCTGAATTCAAGAATGTCACGTCACTCATCAACGTCCTGTGGCTGACAACCACCAAGTAAAAATTAAACCTTTTGTTCCTACCCACCCGCAAGGGTGGGTTTTCGGTTTTGATCAGAACTGATCCGCCACACGATTTTTCTTAGCCCTTGTGCAACACAGTGACTGTCCGTATGCTTACGGCTTTGGCAAATACAAATACGTACCCAAAATATCGCACGGTAACTGCGGCTCAACGCGATGACTCACATTCGTTTCACGCGCCGCCAATCTCACGCGGCGATGTGCGTCCAACAATTCTTCGCCGCGTTTTTGTGCCACCTCATCCAGGTGCGGACGAAGCGCGTCAATTCCATCCAACATCTGCCGTATGAAATGGGTCGCCTGATCGGGCTGGATATTCGCTTCAGGTTGTGCCAGTAATAATTCTTCAGCAACCTGGCTATCCAACCATTCGGCATTTTGCGGCGAGCCAGTGAACGCAAGTAGTTGGCAGTCTTCGGCGAGAAGCTGGGATTCGGGAATAGGCAGTGGGGAATCGCTTGTATTCCTATTCCCTACTCCCAATTTTCTACTCCCCCTTCTCGTAATGATGTGATAGCGCAAACGCACTAGCAACAACATCGTCCGTTTTTGCACGCGACTCGTACGAATGACACCGCACCGTCGCGCAACACCACCGCCAATCGGATCGAGGGCTGTGTCCATCACGAAACTTGCCAACCCCTCGACAATTGGTTGCGTGCGGCTCAGATAAATCTGTCCTTCTTTGATCGGCAATTCAAAACGCGCCGCAAACTTGGCTTGCACATCAATCGCATCGAGCAAGCCACGTGGCACATCCTGCACGTCGAATTTCACATCACCATTGCGACTCACCGTTGCGCCGTGCGCTTGGAACGCTTCGACCGTAAATCGTTCGACATCTACCCCTGAACCAATTGCCGCGCGCACCTCTTGCAATTCACGTGCCACCTCGCCCACCTTGATCGTCTCTTGCGCGAACATCGTGCGCGAACGTTTCTCACGTTCGGATGCGGCATCCCAGGCACGGAACAAATCTTCGCGCTGGGGTTTGAAAACTTCGTCAAACCCAGGAAGTAAGTTTTGTGGACTCGATTCCTTGTTCCGCAAAAGCAGTCCTTCAAAGATGGCTTGAACCACTTGTTCCGTATCGAGCGGCACGGGCACCGAAATCCCCAGCGTGTTGCGAATCGCTTGGTGCTTGCGAATCAAAACCTGGAGCACAACCCCATCAATCAGATTGTCCACGCCATAGTACGTGAGCACGCGAATCTTAGGACTGGGTTGCCCATAGCGATCCACGCGCCCTTCGCGCTGTTCATGCCGGGTCGGATTCCAGGATAGGTCATAATGAATGACCGCATCGAAATGTTCTTGCAGGTTGATGCCTTCGCTCAAACAATCCGTCGCAACCAGAACATGTCGTGGTGATTGGGCGAGTTGCAAGACCCGCGCTTCGCGTTCATCGGGCGGCAGTGTGCCTGTGACAGCGGCGACCTCAACGTCCTTACCCAGCTTCTCACGAAGCGCTTTTGCAACGTAATCTGCCGTTGGAATGAAACGACAAAAGACGATTGGATTGTAACCATCCTTCAGCATTTTTTCGACAAGCGTGATGGCTTGTTGTAATTTCGTATCCTTCGCGCCAACAAGCGCATCTGCTTCGCGCGCCATCTCCAACAAGCGTCGCCGATTCTTTTGCATGTCGGTATCTTCCTCGCCCGTGTCACTTCCCGGGATAAGGTCAACCCCTTCCGCCGATTCATCGTCCATCAAATCGAGAACCGTTCGCTTGCCCACTTCATCCGCTTCTTCAGGCGTTTCGGTATCTGCACTCGCCGCGCGACTACGGAGCGTTGCCGCTGCCGCCGCAGGCGACGAGGCAATCGAACGCAACAGCGCCAGCGCCGACCACCAACGCACACGCTGGCGAAATTGTCCCAGGGTGGGATCGGAAACCGTTTCGCGCGCATAACGCAGGATACGATCCAAGAACTGTTTGTATTCAGGCGAGAGTTTGTACGTTGCTTCACCCTTGCCCGTCTCATCCCGTTCTGGGAATGGGGTATCGGCATCAAGATAATGTCGAATGTCGGCGCGTCGGCGTTGCACGAAATGTGCGGCGAGTTTTCGCCGCTGATGCTCGTTTTCCTTGCCACTCAAGTCGTCAGGTAGGTTCTCAAATGCTGGGTTCAACAATTGCAATAGTGAACGAAACGCTTCTTCTTTGCCACTGTGTGGGGTTGCCGTCACCAGGATCAGATGTCGTTCCTTGTTCGCCGCAAGCCCCGCCACCAATTGATGCCGTTGATGCTTCGAGCCGCGCCCCTCACCCGCCCACGCACAGGTGTGGGCTTCATCCACGATCACGAGTTCGGGACACGTCCGCAAGAATTCTTCGCGCCGTCGATCTGATTTGATGAATTCGGTCGAGACGATGACGAATGGATAAATCTCAAAGAGCGATTGACCGATGCGATAGCAATTTCGTTCCAAGCGGGTTGCCGTGCTCGGCAGTACCAGTTCAGCGTCAATGTGGAATTTATCGCGCAGTTCCACTTGCCATTGCTCGGCAAGTTGGGGCGGACACAACACGGCGAGCCGCGACACTTCGCCGCGATCCAAGAGTTCGCGCACAATCAGACTAGCTTCAATCGTCTTTCCGATACCGACATCATCCGCGATGAGAATTCGAACGGGGTCGAGTTTCAATGCGACTAGGAGCGGTACAAGTTGATATGGTCGCGGCTCAACGGCAATGCGGGCAAAAGAACGGAACGGTCCTGCGCTCGAACGGAATCCCAAGCGCACGGCATCACGCAATAAGCGACACGACCGATAATCCCCTGGTTGAGTTGGATCTGGCAGATCGAATGAGGCGGGTTCGACTTTTTCCAGCGGCAGATAAATCCCAGTCGTTTCGTCGTCCGTACCACCAAGCGGACGCAATACCAAGAGTTTTTCATTCGATTCGGGTAACACAACCCACTCACGCCCACGCGCCTTGACGAGCGAGCCAACCGAAAAACCTGGTGTCGCCGTATTCACAGAGGTCATTTGCCCCTCCCGAACACGTACGGAAATTGCTCGATGATCTTGCCCCAGTCATCTTCTAGCCCGAATCGAATCACCGTATATCCACGATCTTCCATACACTCGGACTGGGCTTGGTCACGCGCTTGACGTTCAGGATAAGCGTGATGCGGACCATCAATGTAAATCGCGGCTTGATGCTCTTCGTAAAGAAAATCGGGGCGCGTGCTACACGCCTCAATCAATGGCTGCGCTTTGGTTGGAAGATGATGTCCCCGAGATTCAAGCTGGCGTAACCACTTGCGTTCAAGTTCCGATCCAGCCAGACGCATCAATTGTTGCAGGTGTTCCCCACGCGAGAGTTCGGCGGGCGCGACAATCACTTGCGCCTGGGTGAACTGCATCAACAAGTCGCGAATCGCCTTGCGGTCGAGGAGTTTGTGATCGCGTTGATTGTAATAATTCATCAAACAATCGTAGCACGCGGCTTCGCAATCTTCACGCGCGCGCGGCGCGCGGTGCGAGTCCTCGCCCGTTTCAGGATCAAAGTGGCACAGACGTAATGCTTCCTGCGCGACGAGAGCGAACGTTTGTGGGTCATCCATTAGTCGGCGCAAAACGCCCGCACCGCCTTCGGCAGATTCGTAGAACAGAATCAAACGGCGATCCGCTTCGCTCGGCAATGGTTCCGCCGCGAGTTCGTCATCTTCCAATTGAAATTGAACTTGGATCGCGCTCTTGAGTGCCGACATCAAGGAGGCGAGCGCACTCGTGCTGATTCTTTGGGTCGGCTCGAAGAGCAAACAATTGCGCCGATCTTCGACGTAGGGGATCACCCGTTCGGTTTTGGGCGACAGCGGATCCGATTGGTCTTCGTTCTCCTGATCGCCCTTTGCCCAGTACCCTCGTTCGACATCCAGAACAAATCCGCGTTTCTCTTTGTCCTTCCGTCGTTTCCATCCCAGGTTGATGCGCCACAATGTTGCCGAGTATCCATAGGTTAAGCGTGCCAACGCGTCGCCATTTTTCTCAATGGTCGCAACCCGATACGACGGACGCTCGCTCTGCTCGGCAAACCGCACTCCAGAGATGATCTCGAATCCCTGACGCATTCGTTCTTCTTCATCCGAGTTGATCTTGTCGCGGCGTTTTGTCGATACATTCTGCAGACGGAAGAGTTGGCGCAGTGGCGGATCCAGCGGTGCACCACACCGCTCGCACAAATCCGCTCCACCTTCATTTCGGACGGGATGCAGGTAGCCGCACTTGGAACACAGTTTCGCCTGTCGTGTGAGTAGCTCCTCATCCTCGACGGGCAAGATGACTTTGTTAATGATGTAACGCGATCCTTCGTGATACACAATCGCGCGGGGACCGAATTCGGAAATGGCGAGAAAGCGCGGGCGCGACAGGAATTCATCCTTTTGTTTGGTGCGACGGGCGGGGATGAATGCCGAAAGTGGCAAGCGAGGAAAACTGTAACCTGGCAAGAATCCTTCGCTCGCCATATAGCGATAACTATAAAAATCCGATTGCGCGATGTTCTCGACTTCGGTGAGCAGTTTGAGTTGCTCTTCGGCTTCCCGCCGCAAGCGTTCGGCTTGCCGTTTGTCATCGGGACTGCGTGCCGCGTCACGAATGATCCGATCCTGGGATTTGGCTTGTGCTAATGCCGCGCGATACAAACCCCGCCAGCGTTCACACGCCTGCTCGAATCGCTGACCGACCAAATCGAGTTCGTGTTCGAGCCAGCCATCGTGGTACCAATCCGATGCCGCAATCTCATCTTGGAACGTTGCGATAATACGCTCAGCGCGTTGCTGGGCACGTCGGCGCGGCGAAACATCCGCAATCGCGTCACGCACATGACTTTGCAGAGCCAGGGTTGGTTCTTCACCCGCCAAATCGAGAATATCCTTGAGCGATTTGCCAAGACTCGACCGCGTTTCGGCAAGCCAGATCGCATGCAGGTGCGCGCGCACGAGGTCTTCATTCGCTAAATCCAAACGAGGCGGGGTAACCGCTCCCGCGACCATGCGTTCGGGTCGTTTGAAAAAGTATTGATCGTGCGGACTGCCCGTGGTGCAATACGAGAAAACCAAAGCAGGTTGCCCACTGCGTCCCGCGCGTCCACTGCGTTGAGCATAATTCGCTGGCGTGGGTGGAATATTCCGCATGTTGACGACGTTCAATTCTTTGATGTCTACCCCCAGTTCCATCGTCGGGGAACAGTAGAGGATGGGCAATTTCCCTTCGCGGAAAAGGTCTTCGCGCTTGACGCGATCTTCGTACGGGACTTGGGCAGTATGCTCACGGGCTTCTAGTCCGCCCAAGTCTGCGGCGACGACGCGATAGAAATCAATGAAGAAGGGATTCGTGCGCGCGCCTTGCGCCGATTCATTTGGAACCGTAATTGGATCGTGAAACGCTTTCGTGCCATCGCCGGCAATCCACACCATCGCCGAGGCAGGCAATTGATACCCTGGCACGTCATCCTTGTCGCGCGGTTGTTCGACAATCTCGACTAACCCAGCGACTCGTAAGCCATTCAGCAAGTCGTTGATGAGGGTTTGTTTGTCGTCCAATTTCAATTTAGTTTTGAAATCGCCGAAGGTGGTCGAGCGTCCCAGGTATTGACCGAACCCACCGCGCGCGGAAAGAAAAGCGTTGCCACCATAATCGCCTGATTTCACCGAACGCGGGAAGAGAATTGCGGCGTGTTCCATCGTCTCATTTTCGTCTATTGCCCAGGGGCTAACGAGGCGTTGACTACTCTGTTGCTGAAGGTTCTCTTGGTCACGCGAGTTGAGATAATCCACCTTAATTGCGAGTTCGCGGCGCATATAGTCGAGCAGAACTTTGGCGACTTTGAAACGTACCTCTGGCGTCGCTGCCACAAGTGTTGGATGTCCTTTTGCCCACACTTCTTCGTCGCGGCACACGTCTTCGAGGGAGAGATACTTGATCTCCAAGAGACCGCATTGTTCGAGGTTAGGGGAGGTGATGCGCCAGCCGCGTTTCAAATCGCGATACAACCGATAGCCCAAAACATTCCGCAAAGCGCGCTGGGTTTCCGCGAGCGCCTGGTAGCGGACAGTTGGATCGCTCGCGTACGCAGACAGGGGCAAATTGAGCGCGTCGAACACTTTTTGGGGCAGTTGATCGTGAGCGAGTCCCGTTGCGCCGGCTTGGTTGACGGCACGATACAAAGCGGCGCGAAGCAATCCAATCTCGACGAAATCGTTTAAGTGCCCCGCTTGCAGAGAAGCGTCTTGGCGGTTATCGGTGAAGCTCAACAACTTGCGGGCTTCTTCGCGCAGACTTGTATCGCTTCGCAGACCACGCACGGTGGACAGACTCAAAATGGTTGTCGCCGTACTGCGTCCTTCGGAAGCCAGTGATGTCAATTTGGAAAAATCGTCGGCTTGGCGAAAGCCGTACGATACCCCGCAGTGTAGACAGAAACGGAACGGCGCTGGAATAAAATGCGCGTCGAGTCCGCGATCTCCATCGTGCCCTCCAGTGTCCACGTGAATGGATTGCGGCAGATATTTTTTGCGCCCACTGATGACGCGACGACCGTTGCCGCGTGGCGCATCCTCCACCCAATCTTCGGGAACACGGTCGAGAATATCGCCTTCTTCACTCGGCCACGGTTCGATGATGCTGGAATAGACGAATCCAGGTTCGCCATCCTCGTCCGACTGATCACCCAGATCACGTGGCACAAGAGTTCTTTTGCCATCACTGCCGCTTGCGCGTTTGACGACGAGGTACTCTTGTCCGCATTCGCGACAAAAGGCGAGTGGCAATAGAATCCGCGTGCGATCCCCAGGAACGAATTGTTGTCCATACACTGTAATGTGGCGCGTCTCTTCGGATTCGAGCGAAGCATAGACCGTATCGCCGCGGCTGATGAATTGATGCAAGCGGAAAGCAAAAGCGGGAAACCCAGTTTCTGGATTGGGTTCACACTTGTAGCCCGCTAATAGCCCTTCTTGGATAGCACGAACGCACTCTGGGAACGGAATCTGTGTGAGAACGTGCAATGCATGTGCGGCACCTGGTGGAATGCTACCTGAGATTGTCTGCGGTGATGTGCGAATGAGCCGCCCTGTATCACGTTCTTCGGTTATACCAAATGTGCTTTCGATCCACATGGACAGCGGATCGTTGACGAATCCGTGATAGTCAAGTGGAGGTCGGCGATTCGAATCGCCAACGCGCTGAGTGAGATCGTGAATAAATGTCGGATCATTGAGATCGCGCGCGGGAGTTGCGCGGCGCAGTGTCTCACCAATGACGTTTGCGGATTTGACCTCGGCGCCGAACAATTGCGTGGCGACTAGAGCCACTTCTTTTCGTTGCTCGTCGTATGTGCCTGCACCCGCGAGCGTTGCTGACGTTCCAACACACTGAAGCTTGTCTGTCGCAAGTAGGTCTCTGACGCGGCGTACCAGAAGCGCAACATCCGCGCCCTGCCGACCGCGATACGTGTGCAGTTCGTCGAGCACCAAGAAGCGCAAACCCTTGGCGGCTTCGATGAGTCTGCGCTCAATCGGGCGCGTGAGTACAAGTTCCAACATCACGTAGTTGGTGAGGATAATATCAGGAGGGTTGGCAATAATTTGAATGCGTTGCTCGTCGGTTTCCTGCCCCGTGTACTTGGCGAATGTGACCGGCCCTTTGCCATCGGGATAGCCGAACTTGAGGAATTTTTGGAGTTCTCCGTTTTGGCTGTTCGCCAACGCGTTCATAGGATAAACGACAATGGCTTGAACGCCACGACCTGAACCACGTTTGAGGATGTGGTTCACGATCGGAACGATGTAGGCCAAACTTTTGCCTGACCCTGTGCCGGTGGTTAGAACGTAATTGTCGCCAGTCTGCGCCGCACGAATCGCGTCGCATTGGTGACGATGTAGACGCAGGGGTTTACCTGTACCATCAACTTCGGTTTTCCCAGCTCTGAAAATCTTGCTGCATTCAGAATGAAGAATACTTTGCTTGACTAGATCATCAATCCATTCGCCTGGCTCAAACGAGGGGTTGAGTTGAATCAGCGGTTCGGGCCATAGAACGCCGTCAGCGAGACTCTGATCTACGTACTCTTTGATCCTTGAATCGCGAATCTGGATAAAACTTCGGATGTACTCTTGGTAGTCGTGAATCAGGTGATTCCGAAAATCGAAAATCTCCATGCCGGAACCTCGACGATGCAAACGGTTGGAAAAATTGTCAACTACACACCCGTTAGAAGCGGGTGGCTTGTAACTGCACTCGACCGCAGTTCCGACGAGACCACAAACATCTCGTCAGCGAAAAACAAACGCCCGCCCAAGTCCATTTGACCTGGGCGGGCAGTCTGACTATACTACCACGTACCTGAGCTGCCCGCGCAGGCATCTTGGGTGATGCCCTCTGGTGCTGGTTACACCAAGAGGGCTTTTCTTTTTTTTGCTGAGCCATGTCTCGGTTTACGAGTGCCACACCTGACTATATTTTTTCCGGCGCGAATACTGGCTCAGGGAGTAAAGCGTGTGGAAAGATTATAACCGCAATCGTCCAAAGTGGCAAACCGGCGAACCAGAATTTCCCCCCGTGCTGGATTTTCTACGCGCGTAGAAAAAACGGGCATATCATCACGGTTCCAGGTCAAATCATCACGCCACTCTGTCGCTCGCGCGAGCGTGTCTCATATCATCAAGGTCATATCATCAAATCGTCGGGTCAAATCATCAAATCATCAGGCGGTTTTTCCGGACGGCTGGAGCGAACCGTTTTTGTGCCTCCGTATCATCACGGAAATTGTGGCATATCATCCATATCATCCATATCATCAAATCATCAAGATTTCGCGTCTACCGCCCACCCTATTGATTTGATGATTTGATGATTTGACTTGGACAGGTCGCGTTGTCTCTGGTTGCCCCCAGATCGGCGAGCACGCCGATTTGCCCCTCACAAGTTGCGCCGCCGTGACTGCCCATCGCCGGCATTACAAACGGACGCGCGCCGCACTCGCGCAGAGCGTCAATCGCCGCGCACACAATCACCGGCAAATTTGCAATGCCGCGACTGCCTACGCCGACGGCAACCGTCTCGCCGGGTTGGATACGCGCCGTAAATGTTCGCATTGCCTCGCGTGTAGACGCAACCACATCGTGCACATGCGGTGCAGCGAAACGTTGTTCGACCACGAGCAATTTTTCCGGCAGGGGCGCGGGGAAATCCAGTTGTTGAATCTGTTCAATCAGTTTCATGACTAACCTTTGACCGCGCCCGCCGTCAAACCTCGAATCACATAGCGTTGCGTGAACAAGGCGAGGACGAGTACGGGCAACGTGATTGTCACTGCCGCCGCCATCAAGCCGCCCCAATCAATTTGCGCGTATCCGATGAAATTGTAAATTGCAACCGGCACCGTCTTGGTGTTGCTCGTCGCCAGTTGAATCGAGAACATGAAATTGTTCCACGAAAAGACAAAAGCCAGGATTGCGCCGGTCACAATCCCCGGTCCGCTAATCGGTAAGATGATTTGAAAAAACGCTTGCAAAATGGACGCGCCATCTACGCGCGCGGCTTCTTCCAGCTCTTGCGGGATGGATTCAAAGAACGGGACCATCACCCAAACGATGAACGGCAACGCGACGAGCATGTGCGCGAGGATCAACGATTGATAGGTGTCAATCATTTGCAGTTGGCGAAACAGAATGAACAGTGGAATCAAAAACGTGATGCCGGGAACGATACGCGCAATCAAGATCGCGGTGGCGATGCCGTACTGTTTGTAACGCGCAATCGCGTATGCGGCAGGCAAGCCCAGCACCAGCCCGAAAAAGGTCGAGCCGGCGCCAATAACGATGCTGTTCCACAAATAGTTGCCAAATTTTTGCGAACTGAACACGTTCTGATAATTCGCAAGTGTCGGCGTAAAAATCCAATCGGGCGGCATCTTGGCGATTTGCAAGGGTGTCTTGAACGAGTTGAACACCATCCATAAAAACGGCGCGAGGAAAAATCCCAGGATGATCAAGACGACGACGTAGAAAATCACATCGCCTAAAACCTGCGCGGCTGTTCGTTTTTTGGGTTGTGGTTTCGCCATCTAAATCTCCAAGCTTCGCCGACTGTACGTGACGAGCAAACTTACACTCAACACGACGGCAAAAAAGACTACGAGGACGGACGACGCATAGCCAAAGTTGAAATACTGAAAGGATTGAACAAACGCATAGATGTTGATCGTTTCGGAAGTGAACCCCGGACCGCCCTGAGTCATCGTGTAAATGATGTCGAACGTTTTGATCGCGTCAATCAAACGCAACAGGGTCGCCACGCTAATCGTCGGCATCAGCATCGGCAGAGTAATGTAGCGAATCGTTTGCCAGGTGGAAGCGCCATCCACAACTGCCGCTTCAAACGGATCGTGCGGGAGCGCGGTGAGACCGGCGAGGCAAATCAGAATAATCATCGGCGTCCATTCCCAAACGTCCACGAGCGCGAGCGCGGGAATGACCGATTGCGCGTTGTACACCCACAATCCCTCGGGAAGCCCAAACGCGCGCAACACAAAATTGATAATTCCGGTCGTGGGCACGTACATCAACAACCAGACCATTGCGATGGCGACCGGCGTTGCCATCATCGGCAAAAGCATGATCGAGTTGATGATGCGTTTGAAGCGAAACTCGCGATTGAGCAAGAGCGCAATCGCTACACCCAGGATCACTTCGAGCGAAACGGCAAGGATCGTAAAATAAAACGTGCGTCCGATGGACGCGACAAAGCGCGAATCGTCCGGGAGTTTTTGGTAATTCTCCAAGCCAAAAAAAGTGGGGGGACGACCGGCGCTGATGCTCCACGGAGTCATGCTATTCCAAACCGTGTACAAAATTGGAAAGACCATCATGACCAGGATGAACAAGATTGCCGGCAGTGGAAAGAGCCATTTGACGTTGCGGTCAAGAAAATTGCTCATAGGCATATCCTTAAGACCTTCCAGGTTTCAACAACCTGGAAGGTCTTGACGTGCAACAAGTTACTTGGGTTCGGAATCGAGCAGTTTCTGGAAATCGGCGTTGGCTTTGTTTGCGGCGGCGGTCACATCTTCGCCGTTGATGGCGGCGGTGATGATTGTGCCGATGATGTCACGTGCGGCGCCCACTTGGACGACCAGCGGACGATCGTACCCACGCCCATTCGCGGAAGCGACTTGAGCGGCAACCCAGTCGGCGGGGAATTTCGATTTGCCAACCGGATCAGCCCAGACCGAGGCGCGCGCACCAGGATTGGCACCCACGCCTTGTTCTTTCAAAACGATTTCTTTGCTCGTCGCCCACTTGACGAATTCCCAGGCGGCGTCCTTGTTCTTCGATGAGGCGGCAATTGAGAGACCCCACGAGGTCACGCTGTATGGAACGGAACCCTTGGGACCCGCGGGGAACACGACGACGCCGGTTTTTTCAGCGACGGTGGATTTGGTTGGATCAAGCAAGTTGGCAAAGATCGAGTTGGCGTCGGTGTACGAGGCGACGCTACCTTGTGCGAACACGGCAACCGCTTGAGGCCACGACATGTTCGTCGTGCCAGGAGGCGCATAGTTCTTGTGCAACTTGCCAAAGAGCGTGAATGCGGCAATGGCTTCGGGAGTATTGAGGGTGGCTTTCTTGGTGTTTTGATCGAACCAATCGCCACCGTACGAATAGAGGTAGCTAGAGAATTGGGTGACGGCAGGATTGCCTTGACCGCGTGCGATGAAACCAAATTGTTGTTTGCTCTTGTCCGTCAACTTGGCGGCGGCGGCTTCCAATTCGTCGAGTGTCTTGGGCGCTTGCAAACCGGCGGCTTGGTACAAATCCTTGCGATAGTACAACACTTCTTGTTCGGTGACAATCGGAATACCGGTCAACATATCCTTGACCGTCTCAGTTCCGATTGCGGCTTTTTGGAAATCGGCAAAGTTGTACGTGTCGGGTGTTTTCTTGGCGTCTTTGATGAAGGTGTTCAAATCCACGTACCAACCATTCTGCGCGAACAACTTGCCTTCTTGCAGCGGGCGTTGCATGAACGCATCAACCGTTGAACCCCCGGCGGTAAATTCCGTCGTCAATTTTTGGACGAGGTCATTCTCCGCATAGTTTTCCAAAGTCACGTTGATGCCAGTGGCTTTTTGGAAATCGGGCAGGATCGTTTTGAGATAATCGTACCAAGGATGGTTGGCGACGAGGATACGCAGATTCGCACCCTTGTAAGGTTGCGCCGGGGCGGCAGTCGGTTCAGGGGCTTTGGTTGCCGCAGGCGCGGCAGTTGGTGGCACAGTGGTCGCCGCAGGTGCAGAGGTCGCCGCGGGAGCCGCGGTGGGTTTTGGCGCATCGGTGGGTTTGGGTGCGTCGGTGGGTTTCGGCGCGGCAGTTGGCGGCACGGGCGTTGCTGTTGGCGCGGGTGCACATGCAACGACAATCGCAAGCACGAGCAAGAGCGCAAGCATCAAACGAATTTTCATCTTACAAATCTCCTTTTCGAGTTTTGCTCATCCGCGAGCAGTTTGGATTTGTCCTTTGATAGAATAATGTCCTGGTTTTGCGCAATCACCTCCTTCTTTACTGTATCGTAAACCTGGGAGAATGTCAAAGCAACATGTCATTGCGAGCCGCGCCGCAACGAAGCAAACCCTAACTTGGGTTGGAGCTTCGGCAAACAATGTTTTGCAATGACATCAAGATTTATGGTTTCAGCATCACCTTGATCCAATCTGCGTTGCCGCGCGCGAGCGCATCCACAATTTGCGTGCCTTCCGCCAATGTCGCGCGTTTTTCGATGAGGACGGTTGGATCAACTCGCTTGCTCCGAATTGCTTCGATGGATAAACCGAATTCATCATTGAATCCGTACGCGCCGCGCACGGTCAATTCACGCGTGACGATCTGTTGCATGTTGATGGTGATTTCGGGATCGGAATTGCCAATCCACACAACATTGCCGCCGTTGCGCGCCATCAACAACGATTGCTTGGTGGTGGCTGTAATGCCCACTGCTTCGATCACAACGGGCGCCCCCTTGCCATTTGTTTCCGCTTTGACTGCTTCGACCGCATCTTGCTTTGCTGGATTGATGACGACATCCGCGCCGAGTCGTTTCGCAAAGTCGAGGCGATGCTCGCTCACATCGGTGACAATGATTTTACCCGCGCCCCTCATCTTCGCCGCGAGAATCGTGACCAAGCCAATCGTGCCTGCGCCGATGATGACGACCGTGTCCATCAATGCCATTGGGGCGAGGTTGACGGCGTGCATGCCAACGGCGAGCGGTTCGACGAGCGCGCCTTGTTCCCAGGACATTTCGGCGGGCAAACGGAAAACCATTTTTTCCGGCACGTTGATAAATTCGGCGTACGCGCCGTTGAGATTCACACCCAGTCCACTGCGATTCTGGCATTGGTTCGGAAAACCGGCGCGACAGTTGTCACAGTCGCCACACGTGAGCAGAGGTGTGACGACGACGCGATCACCGATCTGGTATTCTTTCACATCGCTACCGCGCGTTACAACGGTGCCGCTAAACTCGTGTCCCATGATGATCGGCGGCTTGCGGCGACCGGTCGTGCCTTTGAATCCGTGCACATCCGAGCCGCACACGCCGACGGTTTCCACTTTAATTTTCAATTCGCCTGTGCCAGGTTCGGCATTCGGCACATCGCGCATCGGCATTTGCCACGCGCCTTCATAAACGAGTGCTTTCATTATTTCCTTGTTCCGATCTTGGTCGCCTTGGTTCGCTTGACCAAATCGCGCAAAATAATTTCCAGGTTTGGATCAGCCGGTTTGAATTCGGTGCCGCTGATGACAAGCGGCGCGCCGAACACGACGATCTCCGCGCCGAGTTCAAGCGTTTGAATGGCTTGGTCAACCGACAATCCGCCCACCGCTTGCACTGGAATCGTGACCGCATCGAGCACCGGTTTTAAATCATCGAGCGGCGAGAGACCCTTGATCATATTACGTTCGTCAAACCCAGTGTGCACGATGATATAGTCCACGCCCATCTCTTCGGCTTGGCGTGCGCGAGCTGGTTTATTGGCACACAGCATTACATCGCACATCACTTTGCCATGGTAACGCTTTGCCATTTTTACTTGCTCGATGATGCTGGCATCGTGTGCCTGTCCCATCACGACGACAAAATTTGCGCCGGCTTGAAACATCATCTCTGCTTCGAGACCTGCGCCATCCATCGTTTTCAAGTCTGCCACAATCGGCGTATTTGGGAATTCTTTGCGTAACGCTTTGACACCGTGCAAACCTTCCGCGAGAATGAACGGCGTCCCAGCTTCCAACCAATCCACGCCTGCTTTCATCGCCGCGTGCGCGACGCTCATCGCTTCGTCAATCGTTGTGAGATCGAGTGATATTTGAACGAGGGGTTCCATTTTTTGCTCCATCAGATTTTTATGACCGATTTGATATTATCGCCAATTTCCATCCGCTCGAACGCTTCGCGCCATTCGGTCAAGGGGTACGCGCCGCCGATAACGGGTTTCAAATCAACTTGACCCGTCGCGAGCAAACCGAGTACACGTTCCCAGGTTGTGTACGTGTGGCTGAACGAACCTTGCATCGTTACCGCTTTACCGACAAGCGGATCGAGACTGAAATCGAGCGGTTGCGGTCCCCAGCC
>CAIKBD010000281.1 GCA_903825565.1 uncultured Anaerolineales bacterium | reverse complement strand
TCGATTGGCAAGCGCGTTCTGCCGCCGGCGTGGACGCCGAGTGGAATCGCGCGCGCGCGCTGGCGAATCAACTCACCGCGCAGGCGAACGACCTCGCGCGGTACGCGCAAACCAAGGCGCAGGCGTTCGACGAAGCCGACCGCGCCGGCGCGGCGGGTGTTGCCCAAGTGTTGGGCGCGTTCAACGCGTTGCCCGTGACGCAAGGACTGTTGCCCGCGCAATTCCGATTGCACACCCAGGTCATTCAATTCCTGATCGATCTCGGCAAACGCACCGGCGAATTGCCGCGCGATGTCGTCACGTCGCTCGTCGGCGTGGGCGGGTTGCTCGGCGGCGTGACTTTGCTCGGCACGCAGTTTCTCACCGCGCAATCGGCGGCGTGGCGCAAAACGCTCGACACCGCGGCGACCCGGCAAATCGAAAAAGGCGCGTTGCAACGCTCGGTCAATCGCGCGTTTGAAAAAATCGCCGCCGAAAAGAACGCGTCGTCGGCGGCAACTCCAACGACAACGGCACCCCCGCCGATTCAAGCGACGACGCCGGCAATTCTCGATCAATCCTTCAAAACCTCGGCGGGCACGACGATCACGGCGCGCGATCTGGATGGGCGGACGCCGCTCGCGGGAATGAACAGCACCTACGGCAAGCCCGGTCAACGTCCGCTCGTCGCGCCGATCACGAGCGTCGCCGATCAACGCCATCCCGATTTGACGCGCTCCGTGATCGCGCAGTTCGGCGTCGAGAATAACGCGCGCTACACCGAGGATGATTACACGTACTGCAACACATTTGCCGGCGACTATGCGCGTGCGATGGGCGCACCCTTGCCGACGAAAGCGGAGATGGGCAAAGCCGGCGATCTGGCGACGTTGGGCGCGCAACCTTTGCACACTTGGCTGATCAACCAGGGCGCGGAGCGGGGTTGGCAAGCGATCGATCCCAGCCAGCCGGATCAATTGCGCCGGTTGATCGAGCACGTCAATGCGGGCAAGCCCGCGCTCGCCAGCGACGCCGGGCACATCGCCGTCATCCGTCCGGATCAATCGGCGTCCGCCAGTGTGGCAGACCTCCACATCGCGCAAGCCGGCGGGCATAATCTCAACGACGTGCGGCTCGGCGATGCCGGGCTGGAAACGAAATTCAAGCCCGTGTACTTTATCCACGAATAAAATTCACGCTCCGCACCAGGAGATCACATGGCAAACGAATCACCGACGATTACGTGTTCCGCCAGCGAAGCTACCTTCCTCGCCAGTCTGCTCGGCGCGCAGGCATTGCTGGGCATGCCCGATCCGTTCCTGGGTTGGCTCGCCGACGAAATCGAAGCGGCGTGGGCGGACGCCAAGCAAACGCTCGCCGCACGCCGGTACCTCGCGCTCGAAGCCGATGGGCAGATCGTCGTGGATACGACGGTTGCCGCGCTCATCGGCGTTTGGGCACAGCCCGCCGCCTCGTTCATCCTCACCTACACGCCCGCGAACGCGTCCACGCGCACGCATTATTTTCACCTCACGCGCGATCTCGCCGTCGAACAAATTGCCGACGATGCCGGCTATCACTTGACCGCACTCGAAAACGCCGCCGCCGTTTACGCGCGCACGCTTGAGTTGTTGCGCGTGCGCGAGCAAACCGCCGCCGGCGCGACAAATGTCGTTTTGCTCCAAGCGCAACTGACCCAGGCGCGCGAGCGTGCCGCGCAAACCGGCGTCGCCGGCGCGCTGGCT
>CAIKBD010000280.1 GCA_903825565.1 uncultured Anaerolineales bacterium | reverse complement strand
GGTCTAACACTGCCGCCGACTAACCGCCCGGACGTGAGTAAGCACGCGCGGGGGCTACACCGAGAATACCACAGGTTGCCCCACGACGCAAGACACGTCGTGGGGCAAATTTTTTCAAGGAGCAAAACATGTTTATCAGAATCAACGGCACAGCCATCATCAACACAAATTCAATCGCTTGGGTAAAATACTCCGAAGCGAAAAACGGCGTTGACGATGAATCTGGCGAACAGTACTCAATCAAATCGCGGTTGGAAATAACCACGCTGTCAGTAGAGTACAAGATTGAAAGTGACCGGTTTGACGGTACGTTTCACGGGACAGGAACACAGTCGCAAGTCATCGTAACGCACGGTGAAACCGCCGACCGTGTTTGGAAAAAACTGTGCGGCATGTGTGAACTCGAAGAAATAAGGCAATCCATAGATGCTGGATTATGAACGCGCGCATCGGCGGCGCGAACGCGCCCGTCGTAAAATAGCGCGGTCGGGGCGGCGGCAACAACGCCGCCCCACATTTCTGGAGGAAAAGCGGGAATGGAAATCAGAATCGTCTTAGCAAAAAACGGCGACGAGGACACGGTGATACTGAAAGACCGCTCACTGTGGGAATGGACAGCGTGGCTGAAGCGGACCGAGCGGGCGGTTGCGATTGTGCGCGCCGCGCTGGACGCGAATCGCGTTACGCCGGCGGCGCAGTCCGCGCACGCGTGGCTCGGGTTGTGCGGCGTGACGACGCAGGCGCAATTTGAAGACCTGGAGCGGCACCTGCCGCAACTGCGCCTGCCGATGAGCGCGGCGAACGGTCGGCGTTGCCGCAAATGTGGCGCGAAAATCTGGGGCAAATTGGCGCTCGTCACCGGGCTGGGTTCTGAATGTCGGCGCGGCGGCAACCGCGCGGCGAAGCAAGTGCGCGAACTGCGCGCGCGGTTTGCCGCGCCAGTCTCGAAAGCAACGCGGTTGGAACTTGCGCGCGCGGTGTTGGCGGCGCAATAAAATGTATGGGCGGGGCGCTCCCGCCCAACTGGAGGTGTCTCGTGAGAGTTGAGAAAGCGCTACGGCTGCGAATTACGGCTTGGACGATTATTTTCCTGTGCCTGGTTGCATTTGCATTGGTGACGCTCGTCGTGCTGACAGGTTGCGCGCCGAGTTGCGACGGGATGACGTTCATCCAAACGAGCGATGCGCCGGCAACGTTCGACGCCATCCACAATCGGGTGGTCATCGCCACCGGTTTAACGCGCGCGCAGATCGCGCAGATGTGCGGCGGTGCGCGATGAAAATTCCAGTGCGCATCATTCGCATCGGCGTAACGCGTGACGGCTTTGGCACGTATTGTTTCGTCAAGATTATCCGGCACGACGGAGCGTGTCGGAGCACGGCGACGCGGCGCAGAGCCGCGGTTTACGGTGGTGTGTCACACGCATCGTTCGTGCGCGCCCAGCGCGCGCAAGCAATGCTGCGCGTACCATGGCACACGTAGCGGGAAAGGTCGTTCGTGCGCGCCCAGCGCGCGCAAGCAATGCTAATGCAGAAATAGAGATTGTTGACTTGGAGGGTCTGGCAAATGACGGGGAGTCCAAACAACTGAAAAACAAGCGAACCGAAATGTTGTGGTTTCGCGCGTCCGTACAACGTGTAACAGGAATCAAACAGCGCTTTGCCAGACCTTCCATCTGGCAAGGTGAAAAACAAGTGGTCTTTTTTCTAAAATTGAAAGAGGTTACAATGAACCAGAACGACGCAGTTCGACCCATCACAGTTATTTTGCTGTGCAATCACAGTTTTACAATTTACTCGACCGTTGCGCGCGCGCAAACGCTCGTGCACACGTACACGTATTGCAACAGTTGTCGCGGGATGCGCCTGGTGATGTCGGCGAGCGTGGCGACCAAAACGGAGTAAGCCAAGAGATCGGAAAGAAAGGAGTATTAGACATGGCATTCCAAAAGATGACTAAATCCAAGTATCCGCTGCGTCAATGGGCAATCATGGGCGCACCACTTTGCGGCAAATCAACATTCGCCGCGCGGATGAAAGCGCCGATCCTGCCGATTGACGCCGACCATCGCTGGGATCAGGTGATGGATTTGGTGGAGGGCGACAGTTTGAAGTGGACGGACAATCCCACTGATCACACGAATCCGCACCAGATCGCCAAGATGCTACGCAAAGAAATGGACGGCTCGATTGGGACCATCGTCGTGGACTCACTCACCAACATCATCGTTCCAATGATCACGATGGCGATGATGGACTTTGAGAATGGCGACGTGAAGAATCTTGCGGCCGCGTTCAAGGACAAGGCGGTCGCGATGCGGCTCTTGACGACGACGCTGAATTCGTTCGGCGTGCCGGCGCTTTACATTTATCACAAGAGCGAAGCACGAGACGCGAAAGCGCAGAAGATTGCGCGTGAGAGCATCAGCCAGGTAGAACTGGCACGCTTGCAGGCAGAGTTGAACGCGACATTTGAAATTGTGCAAGATGGTGATCGGCGCGGGATTCGCGTTGTGTCATGCCGACGCGGACGTTTAGGCATGACGCTCTGGGACGGCGATCCGAAGAATCCGTGGCTGGGAATGCCGGAGCGATTGGAAGAAGCGATGTACGGCGGGCTGACCGATGAGCAGATGCGGCAGATTGAATCGGCGACTCCCAAAGTATTCAAGTCGCCGTCGGATGCGTGGGCGTGGTCAATTCAACAGGGCGCATTCACCGAACCGGCTCATGCCAAGAACGCGTATGAAAAGGTTAAGCAGGAACTGAAACCGGAGAATGCCGAAGAAATGGCGGCGCTATGGGTTGCCGAAGTGCAGCTGCGGATTGCCGATGCGAGGCGCGCACAGGAGGCGAACAATGGCAAATGATTTAGGTCACCTTGGTGATCACATTGACGGTGAACCGGTGGTCGTGTGGTATCCGAATCCTGACGAGCCGGGCGAACTGGAGCAGGTCGTTGATGAAACGATTGCGATGCTGGTGGAAAAGCTGGCGGAGGCAGAACGCGAACTCGAACGAGCAAACGGCATCATCGATCCTGCCAAGCAAGACGGTTTGCGCTTGAGGTGGCTCGAAGAACGGTTTGATCTGTCGCACATCAGCGTCAGTGATGCGATCTTTGGCAATCACGATTGGACCGACATCCGCAAAGCGATTGATGCCGCGATGGCACAAGGCATATAAATTTCAGATTCCCAGGAGGAACAATGGACATTCAAACGACCACGCACACGACGATAAAGAAATCGAAATAAATAGCCGGTGCGCTCGATGTGTGTGTCGTCGAGCGCACCGATTCACCCAGGAGAAGAGTAACGATGGCTGACGAAAATGTGACGTTAGATGCTAACGGCAAGGTAACGATCAAGCGCGCGTTCGTATCGAGCGAGCCGACAGCGAAACTTGGCAAGCGTGTGATTCATTTTCAGTTGGAAATCAAACTGGATGAAAGTTCGCTTGCCATCCGTGACAAGTTCGCGTTCTGGCATTTCGACGAAACGCCGCTCATCGTGACCATCAAGCCAGTGCGTCAACAAATGGATTTGCCGCTTGGCGATGACGAGACGACCGTCACGTTGAGCGGTGACGGCAAATCGGTGACGATGCACGGTGATGAATTTGAGCGCGCGGTGAACGAATTGACCGGCGAAATTGAAGAAGACGAGGAAGACGATGAGTAAAGCACTCGCCTGGCAAGTCCATCTCGATAAAGCGAAATACGCGCTCGCCGATTTGTCTGGTGCGTTGGGCGCGCTCGTTTCGTTTCGCAATGAAGCGGTTGCCGAAGTCGCGGCATTCGGTAAATCACTCGGCGTTGAAGTGAATCTGGAGGCGGTCCGCGCGTTGATCGCGCGCCCGTACACCTTGGTCCCGACAAGCGACCCGAACGAATGGTATCTGGTCTTGTCGCGCATCGTCAACGCGCCGGCGGTCGGGTGGATCGTCAGCCAGAACGAAGCGTTCACAGTGTCGCGCATCACACGCACGATGAACGTTTTGTCGCCACTGCCGGCATGGGTGCGCGCCGAAACGAACTGGGCAGAACCCGAACACGCCGCGCGCATCAGTAACGATCACGCGACAGTGATCGTCACACGCGGAGACCGCGAAACGTTCCTGCAACGCTACGGGCAATTTCTGTCCAAGTCCACCGCCGACGGATTCGAGATCAAGAAAACCGGCAAGGGCTGGATCGGCTTTGTCGTGCAGATGGTCAAGGATGGGATTTTGCCGCACACGCCCAAGCCCGTCGCCGACGAGGACTGGGACGACGACGCCAAATGCAACATCACGCCGCGCGATTACCAGCTCGCCGCCATCGAAACTTTCCGCCGTAATGGGGCGGTCTCGATGATCGCGCCGATGGGTGCCGGCAAGATGTACACGCTCGGCTATATCGCCGCCCACGTGCGCGGCGATTCGCTGATTCTTGCGCCGGGTAGTGCGCTCGTGGATGCGTGGAAAAAATTCTTTGCGACGTACGCGCCAAGTGAGCGCGTCCAGGTTGCCACCTATCAGTGGGCGCTCGCCCATCTCAAGGAATTGCAAAAGCGGCATTTCTCGTTTCTGGGCATGGATGAACTGCACCGCATTCCGGCGAATGACTTTAGCCAGCTGGCGTACTTGCCCGCCGATTATCGCGCCGGTGCAACGGGCACGCCCTGGCGCGAAGACGACCGCACCCCGCTGATCGTCGCGCTTGCGGGTCCGCCGGCGAGCATTCCCTGGAACGAGTTGATCGAGCGCGGCGTCTTACTGCGACCGCGCGTCGCCGCCGAGATCGTCAACAGCGATGCCGACAAGGTGCGCGAGATCAAACGCTTGCTCGATCATCATCGCAATTCGCGCGCGCTGATTTTTTGCGACTCGATCCAAAAAGGCAAAGACCTGGCACGGACACTCGACCTGCCGTTCGTGCATGGCGAGACCAAGAATCAACTCGACGTGATCAAGGCATCGCCACATTGCATCGTCAGTCGCGTCGGCGATTATGGTCTTGACCTCACCGACCTAACGTTAGTCGTCGAGTACGATTACCTGGGCAAGTCGCGTGTGCAATCGGCGCAACGCATGGGCCGCTTGACGCACTCGCGCAAATCCGGCGAACACATCACACTCTTTACACCAGAGGAATATCACCAGTTCGGCGACCGCTTGCTGGGGATCCGCTCCGAGTTGGGAGACATTGAAATCATTGACTTGACCGGCAACCATGCGCGACCGCGCACCACCATCGAAGCACGACCGCGTCGTGCATCTGTGCCTCGTATCGCGTCAGCAAAAAAGCCGACGGCGGTCGAGACGCAATCGGGCGAACCGCAAGACGAGATTGCTGCCGTGCTCGCGATGCGTCCCATCGCGGTCAAGCTCGCCGATGCCAAAAAGAGCATCGGCGCACGCACCGCGCCGTACTGCGAGATGGTCTTTCGCTACTGCTTCAAAGCGGCATTCTCGCCGCGCGATATTGCCGACGGGCGCGGGATCACGGACACGGCGACGCGCTCGCGTATTCAGAGCGCGTGCAAGGCGATGGTCACGTGTGGCTTGCTGGTGAATGCAGACTCAGGTCGTTATCGGGCAAACCAAGAAGAGATTGAACGCGCGCGCGTACTCAGCGCGGCGATGAGGTGAAACATGGCAAATGTAACTGTAGACTTGAAGCATCTTGAAGAAGTCGTGAGCGCACACATCGAAGACTCAGAGCATGACCGAGGTATAGATATTGCATTCGGCGCGCTCGTTGGCATTGCCGAGCAAGCCGACGCATTGCAAACCAACCTCGCGCACTTGCTCAAGCAGATTGGCGAGCCGGCATTGTGCAAAGCGTGCGGCGCGGAAATCTGGTTTGTGGTGAATCGTAACGGCAAACGTGCGCCGTACACGAAAGCGGGGCTGAACCATTTTGCGGACTGCCCGGCGGCGGAAAAATTCAGGAAGGGGAAGGCATGATTATCTCATTCGCTTGGACAACCAAAGCACTACTCGCCGGCAAGAAACGATGCACGCGCCGCGAGTGGAGCGAAAAGTATTTTCAGCAATGGGTGCGCGCGTATCGCGCCGGCAACCTGATCCACGACGCGTACGACAAGACCCCGCGCGCAGGCGGCAAGAAGGTTGCGACGATTCGCTTGACCTGCGAACCGTACAAGGAGCGGCTCGGCGATATGCTAGAAAGTGATGTGCTTGAGGAGGGCGGCTTGTGGCGCGACAAACGTGAGTTCATCGAATTGTTCGGCGGCGATCCGAACAAGGTGGTCTGCGTGATTCGGTTTGAAAAAGTCCCTTGACGCGCTCGAATGAGTGTGATACAATCAAGATACCAAAACGGGGAGCAACCGATGCCGCAGACCGATTTCGAGTTCGAATGGAACCCCGCCAAAGCCGCCGCGAACCTGAAAAATCACGGCGTTAGTTTTGCGGAAGGCGCGACGGCGTTTGGGGGTGAGCACGCCTACATTCAAGATGACGAATTGCACTCGGACGAGGAGCCGCGCCAGTTGTTGCTTGGCTACTCGGAGCGCAATCGTTTGGTGGTCGTCTCATTCACGACCCGCGCACGCTCCGCGAATCGGATTCGGATCATTAGCGTGCGTAAAGCAACACGCACAGAACGAGCATGGTATGAAGAAACAAACGCTTTCTAAAATCAATCCCAACGCGCCGTACATTCCCGGCGTGGACGATTACGATTTGCCTGCCGAGATCAAGTTTGACCTGAGCAAGGCGCGCCGCAATCCGTACGCCACGCGCGTGAAATTCGCGCACGGCGGCGCGCGCACGGGCGCGGGGCGCAAACCGCTCGCCGAGCCGGTCGAACGGCACACCGTTACGCTCTTGAAGTCACACACGAAATTTTTGCGCGGCTTGGACCGCAACCTGTCGTCGGCGATTCGCAAGTTGATCGCCAAAGCCAGGTGATTATTTGCGCGGGCGCCCGCGCGGATAACCGACCTGGCGCGGTTGCTGGGCGAACTTGGCAAGGTCATCCGCGCGAATCATCCAATCGCGCCCGAACTTGGTCGCGGGAAGGCGACCTTGACGAATCAAACCTAGAATCCACCAGCGCGTTACCTTCAATCGCTGGGCGGCTTGAGCCGTGCTGAGGATTTCAGTGTCCATTTTTAACTCCATAAGAAGAATCGAACAAAAATTCGTCTGGATACTCTTCCCGATCACAGTTCCGCATGAGTGGTGTCATTACTTGGCGGCGCGCGCGTTCGGAATGTCGCCCAGGTTCGATACTCACACCACACGCTTTATAATGGGTGATCGTAAATGGCGCGGTGTGCTGGTATTGCTCGCGCCAACCCTGATTGGTCTGCTTGGGTTTGCCGTCGCGGCGAGCGGACTTGTCGCGCTGAACGCGCGCGTGTGGATGTGGGTGATTGCAGACTATGCGCTCGTCGTTTGGTTGCTGACTTGTCCTGGCGATGTGTACTCCGCATGGCGGCTCATCACGCGCGGGCGTGCGGCAGATTATTCATCCGCGCGCCGCGATGGCTATTTGTTTTGGCTAGATTGGCTGTGCCATATCAAAAACGACAAGTGAGTTGGGCGGTCTTGCGACCGCCCAACCGGTTACGTTAGCGGCTTAACAAAACCACTAGCGCAACCACGACGACGGAAACCATCACGACGATGAGACATCCAATCACGGCGTCTGTGATGGTTTCTTCGTTCTTGTCGTAGAATGGCATTTGACCTCCTTTCTACTCCATTCTTTCGGAGTGACCATATTATACAACACATTGTATTATATTGTCAAGACCCAATTTTTTACCCGCCCTGGTGCGTGCGTTGCACGGCGTGTGCAAAGTCACTTGACAGGTCAATTCTGTCATTTCGAGACGCTGATTTTGCGTCGAGAAATCTCGCTTTTGACGCAAGGGCGAGACTTCTCGCTCCGCTCGAAGTGAC
This sequence comes from uncultured Anaerolineales bacterium, assembly GCA_903825565.1. Classification (GTDB taxonomy): domain Bacteria; phylum Chloroflexota; class Anaerolineae; order UBA4142; family UBA4142; genus CAIKBD01. The sequence continues at coordinate 16,696 of CAIKBD010000280.1, read as the reverse complement.
AACTGCGGACTTTACACACGCCGTGCGTGCGTTGTGAAATGATTGACATTTTCCAAAAATGTGCGATAATTGGTGCGTAGAACAAGCGAGCGTTTTTTATGGTGAACCAAAATCGGTATGCCAGAAATCACAGTTACGATCAACGGAAAAACGTTCAATGCAACCGGCAAGGTTGCGCGGACCGTGCTCTGGGTGATTCGTCAAGCGAGTCTAATCAATGACTGCGAATCATCCGGTACCATCACGCTCCACTTGGGCACAGGTGAAAACGATGTCAAGCCCAAGTATGAGATAGTCCCGAAACTAAATTGACCTTGCCGTATGTCTTGAAAAATAGCGCGGCACCAGTCTCGTGTGAGACTGGTGCCGCTTTTTATTTTCAATGTTGGAATGGATTTGTTTGGGCATGATCATCACGTTGGCGTTAGTTGGTTTGATCGCTGTGGCGCTCTACGCGCGCGGCGTCACGATCTCGATCAAATGGAGACGCGATGAGTAAGCGACCACGCACCCGCCGCACCCGCGCGACGATTCTGCGCGGCACGGGTCGCCCTTCCGAGCGCGTGCTCGTCGAAACGTTCATCGCGCGCTTGGCGGCTGAGGCGGACTGGCAGACTGTATTTGCCGACGACGAACGCGTGGTGTGGCTCGACGCGGCGGCGCGCTATTTCCGCTTGCAACGCAAAGCCGGCTTTGCGCTGGACGAGGCATATGCGCTGGTGCTGGCGATGTTGCAACACGCCAGCGCGTTGCTGATCGAGCGCAGTGAAGCGACGACCAAGCCGGCGATGATATTACGGCAATGATAATAGTGAGAGGATTATGACAGACTCACCAAGTCCCCAATGTGTGCTGGCTGAAAAAGAATTTGCGGTGATGGCTGGGCAAGTTGAAATGCTTGTGAAAACGGTTGACAAATTAACTGTGGCAATCATGGGCAACGGGAAACCGGGCATTGTCAGCGAACTCTCGGCAATCAAGGCACACATCGGATTCAACCAAACGCGCACGATGCACGAACGGATGACGAGCATCGAGGAGTTTGTCATCGAGTATCGCCGCGAGCGCGACGAGCAAAAAGGCGACCTCAAAAAAATCGTCATGCCGATTTTGCAGAATTTCTTGACGTTCGTGCTGGGCGCGCTCGCGTACATCATCGTGACGGGCGTGGTGAAATGATAGCGCGACAACCGCACGTTGCCCATGCGTTCGAGCGCATCGCCGCCGAGGTCGCAACGCACATAGGGCTGGATGACGACGAGGGGCGTATCCTGCTCAACGCGGCGCACGAGTTTTTGATGCTGGCAAATGAGCGCGGCTGGAACATGGACCGCGCGACCGCGCGCATCCTCGCGTTGATCGGCGCGTACGCGGTGGTGAACCCGCCGGCGTGCGATGGGATTGCGCGATCCGATTCGATGAACGCGACAGCGCGCGGAACGTTCGTGCTCCAGCGTGGCGGGCAAGTGGTGGTGGTGGAAAAGTAGTGAACAGTGGACGCAGAACGTAAACCCTGGGACCGGCAAAACGGCGAAAGTGACGAGCAATACGCGCAATTTCTCATTTATCGCAACCTGGGACCAGCGCGTTCGCTGGATGCGGCGTACCAATCCGTAAACAGCACAGCAACAAATCGTGGCAAATCGCGCAGGGGTAAGAAAACATCAAAAAACGCTCCAACAACTGTCCGCGCGTCCGGGCAGTGGACGAAAAACGCGACCGCGTTCAATTGGGTGGAGCGCGCGGCGGCGTGGGATGTAGACATGCTCAAGGTGACGGTACCGAACGCGGTCGCCGCGGTGTTTCAGGCGATTGACGATTTCGCCAAAGTGACGATTATCGCGCTCCAGAGCGGTTCGGTTAAACCGCGAACCTGGGCACAAGCGATGGGAGCGATTCAAATCCTTGCCGGTTTTATTTCGCCAGAAACAGCGCGCAACGCCATGGATCAACTCCGCCGTACTGGGGACGCCACCGGAGACTCCAGTGCAACCAAGCAAAACCCAAGCGTTTGATTATTCGCGGGACCCGCTTGCGTTCGTATACGACTGTTTCAATTTTCCAAAAGGGCAAGCGCCAACACCTTACCAAGCGAAGATTCTGTCAGAGTTCGTGGCGAACAAACGCACGGCCGTGCGCGGTCCGCACGGTATCGGCAAGACGACAATTGCATCGTGGATTGTCCTATGGGCAGTGCTCACGTGCGATGATGTCAAAGTGCCGACGACCGCAAGCGCGTGGCGGCAACTCTCAAAGTTCCTATGGCCCGAGATTCACAAATGGGCAAAACGGATTCGCTGGGAGAAACTCGGCCGCGCGCCGCTCCAGCGCAACGAGTTGATCACGCTGTCATTCAAGCCGAACGGCGGCAACCGCGAAGCGTTCGCCGTTGCGAGCGACAAGCCGGAATTCATTGAGGGCGCGCACGCGCGGCGCGTGGTGTATGTCTTCGACGAGGCGAAAGCGATTCCCGATGCGACCTGGGACGCCGCCGAGGGCGCATTCAGCGGCGCGGGCGAGGACACGCCGGACGAAGCGTTTGCGCTCGCCATCTCGACGCCTGGCGAACCGACGGGACGCTTTTACGATATTCACGCGCGCGCGCCGGGCTATGAAGATTGGCATTGCATCCACGTTACGCTCGATGATGCCATCGCCGCGAAGCGTGTTAGCCGGCAGTGGGCAGAGCAACGCAAACGGCAGTGGGGCGAAAAAAGCGCAGTTTATCAGAATCGGGTGCGCGGCGAATTTTGCGCCGGCGATGAAGACGGCATTATCCCGCTCGCCTGGGTCGAACTTGCAAACGAACGCTGGCACGCGTGGAATGAAGCCGGCAAACCTGGGGCACTTACATCGGTCGGCGCGGATATTGCCGACGGCGGCGATGACGAATCCACGCTTGCGCCGGTATTCGACGAAATAAGTTTGGACGAGCTGCGCGGTTATCGGGAGCCACGCGGCGAGACGATGCAGATTGTTGGACGCATCGTCGGCTTGTTGAACAAGACGCCAAGCGCGCGTGCGATTGTGGACGTGATCGGCGTGGGTGCAGGTGTGTTCTCCCGGCTCAAAGAGCAAAAGTTCAAAGCGGTTGCGTTCAATGCCGCTGAACATACCGACGCCAAGGACGCTAGTGGCGAACTCGGGTTCGTCAACAAGCGATCACACGGTTGGTGGCATCTGCGTGAACTGCTCGACCCGGACGCGGCGCGTCACACATCTATCGCGCTCCCGCCGGACGATTTACTGACGGGCGATCTGACCGCGCCGCATTGGAAAGTAGTTAGCGGTGGCAAGATTCAGGTCGAGGATAAGGATAGCATTCGGGAGCGCATCAAGCGGAGTACGGATCGCGGCGACGCAGCGGTGATGGCGTTTTATCATGACCCTGCTGAGCAAAAGCGCACTGCCGCCGCGGCGAGCTCACGTATCGTCAAGGCAGAGCAAATATTCGGCTAAACCCGATTCTCGACGAGCACTCGTTCGGCGTGATCACAACTCTCCGAGCGCGCGGCACTGGAATTGTGGGCGGATAAAACTAATCGGTACCGAACGTTTCAACGTTCGAGAACATGGAGTAGAAACATGTATCCCAATCTCAATCTGATGGATGAGCAGAAAAGACAATTGCAACAGCTATTTACCAACGTGGTGATTATGCTGGTCGTCGGTTTGTTGACCGTGTTCACCGGCTACAAATTTGTAGTCGAGCCGCAACTTGCCGCGCAAGCCGCGCGCCATGACACGTTGCGCGGCGAGTTGGCGCTTGAGCCAGTCCAGCTCGGTGGCATCGGCACGCGCGCCGTGCCGTACAACATCAGCGCCAATCCGGTGCGCGTCAAGCAATCGAACATTGACGCGTTTGTCGCGTGGAATGGCAGTGACATTAAACTGTATTCCGATGGCGGCACGACGGCGCAATTCACGGTGGATGGCGCAACGGGCAATACGTTTGTAAATGGCTTTGCGCGTTTGGGCGCGGCGGCGACCATCAGTGTAACGAACGGTAGCATCATCACGCCAACCGCGACGTACCAGCCAATTCAAAGCGCGGGCACGGTCACGGCGACTGCTGTCGCGACGACGGATTTTAGCGCGGGTCAAATCGTGACGTTGATCAACACGAGCAACACGAGCATCATTCTGACAAACGGCACAAATCTCAAACTGCCGAGCGCAAGCAATTTGACGTTGGGCCAATACGATGCAGTCGTGCTGTGGTTCGATGGCACGCGGTGGATTGCCGTCGCCAACGAAAACAACTAGCGGGATGCTGACTTCATCCTGTATGGGAGGCGCAATATGCCGTATTTGATTGTCAAGCGCAAGCGCAAATTTTTCGTCCACAAAGAAGGCGCACCAGGACGACCCGTCGGTAAAGCGCACGGTTCGTTCAAAACGCGCGAGGATGCCGAGGGGCAGTTGCGTGCGCTGTACGCCAGGGTTAATGAAGCGGTCGACGCCGATGCTATGCGCCTGCTCGACCGCGCGACGCCGGCTGGGCGTCTGGACGATGCGCTGAAACTCGGTCGCGGTAAACCGCTCGACGAAGCCATCACCAAAGGTTCGCTAGAGTATGTCGCCAGCCGAATTCGCGCGGCGTTCTACGAACAATTCAAGGATGAATTCAAATCCGACAGCGAAGCCACGCGCAACGCCGGGTATGAAATACAAATGCCCTGGCTGTGCGAAATCTTTGCCGATTACGTGATCGCATCGGATAGCACCGAACTCGACGAAGACGAATTCTACAAAATTGCCTATGCCGAAGCGAACGGCGCGTACACCTTTGCGCCGTCTACTGACTGGGAAATTGTCGAACTCACGTACACGCCGGCGACTCCCGCAAGTAGCTCTGTAGACCCAACCGGTCTGGGTGAGAGCGCGCCGAACAAAAAACCGAAAGGCAAGCGGATCATCGAACAGCGCGTAGGCGACGGTATGGTCGTGTTGGAAGAATCCGATGGCGCTGGGAGCGCGCGCAAATTGCGCGTCGCGCGCGCGATGTCGGCAAATATCGTCAATGGCAATCGCCGCCGCTATGCGCCAGACGTTTTGCGCGCGGCGATTGATGAACTCAAAACCCACCTGCACGAATCGGCAGGGCAGGGACGTTTGATGCAAGTCCTCGGCGAAGCAGAGCATCCCTCGGACAAAGGCAATCGCAATTCTCAATTGCTGGAAACGGTCGTCAAATGGAATGATGTCCGTTTCGATGGCGAGCATGTATCCCTGCACGGGCACATTCTCGACACGAGCAAAGGGCGCGATTTGGCCGCCGTCATCGAGGGCGGGGTGACGCCGGGCACTTCGATGCGCGGCTATGGCGAATCAAAAATCGTCATAGAGGATGGCGCACGCATCGAAGAGGTTTTGGAATTGCACATCACCGGGTTCGATCTGGTGAGCGATCCGTCGTTTACGGATTCACAAGCAATGCTCGAAAGTAAAAATCAAAATCAGGAGGTCGAGATGACTCTCGAACAATTAAAGAAATTGATCGCCGAACATCCCGAATTATTCAAGGGTTTGTTCGAAGGCAAGTTGGACGAACTTGGCGCGGACGCGCTCAAGAAACTGGAAGAAACCGTGCGCGCGAAACTGGGTTTGGGCGCCGACGCCGATTTGAGCCAGGCGCTCGACGAAGCGGCGCAAGCGAAAAAGACGCTCGCCGCCCAAGCGCACGCCAAAGTCATTGCGGAAGCGCTTGACGCCGCGACGAAAGATTTGCCGTATGGCGTCGCGCTCAAGACGCAATTCGTCGAAGCGGTGAAAGCCGCCAAACCGGAAAACGCCGAAGCGGTGAAAGCATTGGTCGAATCCAAGCGCGTTGAGTATGACGCGATTTTCGCGCAGGCGAAGCTTGCCACGATGGGCTTTAGCAACGTACGCGTGGCGGGCCCCGTCATCGAGCGCGAACTGGGCGTGCCAGAATTTGCGAGCGGCGCGCACGTCTTCACCGAAGCGTTGGTCAATCGCGGGCACGCACGTGCGTTCGACCCGCGCAAGCCGCAAACGCGTAACGAATTGTTTGCCGCGCAAATGCTCGCGCGTTTCGACGAAACGTTCAAGTACGTCAAAGGCGGCGGTGGGTTGATCGCCGAAGCGAAACTGCTCGCCGAAGCGGAACAGACCAGCGACTTGAACCTGCCCTACTCGGCGTCGCGGGCGATCATCGGCGCGGCGATGGCGCAACTCGTCGCGCCGTCCGTGTTCGATTTCGGCGTCGTGGACACGAACCCGACGCGTGTGTACTATGAACAGTACGCCGCCGATACGACCGTCACCAAGACCGTGGCGATGGGTGAAAACCTCACTGCCGACTTGGATACCTGGGTGGACACGGCGTACAAGCGCATCGTGCCGGGCACGCTGACAGCCAAAGACCATGCCGAGGCGGTGACGTACACCGAAGGCACGGATTACGTGATTGATTACGGCAACGGGCGGTTCATGGCATTGACCGGCGGCGCGATTGCTGACAGCGGCAACGTGCATGTGGGCTATCAATACATGGCGATTCGCAAGGGTGAGCTGGGCGTCATCGAACGCGGCAAGGGTCAACTCGCGTATGTCACGCTTGATTGCGTGGCAGACCGGTTGGCGCAACAAGTGTCGAGTGAAGCGATTGTCTTCTCGCGCTCGCAAATCGGCTGGGATGCGGTCTCGCGCACAATGGCGATGATCGTCGAGCAAATTCGGCGCAAGACTGACAAGGATTCGTTCTACCTTGCGCTCGCCAGCGCGCTTTCGGTGGCATCGAACATTGCCGGCACGTGGACGGCGGCGGCGGACCCGCTCGACGACTTCGTGGCGTACATCGGCGGGGCTAAGGTCAAGGTGGCGAACCGGTACTACAACCCCGAGTCGGTTGTGCTGTCGGTGACGCGCTCGAACGATGTGAGCAACTGGGCTGGATTTACCGCCGCCGGCAAGTTCCCCAGCGCCGACTTGAAAGAGAACGGGTACGTCGGTCGGCTGAAGGGCTTGCCGGTTTTTGAGACGACCGAGTTCAGCGACGCGCATGCGCTCGTCACGAATCGGGAACAGGTCATGCACCGGGTCTTCCAACCGATGACGATCAAGGGACCGTTCCCGTCCTACGATGCGACGACCGCGCAGTTGATTGCGGCAGACCAGTACTATGCGGAAGAAATCAACGGCGAGGTCTCGCCCATCGCGGGTAAGGCATCGGTAGTCAAGATCGCGTAAGCAAGTTTCAGATTCAAAGTTCAAAGTAAAAAGTGACATCGTTCTTCCACGTGGCTTTTCACTTTTTACTTTGAACTCGAAGGGATTTCCGCAGACATGTCCATCGCGCTGTCCGATTTGGTGGGACAACTCCGCGCCACTGTGCCGCCGGCGAGTGACCAGCCGGCGACCGCGCAATATCAGAATGCCGTGAAAGAAGCCGTCCTCGATTATGGGCGGCGCGCCGGTGTGCGTCTGCTGACGACCATTGCGGTTGCGAGCGGCACGGCGACCTACGCGCTCCCAGATGATTTTGTGCGCGTCGCGCAATTCCCGGATTTCAAGCAGTTGGCGCGCGACGGCGTAATTATTTCGGGCGCGGGCATCATTCCCACGGCGGGATTCACCGCGCGCGAACGCTACGCCGTGCGGAACAAACAACTGACGATTGCCCCAACGCCAACCTACACGATAGACCGCCCCTTGTGGTACGTCGCCGGCTTTCCGTTGGGCACTGACGACGCGTACGCCAATCTGACCGATGACGATACGGCGGTGCTCCTGCATAAAGCCGCCGAGTTGATCTTGATGCAGATTGCAGATGGCGTTGCCCGGCAGGGTTGGAGTTACAGCGTCGGCGATGAAAGCGTGAACAAAACGACGCTCGCGCAGATGATCCGCGATCAGGCAAAATCAGAACGCGAATTGTATGACGTGGCATTGGCGGGCGCAGTGAGCGGCGGCGCGGCAATCGGCGCGCGCGCGACGTACACCGCGAGCGAGTTCGGTAGTTTCAGCGCATAGTGAGACAGTATGCTTGACCAATTCGACCTGGAACAAATGCAAGCCGATCTTGAAACGATTCGCAATGACAATCCCGTGTCAATCGTCTTGCGGCGTGGCAAGGTGACGCTCGCGGCGCAGACGGTTCGCATCACGCGCGGGCGACCTGGGCGCGCATCGAGCGGGACGAATACCAGCGAGGCGCGTGCGGACGCGCTGATTGTCGGCGCGGTGGATTTGGATATTGCGCGGGGCGACCGTTTTAATGCCAACGGCGTTTTATTCGAGGTGACCTTCGTGAGACCCGATTTGCGCGCGGGTGTGATCGCGGAAGCTACGCTATCAAGCTAAAAATCCAAGTTGAAAGCGATTCCTTTGGATTCAACTTGAAACTCTTCACTTGAAGTTCGGAGGACAAATGGCACGCACTGCACTGACGATTCAAAGCATTGTGCGAACTGGGTTGAATCCGACATATACCAGCGCGAACGCCGACGGGCACAGTGTTGTCAACGACGGCAAAAAAACGTTTGTGCACGTGAAGAATGGTAGCGCCAGTTCGATCAACGTGACGATTCAAACCCCAAACACCGTTGACGATCTGGCAGTATCGGATCGCGTGGTGGCTGTCCCCGCCGGCGCAGAACGGCTGATCGGCCCGTTTCCGGTCGAAACGTACAGTCAATCCGATGGCGCGGTCTATGTGGATTTTAGCGCGGTGACAACGGTGACGTGCGCGGCGTTCAAGGTGAGTTGATGGCGGCATCCGGTTTTGCAACCGGCGCGAAATGGATCGTGCCGCCCAGTCAGTTGGCGCGAGGGCTGGAGCAGTACGGCGAACGCGTCATGGTCGCGGTCAAAGCGGTTGCGGATTACATCGCGCAAAAAATGCAGGACGAGGCGCGGCGCGATGCATCCTGGGAGGACCGCACCGGAAACGCGCGCAGTGGTTTGTTTGCAGTCGCCGAGCACGCGGCGCGGGATGTGGTGAATGTGTACTTGAGTCACGGGCATACGGTCGAGTATGGCAAATGGCTCGAACTCGCCAATGCCGGTCGGTACGCAATCATCCTACCAACCATTGAGCGGAATTTGCCCGTGCTCGAAAAAATGCTCAAGGACATTTTTAAGGACTGACGATGAGTCTCTTTGATCGGATCACTGCGCTGTTCAAACGCGCCGCACCAACACCGTCCAAAGACCTGACTGGGTTATCCCAATTAGGCAGGTCTTCACACGCGAGCGCGTCGGCGCACTTGGAACAATTTCGCGCGGAGACGGACCGCGCGAATAGCGTGAAGCGATGCCGCGAGATGTATGCGACCGACCCGCGCGCGAATGGCGTGATCGGCGCGCTCGCGCGCGATGCGATCAGCGGCGGCTTTGCCGTGCAATGCCCCACCCATCCCCAAGCGGAAGAGCTTGCCGCGGCGCTCGTCGAGCGGTTGGCGTTACCCACGCGGCTCGACGACTGGGTGCGGCTGACGCTTGTGGATGGCGATTCGTTCATCGAGGTGGCAATTGACACGACTTTGCAAATTGTGAGCGCCACGCGCAAGCCCACGCTGTTGACGCGGCGCAATAGCAACAGTGCCGATCAATTCGATAATCCTACGCGGGCGTTTTGGTACGCCGACGAAACGTACATCACCGATCCCAATACGGCGAGTGTGACCTGGTTTGCCGAGTGGCAAATTATCCACGCGCGCTGGGCGCACAACGAAGGCTCGCGGTACGGCACGCCGTTGTTTGCCAGCGCGCTCAATGCGTGGCAGCGCATTCAGGCAGGGGAACTGGATATTGCGGTGCGCCGCAAGACACGCGCGGGGATGAAATATTTGCACGTCGTCGAAGGCGCAAATAAAGATGAACTCGACGAGTACAAGGAAAACAACAAAGATGCGTTGGACAATCCGTTTGCCGCAGTCGCCGATTTTTTCAGCAGCAAACCCGGTACTGTCACGGCGATTGGCGGTGATGCGAGCCTGGGTGCGATTGACGACGTGTTGCATCACATTCGCACGTGGTGGTTGGCGTCGCCGGTGCCCATGTCTTTGCTGGGCTATGGGCAGGATTTGAACCGCGACGTGCTCGACAAGCAAAAAGAGCAGTACGATGAAATGCTCAACCAGGTCAAGCACTGGGTGGGCGAAGAATTGATCAAGCCCCTACTCTATCGCGAATGGCTCTTGCACGGCATCGTGCCCGAAGGCTTGCCGTATCAAATTGCGTGGAAATCCAAGACGCGGCTCACACCTGAAGCGTTGATGGCATTGGCAAACGCGGCGTTATCGTTGCGCACGCTCGGCTTGGATAATGTGGCGCTCAAAGCCGTGCTCGTCAAATATCTACCGGATGTCGAGGTGGGCGAACTGTTGGCGATGAGTCCGAGCGAGCAAATCGCCGGTGGATTGTAAATTCGCGCGCCCATTCCTCAATGAGCCAATATGCCAAAGACGACGAGTCAAATTCCGCTCCGCACCGTATGGCAGGCGCAACAACGCGCGCAACTGCGTGTGCAATTGTATGCGACCGGCGAAACGCATCGCATCTTGAACGAGTTTACCACGACCGCGCGCGGCATTGTGCTGGCGGCGGCAGGTAGTCGGGACAACCTATTGGATGGGTTGGGTCTGTATCGCGCGCAACAAGCGCTGGAGCGCGAGTGGTCAAAGACGTTCGAGCGATGGAAAAAGTTCTTTAACAACACACGAAAAGATTCAGCCCAGTTGCCGTTTGAGACGTTGCTGGCGTACCACGCCGAAATGGTTGTGCCCGCAATGGCGGCAAGCCAAAATGAAAAAGTAAAAAGCGAAACGGCGGAGCGGCTCCGAACTGATTCGTCCCTCGATTTGTCTTGGTATTGGTGGAGCGTGGACGAGTCAAGTATTTTCAACGAAGCCGCACCCGATGGTCCCAACGATGTGAATTTCGTTTTTACGCCGCAACTCCAAGCGGTGTTGAACGCCGCCGATCAGCGAGTCTACAAAGACGGATTGCGGTTATCGCAAAGGATTTGGAAACTCGATCACGATTCGCGCAATGGCATCAATGCCGTGCTCTACAATGGCGTGGTGCAACAAAAGAGCGCGTGGGACATTGCGAAGGATTTGGAAGGGTACTTGGGCGCGAGCCAGGATTGTCCACGCTGGACGAGCACCCGGCTCTACAAATTGACGAAGAAGGATATTGCGGCGGGCAATCGCGCGGGCTTGCGGACGGGTCCCGAATGTGACGGGAAGGGTGTGGCGTACAACGCGTTGCGGATGGCGCGCACGGAATTGCAGGCGGTGCATCACATTGCGACGCAAGACGTGATGGACAAAATGCCCTGGATCGAAAAAGAGCAAGTGCTGCTGAGCAAGGCGCATCCCGTCAAGGATATTTGCGACGAGAAGGCAAAGGGCGGCGCAGGCGGCAAGGGGATTTATCCCAAGGGAACGACGCGATTGCCGTTTCACCCGAATTGACTTTGTTATTTGACTGCCGTGCAGCAGTCGCTAGATGAATTCACGGCGCGCGTGCGGGGTTGGATGCGCGGAGAAAAGGGCGACCCAGCGATGGATCAGTACGCGGCGATGATGAAGCAAGCACACCTCGTTCGCGCAATGGGTGTGTAATGACAAAGGTCTATCAATATGAGTTTACGCGATGACATCTTGTCCGCACTGCAAGCGGACGCGCATCTGAATACGCTTTTGCTCGGCGGCATCTATGCCGAAGCAATTTCGCGGCAGGACACGCCCGACGCGTTCGACGCAAATTCCGAATTGCAACCCTGCGCGGTGGTGACGCTCGAAACCGAAACGCCCACGGGACCGTATGCAAACGCGGCGCGCTTGTTCTTTAGCGTGTATTTCTACGGAAATGTGGACGACGACGCGCGCGAACGCGTGTTCGCACTCCTACATCGGCAAAAAATCGGCACGCGCGTGTGGACGATTGAGCACGCGGATGACGTGTTGAATCAAACTGACCCTGGTCTGAATGTTGGGATGATATTGAGTCGGTACGTGGCGACGAGGTTGCGATGACCTTGACCTTCCTGGGTTTTCACATGCCGCGCGATGGCTACGGCTACGGCACAATCAAAATCGCTGAGCAGTTGCAACAACTTGCGCCGGACACGGGCATCGTGGACATGCGTAACTGCGAAGGCACGTTCGGCGTCGCCGGCGACCGCGCGTGGCGTGTGGCGGGCACGGCGGTCGCGCTCTGCACGCCCGACTGGTTGCCGTTCATCCAGTCCGAGCGCCTGGTGGCGTACACCATGTTCGAAGCGACGAAACTGCCGCGCGGCTGGGTCGAGATTCTGAACACCTATGCCACTGCCGTCGTGGTGCCGTGCGAATGGAACGCCAACGTGTTTCGCGCTAACGGCGTTACCCGCCCAATCCGCCTGGCGCGCTGGGGCATTGACCCGCGCGACTATTTTCTGCTCGCGCGTCACCGCGCAGTGACCGAACCGTACACCTTCCTGTGGAGCGGGACGCCGGACAGGCGCAAGGGCTGGGACGTGACCTATCGCGCCTTTCGGCAAACCTTCGGAGCTTCAAACACAGTGCGGCTCATTCTGCACTTTCGACAAAAGCCGGCATGGTTGACCGGTGTGGACGATGCGAACGTGGAATTCGTCGAGGGTTTGCTCGATGTGGCGCAACAACGCGCGCTACTCCAACGTGCCGATGCCTATGTATTTCCGTCGCGCGGCGAGGGTTGGGGCAGTCCCCCGCGCGAAGCCGCCGCCACCGGTTTGCCGGTCATTGCGACAAATTTCGGCGGACTCGCGGAAGAAATTGCGCGCTGGGCATTGCCCCTGCACGTCAAGGGCATGAGCAACGCCGACTATGGATATTGGGACGACATTGGCGAATGGGCAGAGCCGGACGGCGACCAGTTAGGCGAGTTGATGCGGTGGTGTTACGAAAATCGTCACTGTGCCAGGGTCGCCGGCTTGGACGCGGCGGCGTGGTTGAGCGCATCTGCAACGTGGGAGCGCACGGCGCGCGCGCTATTGGAAATTGTCGAGGAGGAGCGATGTTGATTCAGTACACCGGCGGCGCGCGGCAACGCATCGTCGGATCGCACGTGTGGTCGCAAGCGAATGGGTTTGTGGCAGACATTCTCGACGCGGAACTAGCGGCAACGCTTTTGACGGCGCGCGGGTTTGTAGTGGCGCATGACGAGCCGCTTGCCGGCTTGCCCGGCGTGGGGGCGCAACGCGTGGCGGAACTCACGCTCGTTGGCATTGCCTCAATGGGCGACTTGCGCGCCCTGGACGATGCCGGCATCGCGCGCGTTGCCGGATTGATTTGGGCAAGTGAAAAACAAATTCGGAACTGGGTCGAATTGGCGCGGGGCACGGCAACGCCTGAGCGCGTTCGTGCGCGCCGCGCTAGACACACCAAGGAGGATGAACGATGAGCAAGCCAATGGGTTTGCGAGACTTGAAAGTTGCGCCGTATCCAACCGGCGCGGCGGTGGATGTTGGCGCGGCGATTGAGGCGACAGTAGAAGACCGCGTCAAGACGGCGGAACTGCCGGGCGACGATGCGATTGCGGCATTGAGCTCATACATCGAGGCGGCGACCGTGAAACTGTCGGCGGGCGGCATCTCGATGGAGGCGATTCAGGTAATCGCCGGCAAAACGCTAGTCGAGAGCGGCTCTACGCCGACGACGGTCCGCACCCAAACGACGACGGCGGGACGCTTGCCGTACTTTCGCCTGTTCGGTAAATCGCTCGGCGAAGGCGATGACGACGTACACGTTCAAGTTTTCAAAGTCAAGCTGACCAAGTCGCCCGGCGTTTCGATGAAAAACGGCGAGTTTCACATCAGCGAGTGTGAAGGTCTGGCGTTGCCGAATGACTCGGGCGACATTTACGATGTGATCGAAAACGAGACAGCGGCGGATTTGCCGGCGAGTTAGTTCTCGGCGCATAAAAATTGCGGCGGTCGGCGGTCATTCGTCGGCAGTCGCGTGACCAAGGAGACCTCATGGCTGAATCATCTGCGCCGCCGGCAACCGGCATGAGCGTTGGCGCGTGGCGCGCCAGCCGCATCCACACGCTCACGTTGCCCAGCGGCTTGTCCGTTGCCGTGCGGCGTTTGGAAATGTCGGACCTGCTCTTGTTGGGGCATCTGCCGTTGCCGCTGTTGACCGTGCTCGACGAACTGGCGGCGCAACCGTCGGCGCGCGAGATGATCACCTACGCGCAGACGCATCCCGAATTTATGGATTTGATTACCCGAATCACGCGTGCGGTTGTGGTTGCGCCGCGCATCGTGGACGCGGATAGCGAAGCAAGCCCCGCCGATGCCGACAGTCTCCGTATGGACGAAATCCCACCGACGGATCGGTTGGCGATCTACAATGCCGCGCAAGGGGGTGTTGCGCCGCTCCTGCCCTTTCTTGCGGGAACCGGCGCAAGTGAGCGTGCTGGCGATGCTGGCGGAACGGTATCACAAACGCCCGAGTGAGTTTTTCAAAATGGCTGACGATTGGCTGGCGTATCAGTTCGACGTGGCGGTGACGGTGATCGGATTGGCGAAGCAGGGCGCGCCAGCAGAAACGCGGCGTGGCGGATGGCAACAATCGCGCGGCGCGTTTCGGAAGTTAAAACCGGGCGCGCGCAAAGTGCGCCTTAACGCAGATGGGACGTGGTAGCCCATGAGTGTGCAACTGGGAAACGCGTACGGCAAAATCGGACTAGACGCGTCCGATTTTCAAAAAGGAATCCAGACGTCGGTTTCATCCGCGCAACAGCTCGAAGCGCAGATGAAACAATTCGACGGTTCGCTCCGCTCGGCGCAAGGCATTATCACGGCGACCGCGCGCGAGTTGAATCAACTGAAAACTTCGTTCACCGCATCCACGCCCAAGCAGACGATTGAAGCGTACAACCAGGTCGCCACCCAATTGGCGGCGGCGCGCGCGGCGCAAAAAGAGCTCAATGCCGAGTTGAAAAAAGGCGTGGTGGACGCGAACGCGCTCCAAGCCGCCTACGCTAAAGTCGAGGCGGCGCTCAAGCCCTTGCAAGCGCGCCAGGTGCAGGGACCCAGCGCGCCCGTCCAATCCACCGCAGCGCCAACCATCAGCGATAACCAGGTGACGCAAGTCAGGAATTACGGTGCGGCGTGGCGCGACCTGGGTCAGCGCGTGGATGGCGCGGGTCGCCAAGCGATGATCGGGATTCGCTCCATCGGCGACGTGGCGCAACTTGCCGGCGCGAACGCGGCATTGACGCAAACTGTGACGAGCGCGGCAGTCGCCGCCGATGCGATTGGAGATTTGGCGGGCGCGTTCACCGCGCTGAATCCGACGTTGTTAGCCGTCGTTGCGATTGGGGCGACGGTTGGGTTCGTGTTCCAACAATGGCAAGACTCGGCACGCAAGACGAAGGAAGAACTCGACAAGATCAAAGCGCCTTTTGAGCAGATGCGCGAAGAAATCAAGGCGCTGTCAGAACTGAAGGGTTTGGATGCGTTGGCGAAGGATTTGGGCGTCAATTCGGACGCCTTACGCCGGTACATTCAACAAACTGCTGATGGCGGCAAAGCAACCAAAACCCTGGTGGATGAGCAGGAGAAACTGCGGCTCAAGCAATCTGAACTCAAGAGCGCGGAAGAGCAACTGCTTGAATTGCAAAAACTCGCCGCGAGCGACCCAGAGTTTGCCGGTCAGTATGAAACCCAGGCGCGTTTCGTGCGGGATTTGAAACAGAATATCGAAGACCTCACGGCGAGCGTAGAGCGGTGGAGCCAAGCCAACGCCGCGGCAGTCGAGCGCACATCGCGGACTGCGTCCGCCGCGAACGTTTACGACCGCCAGACGAAACAATCCCAGTCGTTTCTCAATGCACAGTGGGAAAATCAGCGACAAGCCGAATCGTTGCTGGGCGACTATGAAAAATCGTTTCGCGCGAGCCAGGAACGAATTGCCGAAATCGAAACGGATTTAGGCGACCGCCGCATCGAGATCAATCGTGACGCGGGCATGCGCATCCAAGACGTGCAACGCGAATTAGGCAACACGCTGGCGAGTTTGCAAAGAGACTGGCTCAAACAGGTGGCGGCGTTCGCACGCGAAGAACAGCAGATCAGTACGGAAGCGGCAAAGGCAACGGTCGCGCTTGAACGCGACACGGCGAAACAAATCGCGGCGATAGACCGCGACGCAACCAAGTCGTTGAACAAGGTCAGCCAGGATGAAGCGAAATCGCTTTCCAAGGTTGACGACAATCTCCGCAAAGCGTACCGCTCGGCGCGCTCGGCGCGCGAACGCCGCGAGGCGCGCCGCGAGGCCGCCGATCAGAAAAAGGAAATTGTCGCGCAAGCGGCAGAACGCCGTGCGGAAATCGTCGCGCAGGCGGCGGAGCGCAAGGCAGAGATCGAGGAACGCAAGCGCGAACGATTGGCAGAAATCGCGGAGCAACGCCAAGAGCGACTGGTGGCGCTTGCGGAGCAACGTCGGTTAGCGCAGGTCGAAATGGAGTACCGAAAGCAGGAAGCGCGGCGCGCGGCAGATGAGCAGATCGCGCAGGCGCGGCGCGCCGCGGCAGAGCAGATTCGCGCGGCAGAAATCGCGGCGCAGAAACAGGTGGATGCTCAGCGCAAAGCAATGGCGCAACCGACTCAGATTACGCTTGCCGATCTGTCCAAATTGGGGATGCTGACATACGCGCAAGGCACGACCATCGGCTCGCTATTGGCGGCTGGGAT
>CAIKBD010000279.1 GCA_903825565.1 uncultured Anaerolineales bacterium | reverse complement strand
GAAGGGTCTCTTCTATGCGAGAAAAGATGTTTCGACGATAGCGAGCGCGATTACCTAACGTGTGCACGTCTCCTCTACACACCAAAAGGCGCTTCGGCTACGCCTCAGCGTGACATAAAGCTGAATTACGCATAATGGGTTCATGAATGTACCGACGCCGGCTTGCACTGCCGCGCGAAATGGCGGCAAGTAGACGTTGTCCGCCGCCATCGCGAGCGGAACCGGGAAAACGGTTTTGTAACCGTGAATCACATCGAGCGCAAAGAGGATGGGAATGCCGGACGGGCTTTCTTCAATCGCAATTTTTTGGAGCGCGTTAAATCGCTTGGCATCGTTCAGCCACAGCACCGAGCCGGTGCCGCGCTGGCGAATAATGTCCTCGGCTTTGGGTCCGGGCATAAATTCCGCGCCGCTGATCTGCGCGAGTTGTCCGATTTTTTCCTCGAGCGCCATCTTGCCGAGCAATTTGTCTACGCGCTCGTGCGTGAGTTGAGCATTTGCGTTTTGCACGTGGTTCGATTTCCTTTCGTTACAGTTTGGACTTGATCACGTGCGCCAAACGATCCATGCCGATCTGAATTTTTTCCGGCACCACGCCGCCGAAACTGATCCGCATACAATTGTTGCGGATGGGCTGACCCTCGACGAAAAATTCTCGTCCCGGCATGTACGCCACTTTTTGCGCGACGGCATCGCGCAACAGCTCGGTCGTATCAATGTGTTCGGGAAGCTCGATCCAGGTGAATAACCCGCCATCCGGGTACACCGATTTGATCTCTGCCGGCAATTTCGTTTTGATGCACTCCATCATCACATCGCGGCGTTCGCGGTGAATATCGCAAATGTGTTTGAGGTGCGCGTCGTACAATCCGCGATTGAAAAATTCGGCGCAGAGAATTTGCGTGACGACGTTCGTGTGCGAGTTGGTCGCGGTCTTGGCATCGTACAATTTGCGGACGATGCTTGCATCGGCGAACACATAACCCAGGCGCGAGCCGGGTGAAAAAATTTTCGAGAAACTGTTGGCGAAAATCGTGTGCCCGGTCTGATCGAAATACTTGACCGGCGGTAACGCTTCGCCGCTGTAACGCAACTCGGCGTACGGATCGTCTTCCAGGATGACCACATCGGACTGACTGCCCAACTCGGCTAACGCTTTGCGGCGTTCCAAACTGAGCGTGCGCCCGCTGGGATTCTGGAATGTCGGGATGACATAGATCATCTTGGGCGAGTACTGCTTGATCTTGGCTTCGACATCTTCGATAACCAAGCCGTGATCATCGGTTTGGCAAGCGATGCAACGCGCCTCAAACATTTTGAACACTTCGACGGCGTGCACAAACGTGGGCGACTCGACCAGGATGACATCGCCGGGATCGAGGTACAACTGGCAGATCAGGTTCAAACCCTCGATGCCGCCGCCGACGATGAGCACTTGCTCCAATTTGGATTGCAGTCCTTTGGGCGCGAGCAAGCGTTCGACCACCGCTTGGCGCAATTCGGGGATGCCGATGGGGTTGCCGTACTGCAACGCCTGCACGCCGCGTTTTTCTCGCGTGAGTACTTCGGCGGCAATATCGTGAACATGTTCGACCGGCAACGCTTCACGCGCCGGCGCGCCGCCGCCAAACGAAATCGTTTCGGGGTCGGTCATCGAATCGAACAGATAGCGAATTACATCCGCTGTCGCTTGCATGTAAGCCATGCGTTTGGCAAAGTTGGTCATTGTTTCCTCTTCATCATGAAAATATTTTTGCAAATGCGTGTCCAGTATTATTGCTTGCTCGGCGCGTACAGATGACAGCGCACCCAGTGATCGGGTCCGATGTTGCGCGGCGCGATAATTTCTTGCCGGCAAATGTTCATGAGCATCGAGATCGGTTCATCGGCGAGAATGATTTCCGGATTCACGGCGAGCGCGCGCGCAATCGCCGCGCGCTGGTGTTGTCCGCCGGAAAATTGGTACGGATAACGCATCGCCACATCCGCCGGCGGCGTAAGCCCCACCGTGTCGAGCAATTCATAGATGCGTTCACGAATTCGTTTGCCGGCGACGATTTTGTGAATCTTGAACGGCAGTTCGAGATGATCGTGAATCGTGTGAACCGGATTCAGCGAACCGAACGGGTCTTGGAAAATCATCTGCACCGCTTTGCGATAACGGAGCGAGAGACCGCCATGTTCAGTTTTCAAAATATCGTTGCCGTGCAAAAGAATTGGGTGTGACTAAAATCAGTTTATTGGCACAAAGAATCTCAAGTGCACATCGGTTGGGACCCTCAGCGGCTGAGTTGAAAGAAAAGTATTCTTTTGGGGTGATAGCATTGTGCACATGCATATTCCCAGGAGGTGCCACATCTCTCTCACTTCAACTCGGCTGATTCAGCAACTGCGAGCCGATTTTGAGAAACGGCTCGACTTGTCACAGGACATCAAGCCCACACCGCCACGCTCGATCAAATGGAGCGCAGTTTGTTCCGGCAGGTGTTGTGTTTGGGTTGCCAGCAGAAACCGATTGACTACTTTTCGATCTTTGGCAAGTTGAGTTTCGCGCGCGCCTATTTCTATCAGGCTGGCAACCGGGCGTGTGTCCACTCGACCCGACCTTGAGCTTGCCCAGCGATGCTATTCCGACTTGCTGATGGAAAGTGCCGAGTTGCTGGCGGTGGACAGCGCCTACGATAAAAATTTCCAAGTGCTCACCCGCTTGTTGGGTGTGACGGTACCGGAGTGGGTTCCCGAAACCCAGGTCGCGGAACACAGCCAAGCCGTGAAACCGTTCTATCGCCAGCGGCCCAAGTTTCCGCACATTGAAGAAGGAAACCTCTTGGTCGTACAAGTGGTTGGCAAAGGCATTTCCATGGTGCGCCGCGAAACTCTCTCACCCCAAGTTCGCTTGTGCAAAGGTGATAAAAAGACCCGCAAAAAAGAGGCGATTGCGCCCTATCGGCGGACGCCCGCTGATGTGGTCAATGTGCTGTTCAAGAAAGGTAGCGTACCACCATGTCGGCTGACACCCTGCCACAAACAAGTCTTTGCCAGTTTGGACGGGAAAGACGCGGCATTCAAACGTTTGGCGAAATGGGTTCGCCGGCGCGCCGGACCACACATTCCCACCCGCGTGGCTTTGACGGACGGTGCGGAGCCGTTGCAGAAGCACATGTGCGCCAAACTGCCTGGCTTTACCTTGGTGTTGGACAGCATCCACGTGGATGCCCGCCTCGAAGCGCGGCTACCAATAATAGAATGTCCCGCGCGCCACATGCGCCCGCTGACAGGAAGCAGTGACATCTTGCGTCGTCTCCCAGGTCTCAAACAAAGGTTTGCGTTAATCGGCGGTGGTGCGAGGACAGTGAATGTGCTGTCGGCTCATACCATCAGCATACACCCATTCTGGTAATGTTCAAAATCTAGTTGACCAGTACAAATATTCGCACTTTTCAAGGTTTTTGGGAAGCGATTGCTCAAGGTGGCGCGCTCCCGCACAAAATTGGCACGGTGGCGGGTGAGCTCACGCAAATCGCGTTGCGCCACCGGTGGAATGAAACTGGGACGAACCAAACCATGCCGTAGCAAATCGGCGAGCCATTCGGCGTCTTTGACATCCCGACCTCTGTGCCAGCCGCGTAAGCAGAGGATACCACATTTTCATGCTTGGTGGTGAACACCTTTCCCGTAGACTTGTCGGAAAATTAATTTTGCTTGACGTTTCGAACCACGACGGCGGTTGTGAAGTTTGCGGGCGATCACCACCAAGTCGGTGTCGTGCGGCGGCGCTTTGCCCCGACAGATGATTTGCGTGTGCGGCTCAACGAGACTCACGACTTTCTCAGCGGCGGGGATGCTTTCGCCTTTCAGTACCCACCGTTCCGTTTGTGCAATGACCTGCTCAACCAAGGGGAGCAATTCATCGAACGGTTGTCGTACGCGTGGTGCCAATGCCGCAGGCGATTCGCCCAAGGCTTCGGTCACCGCATGACTTTGGCTCACCGTGGCGCGAGCAATCCCCAAAAGCTCACAATACGGAGACTGTAGCATTGCTACCGATCATTTGAAATTTACCGCAGAGACGCAGAGAAAATTTTAAAAAACTCGGCGTCCTCTGCGTTTCTGCGGTAATTTTTTTTCATGTTGATCGGTAACAATGCTACAGTGTCTTTTTGGACACTGTAGCGCGGCAACCGAAACAATGAAATTTCACCACAGTCATAGAGAACACCGCGAAAAACAAAAGAAAAACTCTGCCTCTGTGGTGATTTCGCAAGCCATCGGTCAGGATGCTACACTGTCCGTTTTTGCCGAGTTTTTGGCATTTCAAAAAGTTAAAAACATGCCCGTTTGGAGTATACAACAACCTGTGCGGATGGTTGTGGAACTCTGCCGTTCCGCTCCAGTGCCGCCACTCATCCCTGTGCCTGCAACCCATACCAATCCAAGTGCCGCGTCAGCACTCCAACGTCAGGCGGTTTTGACGCGCCCGTGATGCGGTAAACGATTGCCAATTACGTTCCCAGGATTATTTGAAAAGCTGAACGTTTGCCAGTAGCACAGAGTAGAACAAATGCTCGGAGTGGGACGACGGGTGTCGAGTGCTCGCCGCAACATCAAAACCACAGTTACAATCCCAGGTTAATGCATCGTCTTGCGAAACGACTACCGATAGACGGACCCTTTTGAAAGATACACCAAAGTTGACATTCCGATTGCATGTGCTAAAGTGACATTAACCTGTAAGGAAAAGGCATGTTTATGTGGAATGTGCTTCGGGGCGTCTTGACCCGTCGAATGTTTTTTCTCTTTCTTGCCATCGGCCTTTTGCCCACCCTCATCGTGACGGTCGTACCGGCGTTGGTTCGAATCCAAGAAAGCCAACAAACAGCCCGGCAATTAGATAAAGATCTGCGCGAAAGAGCAGGGCCGACTTTTATTGCTCTGGTCAACGAAAAAGCGACTGGATTGGATCGGTCCCTCGCACTGTATGCCAATGCGGCTACGTTTTTGGCCGATGCGGTGAGTGATCATCCCGAAAATGCAGCCACCCTGATTGAAAGAGCGGTCGGCACGGATCTTGCTGTGGCGTCTGGATTTGTGTGGTTTGAAAATACCCAGGAACAAATTTTCCCGACCCAATATGACGATAGGGCAAGACTAGGCTTACATTCTGATCTAATCGGCACGCTGGATCAACGGACCAATTCGCGCCGCGTGGCGTGGAAAGTTTCATTCCTCGACACCGGTCCCATCCTCACCGTTGCTTCACCCATCTGGAGCAACGGGAAATTTGTCGGCATTGCCGGATTGGATTTGCGGCTCGACACCATTGTTGAACAAGTATCACGCTATAATCTCCGACCCCAAGCTTTTTTCATGTTAACCGACAAGGATCTGCGCTTCATCGCTATTCCCACTTGGAGCAAGATTCCAGTAGACTTGAGCAAACTAGCGGGCCCGCCGGATACCCTTCGCGCCAAACCGTTGAATGAGGCACTCTATTTCTCACCCACGATTCCTGAACCTGCCGATATATTGAGATTAAATGAGGCCAGCCCGTTGCTATATGAAACCAGCCTCAACGGAGAACCCTGCAATCTGGTTGCCCAGTCCGTGGGCAACTTGCCCCTGCGCATCATCTTGGTCCTCCCTATCGTCGAACTCTATAATACGGCCAATCTGTACGGCGCACCATTGAACTTGGATAGTCTGCCCATTTTGATCCAAGTGGTCGTCTCTGGGATCGGTTTCATACTGGTCATGAGTATTGGTGCGATTGTCACCTTGCGTCAGATCGCCACACCGATTCAGGAATTGGATAAAGGCGCGCGTGAAATTACAAATGGCGACCTAACCTACCGCGTGCCCGTCGTGGGACGCGATGAAATGAAATCGCTGGCCATGTCCTTCAACGCCATGAGTGAAACCATTCAGCGCAAACAAACCGAACTGGCGCAAGCCCTCGCTATCCGCCAAGCCGAGTTTCGCGCGATGGATGAAATTGCTTCATTAGCCAATCTTGCCACTGATCTGCCCAACAAGCTGGGAACCATTCTGGAAATTGTGAATCACGCGGTTGGTTCTCAAATAGGTGTAATCTATTTACTCGACGATGAGAACCAGCCCGTGCGCACGGTGCAAGTTCTAGCCCAAGTACCTGGGTCTGAACTTTCACTTTCCACTCCGTCCAATTTAGAACTCACGCTGGTATCTCAGGTACTGCAACACCGAAAATTCATGTTCTGGGATCACTCGCCGAGTCTAGCCCCCGATCCCCCGACTTTGGCGATTGCGTCGGCGGCGGCTGTGCCGATTGAATTTCGTGAACGGATGCTTGGGGTGTTAGTCTTGTTTCATGATAACCCACACGCCTTTTCCTCTGCGATGATGACTTTTCTCGAGGCGCTGTCCACTCACATTGCCATTTTGATCGAGAACGCGCGTTTACAGGGCCAAGCACGCTATATCGTCATTGCCGAAGAACGTCAGCGTTTGGCGCGTGAACTCCACGATTCCGTAACCCAATCTATTTTTAGTTTGTCCCTTGCGGCGGAAGGACTCAAAGCCACCTTGCCGCCGACTCCCACGCTGGATTTCCTGATTGCCCAGGCGGATCGGATCCGACAAGAGATGCGCGGGCTGATTATCGAATTGCGTCCGATTGACCTGGGTACGCAGACCCTCGACGAAGCCATTCAAAATCATGCGGCGAGTTTGCAACGCGCCACGGGATTGACGGTAGACACCCAGATCCAAGGAAATGTGCATGACATTCCCATGGCGATTCAACACAATCTCAATCGGATTTTACAAGAAGCGTTGAGCAATGTGACGCGCCATGCACAGGCGAACCACATCACTGTGGCATTGATCGTTGAACAAAGCACCGTGACTTTGACCGTGCGTGATAATGGGCGTGGCTTCGACGTTCCAGACAAACAACCAGCGCAACTCGGTTCGATGGGCTTGATTAGCATGCAAGAACGCGCCGAAATCCTGGGTGGCAAATTGAAAATCATTTCAACGCGCGGGCAAGGCGCTGAGGTCTACGCCTGCATTCCTTTCCATTCTGCAATACCGGAGATATTACATGCCTAACACGCCGCCGATTCGGGTTTTGCTCGTGGACGATCATGAAATGGTTCGCCAAGGGCTGGGAATTTTCTTGAACTCTTCCCGAAATATCCAAGTTGTCGGTCAAGCTCAAAATGGGCTGGAAGCGATTGCGCGGATTCAGGAAAATCCGCCAGATGTGATCTTGATGGATTTAATCATGCCCGAGCTGGATGGTGTGGAAGCGACGCGGCGGATCAAAGCGCTGTATCCCGATATTGAAATTATCGCGTTGACCAGTTACATTGACGAAGCCAAAGTGGTGGATGCCTTGGCGGCGGGCGTAGCCGGGTATGTCATGAAGGATGTCAAACCCGCCGAATTGGTCCGCGCCATCAGCGCGGCGGCACAGGGAGAAATGTACTTGTCCCCAGTAGCCGCACGCCTGCTCGCTAAACGCGTCAGTCCGGCGAAAACGCCCGAACCGGCGCCCGAAGTTTTAACCGAACGCGAACTAGATGTGGTGCGCTTGGTTGCACGCGGTCTCAGCAACCAAGATATTGCCCGGGATTTGAACATCAGCACCAAAACGGTCAAGACGCACATCAGCGCCATTTTGCAAAAACTGAATTTGACGAGCCGCACCCAAGCCGCGTTGTACGCTTTACGCCGCAACCTGGTTCCGCTGAATGACTAAGCCCACGATTTGGGTTTTTCGAACCTCGCTCTGAATTGAGCGAGGTTTTTTGTTTTTGGAGCTACACCAAAAGTCCTAGATGTAAAGTCTGGGCAAAAATACCGACCAAGACCGATGACAAAGCGCATGGAGCTTGATAATATCGAAGGCGAAATCAATCATGAGGAGAAGTTGGAATGATCGGTAAGAGCAAGACAACTCCAGAGGGATCGAACAGCCAACCAAAACGAAAATGGAACTGGACATGGCTGATCTTGATCATGCTCGCAGTAATTAATATCATCGGCGTGGGGGCGTGGTCGTTTGAAAATTATAGCCGCGCGAATCCCGAGTTCTGCACATCTTGTCACTTGATGCAGGGGCATGTGAATTCCTATGTGCAAGGCACGTTTATGGACAACGTGCACAAACGCGCCGGCGTGGGATGCAAGGATTGCCATTCTACTTACAGCTATTGGGATGAAGTGCAATCGGCGATCAAATATATTTCGGGCGATTATGAGCGCGTCCTCAGCCGCCGCAAAGTGGAAGATACGATGTGTCTCCAATGCCACGTCAGTATGGCGTACCAAGCCGCCCGCACGGATTTTCTCACGCGCAATCCGCATCTAAGCCATTGGCCCGAGTTACGTTGCGGCAGTTGTCACTTGTCGCACGACAAGCAGGTGGACTATTGCTCGCGTTGCCACGAGAACGGCGGACAACGCATGACCGGCGCGCCAATTGTTCCGCGCGCACACAACCCCTGGGCTGACCCGAATGCAAAACGTCCCGACGTCAAATAGGGCGCATTCGCCGACGTCACTACGGGAACTTGATACTGCGCTCAAATTATTTTCACAAGAGAGGTTGACATGTCAAAATCGAATGGGATTAATCGTCGTGAATTTCTCCGCCTTGCCGGATTAGGCACGGCGGCGGCAGTCGTTGCCGGTGGCGTCGCCGGTTGCTCCGCCAACAGCGATGAAGGTACTCAACCGGGCGGCGGCATTAAATTCACCAAGCAAACCGATGCGCTGATCATCGGCACCGGCGGCGCTGGCCTCTGGGCGGCTTATGAATTGATCAAAGCCGGCGTCAAACCACTGATTCTGGAAAAACAACCCTCATGGGGCGGTGACACCATCCTGGCTTGTGGTGTGATGCCGATCCGCGGCACAAAGGCACAAGCACAACAGGGGATCCAGGATCAATCGCCAGAGCAGAGTTGGCAAGCCAGCAAAGACGCTTTGTCGAAACGGTATCGCGTGCCAGAACTGATTCGGCTAACCATCGTCAATGCCGTGCGGTGCGTGGATATCTGGACCGAAGAGTTCAAGGTTCAATGGACCGCGTTCGACAAGAATGCCTATACCAAGTTCTTTCACATTCCTGCGCCAGGTATGCAAAATGACCACAAGCTTCTCGAACCGCTCGTCAACTTTGCCAAGAGCAACGGCGCCGAATTCATTTTTGAGACGATGGCAATTAGTTTGATCGTGAACCAAAAGAACGAGGTTGTCGGCGTGCGCACCCAGGACCAGGTGACCGGCAAATACATGGACATTCGCGCGAAAAAGATTTTGCTCGCCACCGGTGATTGGGTCTCGCACCAAGAGATGGTCGCCAGGTATCTGCCGAAATGGGAAGGACTGCCCATGACCACGTACACGAGCATGGGCGATGGCGTGCGGATGGCGCAAGCCATTGGAGCCGCCGTCACGCGGATGGAAGAACCCTCCAACTTGATGTCGCATTTTGCGCCGACCGTGGTGTGGGGGTATTACAACACCATGATCCATGTTTTGCCCAATGCCAAACGCGTCAACAACGAGAATGCTCTGCACGAAGTGGCGGACAAAGTCCACGAGGCGGGGTACGAAGATTGGTGGACGATCTGCGATGATGAACTGGTCAATGGAGTCCATGCCAATACGTTCAAGACCCGCGAAAAAGCGGGCGGCGTCGTCAAAGCCAATACCATCGAAGAATTGGCGGAGAAGACCTATTTGCCGTTGGCACAGTTGAAAGCGACCATCGAAAAATACAACACCGATGCCAAAGCCGGCAAAGACACCGAGTTCGGCAAGACGACGGCTTTTGTTGCGCTCAAGCCACCCTACTATGCGGTGCCCAGCCGAGTGGTTCGTTACAAAACCAATGGCGGACTCTCGATGAACGACAAATGTCAAGTCGTTGACAAAGCGGGTACCCCAATCGCGAATCTTTACGCCGCGGGTTCGTGCCAAGGTGAAACTACTCCCAATGTTCACGATGTCTGCGCCATCGGCATGCATGCCGGCCAGCAGATAGCGGCCGCCTTGGGCAAAGGCAAGACTCCAACCTAAAATTTATTTTTGACGGTCCCCCCATTCGTTTCTTGTTACAACCTTCCAGAATTGTTCACCATATGGAACAACTCTGGAAGGTTTCTTTTTCTCGGAACTCGGAAATGTAGGGATTTGATTCATGGCTAGTTCATTAGACCTCTTGCAAAAGTCTGTCAGCCTTTGAATTCGAGTTCAAGATTATAGATTACCTGTACTGGGCAAAAACCTTATCCGCCATTGGTTTGACTCCATTTTTATTACCTATCTTGAACAAACTTGCTTGCAACTCACTCAACCTTACACCCGGCGGAGACGCCTGCGCGCAAAACGGTTCCGAAGTTCGACGAATCAATCTGGCGCGCGTCCTGAAAGACTGGGACGAAGGCAACCAGGTCTCGGCGCAAGTGACGATAACGATCGGCGCGCAAGGCACCACCGGCGATTATGCTTTTCTGTTTTACAGCGGCGGCACGAACGTGGCTTGGAGCGCGCGTGGTATGTCGGCGGGAACAGACTAGGCCGCCCTCAGCGAAAGTTATGCCGATGTGTTGACCCCGGTTGGTACGCTTGGGATATCTCGGCGTTGGCGCGCGCCTGGGTGCGCGGCGATTACCCCAACTATGGTTTGACGCTCCGCGACAGTACCGGTTATTCAGCCGGCAATTGCGATTACCGCAGTTTTTCCTCCAGCCAGAATGCCACGACGAATCAACGCCAAGTTGCTGATTACCTACAACCCCGATGTGCCGTATGCGAATGCGGGACCTGATCAAAAGCTGTGGAACTGGAATGGCGGAGCAATCACGCTCGATGGTTCCGCGAGCCATGATCGCCCGGGCGGAAACGATGCGACCTTGAGCTACAGTTGGCGCATTCTCTAATCGGCATTTGGTTCTGGGTTGACCGGCGCCTTGCCTGCAACCACACCCACCCACTTTGCCGACGCACAACCGGGATGGGGCAACTATTAGCCCTCATACTCATTTGGCTTTGCGTTAGCATTGTATAAACATCTCTGATCACATGTTCGCCATCCGTTTCTATTTGTCTCGTGCAAGTGCAATCACTTCGATTTCCACATGCGCGTCTTTGGGCAGACGCGCAACCTGAACCGTCGAACGCGCGGGCGGATTGGCTGGAAAAAACTCGGCATACACGGCATTCATTTTTTGAAACTCGTTCATGTCGGCGAGAAACACGGTGGTCTTGACGACGCATGCGAGTGAACTGCCCGTTGCCTCAAGCACCGCCGATAAATTTTGCAACGCGCGACGTGTTTCCGCCTCGATTCCGCCGCCGACCAAATTGCCGTTTGCTGGGTCGAGTCCCACTTGTCCGGCGGAGAAAATCATTTCGCCAACGCGAATTGCTTGTGAGTACGGACCGATCGCTTTCGGCGCACGGTCGCTGTGAATGATTTGAATGTCCATCGTTCCTCTTTTCGATTTAGATTTTGGCGGATAAATTGGGATCGCGCGGATCGAGTACCGGAAAATTTCCTGTCACGAGTTCCGGCGTTTTCAATCCCGATCCCGTGTTGAAAAGTACGACGCGCTCTTCGGGTTTGAGAAAACCGGTGTGAATCAGTTGTTGGTACGCGGCGAAGGTCGCGGCGCCTTCGGGTGCGGCGAAAATTCCTTCCGTGCGTGCGATAGTGTTCATCGCTTGCACAATCGCAGTGTCGGACACACTGACGGCTGTGCCGCCGCTATTGCGCACCGCGTCAAGAATCAGGTAATCGGCGAACGCGACCGGCACGCGAATGCCCGGCGCGAGCGTGTGCGCGTCTTGCCACAACTCGGCGTGGCGCACGCCGGCGCGGTACGCTTTGATGAGCGGCGCGCATCCTTCGGCTTGCACGATGATCATTTTGGGACGCTGATTTCCGATCCAACCCAGTTGTTCCAATTCGTCAAAAGCTTTCCACATACCGACGACGCCGGTGCCGCCCCCTGCCGGATAAATGATCGCGTCCGGCAAAGTCCAATCGAGTTGCTCTGCAAGTTCAAGCCCTAGAGTTTTCTTGCCTTCGGCGCGGTACGGTTCTTTGAGCGTCGAGACATCGAACCAACCACGTTGCGCCGCTTGCTCTTTGACGATTTTGCCGGCGTCGTTGATAAGCCCTTTCACTAAAAACACATGCGCGCCGTACACCGCGCCTTCGCGTTTCATCATCTCCGGCGTGTCCTGCGGCATGAAGATGAAAATGTCCAGCCCGGCACGCGCGCCATACGCGGCGAGCGCCGCGCCCGCATTCCCCGCCGATGGCATGCCGATACTTGTCACACCCAGCTCTTTCGCTTTCGACACGGCGGCGGAGAGTCCGCGCGCTTTGAAACTGCCGGTTGGATTCAGACCTTCCTCTTTGACGTACAGCTTCGATGCGCCGAATGGTTTGCCAAGTTGAGGAACCGGAATCAACGGCGTGTTGCCTTCACCCAACGTGATCACGTTCTTCTCATCGCGCACCGGCATAATTTCAAACCAGCGCCACATCCCGCCAGCGCGTTGGCGCAACGTGGTTTGCGAAAAATGGGCGCGCGCTTGATCGAGATCGTACCGCGCGAACAGCACTTTGCCGCACGCCGGACAAATCGAGTGTAATTCGTCGGCGGACCAGATTTTAGAACAGTTGGTACATTCGAGATGCGTTAAAAAATTTTTCACGAGACATCCTGTGGTTTAGCCGGTAGCAAATTCACGCGCACTGGCTTGGCGATGAATCGGCGGACGCACACCATCGGGAATCGGCGATTGGTACGGCATCGCTTGAATTTGATTTTTAAATTCGGTGCGCGCGCGTTCCAGTAATTCAGATCGGGTCATGAATTCGAGCGCGGTCGCCGCCAACACTTTGCCGGCGAACAGCATCCCCTTGTGCCCGATGCTCATCCCGCTTTGCGCGACAAGTTGCCACGAATGTGCGGGCGTGCCAAACGCCTGACATGTCGCTTGAATCTGACCTGTCGGCGTGACCCAGCTCACATCGCCCACATCGGTTGACCCAGGCATCGTCACCGAAGATTTGAATAAGGGCAAAATTTGTGGCGCGAGCGGATTATCCTTGAACGCAGCGATCAATTTGCCACCCTCTGCGCCGAGCAAGCGCGCAAACATTTCGCCCGAACCCTTGGGGAACGTTTTTGCCAACTCGCCGGCGAATTGATTATCGTCCGTGCCAAATTGCGGCGCGCCGATGCGTTGCATTTGCGCGTGCAAGACCTGGTTGATCGTGTCGTTCAAGAGCAAGTTGGACACACCGCTGTGAAAATCGATTTCGAGTTCCGTGCCGGTCATCAATGCCGCGCCTTTGGCCACATTCACGACGCGCGCGTACAGTTCCTGGACTTGGTGCAATTTGGGCGCGCGAATGTTGTACCACGATTCGGCTTCAGCTGGCACAACGTTCGGCACATCGCCACCGTTCGTGATGACGTAATGGATGCGCGCATCAGGAAGCATATGTTCGCGCAAATAGTTGACGCCTATATTCATCAACTCGACCGCGTCGAGCGCACTGCGCCCGTTGTACGGGTCGGCGGCGGCGTGGGCGGCTTTGCCATGAAATTTGAAAAACATCATCAGGCGCGCCAGCATGTTGATCGAGACCGTGGCATTGAAACTGCCGGGATGCCACGTCAACGCGAGGTCAACACCGTCGAACGCGCCGGCTTGGACCATGAATGCTTTGCCCGCGCCGGATTCTTCAGCGGGACAGCCATAGTAACGCACGCTTCCTTGCACTACGCCGGACTGGATGGCTTGTTGCACTGCTAGTGTGGCAAGCAAACTGCCCACGCCGAGCAAGTTGTGCCCGCAACCATGCCCATTACCGCCGGCGATTAACGGTTTTTTATAGCAGGTGCGATCCTGGCTCAAACCCGGCAAGGCATCGTACTCACCCAGGATCGCGATGACCGGTTTGCCGGCGCCATAACTCGCGACGAACGCGGTTGGAATGTCGGCGATGCCGCGCTCGACGGTGAACCCTTCCGCCTGGAGCGTGTCCGCCAACAATCCTGCGGACTGGTTTTCTTGAAAACGAATTTCGGCGAACTGCCAGATTTGATCGGCAAGGTCGCAAAACTTTTGACGATGCGCGTCAATCCAAATGTTCGTATCCATGTGTTCCTTCTAAAATTATCAGAGGTAAAGTCGGTGAGATTTTCTCCGCTCTACCTCTGATGCCTTCCACGTAGATTATTCCGCCGGCTCTGGCGCTACCGCCGTTGGTTTTGCTTGCTCCTTCGCAAGTCCGCGTAGGATGACGTAGAGGAATAGCAAACCCAGGATCGTGTATGGGACGGCAGAGAAGAATGCCGGCACGACGCCGCCCATCGAAGGGGCGAGCGCGGTGATCGTGTTCGGGATGAGCGTTGCCTGCCCGATGTTCATGAATGAGGTGAGTGTCGCGAACATAAAGCCCTCGATGGATTCGGGGCACAGCATCATCACGACGGCGTACGTGAGGACTGCGGTCAAACCGCGCGAGAGACCGGAACAGAACTGCGCAATGAACACGTACGTTACGTTGGTCGGGTCAATGTAGACGAGCAACCACGTTGCCATCAACACCCAGCACACCACCGAGACGATTGCGTAAAACCGAAAGTCGCGGCGATACTTGTTGATTTGCTTGCGGAACAAAATCGAACCACCGACCATGGCGATGTACGCGGCGACGTTGGTGTAACCGTACATCTGAAGCAACTGCGGACTTTTATTCCAACCGAGCGTGGTTAGCAAAAACGGCGAGATAAATTGTCCGATTCCCGCCATCGCGCCCTGGAAGAACAAACTAAAGCCCATGCCTGCCCACGCAATCGGTTTGCCAAAAACGGCTTTGAGTACTTTGCCCAACGGCAGTTTACTGGAAATTTCTTCGCGCGTGATTGGGACTTCTTTGAAGAAGAGCGCGGCGATGGATTGGAGAACAGCCGCCGCACCAATCAGCAATGCCACACTCGCCCAGCCAATAATTGGACCCAGTGTCGGCACGATGAGAAATCCAACAGCCATGCCAGCATAGCGCGAACCGTTCGCTACGCCTTGCATCGTGCCCGCGCGTGCTTCAGGTGTGACATCAACCGTCATCGCGTCGAGTGTTCCGTCCACCAGCACCCACGCCGCAAATGCGCCGATGATACAGATCGTCCATAGATTGGAAAACTCGGTAATCATCGTGACGGCGATAAAAGCGGGGAGATAAACCAAAATACCCAGGATGATGTACGGCTTGCGGCGTCCCCAACTGCCGATGGGCACACGGTCACTCAACAAACCGGTGAACAACTTGAGATAGGTGGGGATGCCAATCGCGGCGAGAATGGCGGCTTGCGTGGCAAGCGGGACTTTCCAATTTGCCATTGAGACGCCCACATAGGTCGTCAGACCAGTCATGTAAAACCCCTGGAAGAAATAAAAGATTCCTTCCAGCCAGTAATACGCGTCGCGCCAATTCTTTTCCTTGTCAAACAAGGCGTAGGTGATGGCTGACATTTCTCGGCTCCTTTGCTTGAGAAATAAATGCGCTCGCTCGTCGAGCGGGGGGAAACAACTGGACTGATTGTACTATAAATCGTCAAGCGTTTCCTCACACGGGAGTGTGGTTTTTTGAGGAGAGGAATCCGATGTCGCGCTCATGCCGGCGTACGAGAGCCGCCGGATCAAACGAGGTAGCCGTATTGGCGCGCCGCGTGAATCGCTTGGACGCGATTGTTGACCGCGAGTTTGCCGTAGATGTTTTTGATATACGTCCGAACCGTGTTGTCCGAAATGGAAAGCCGGTCGGCGATTGCCGCATAGGAGAGACCATCGTTCAAGTGGCGCAGAACGTCCGCCTCGCGCGGCGTCAGCGTTTCACGAATCGAGGGTACCGACGTGGATGCTTCATCCGGCGGAAGATGTTTCAGCACGCGCACAATAAACGCGTCCAGCAGACGGTCTTGCGTCGAAGAGTGATTGTGCGCGAGCGCGAGCAACGTGCGCAACGATGCGCCCTCGTCAATAAACACCTGCATGAATTTTTCGTGCCGTGCCAGCTCAAGCGCTTGGTAGAGATGGGTGAGGGCTTGCGCCGAGTTGCCCAGACAGTGACACGCCTGAACTTGCAAAATCAATACCTCAAGCAAATAACGTTTCCGATTTTTCGGCGTCAGCCATGCCGTCAATTCAGTCAAAAGTGTTTGAGCTTCAGCAAATTTTTCTTGCGCGAGATACAGCCGCGCTAGCGTCAATTGAATTCGCACCGGCGAATAAAAGCGCAAGTTGCGCGCAATCACGAACGAGGTGTGTTGTGTTTGGTAGAGCGTTTTGATTTCCGTTTCAAGTGGCGCGAACATTTCGTCGGGATGCGGACAGCATGTCTCTGCCTCCGCTAGATGTCCGTTCGTCAACCACAGATGCGCTTGGTAGGCGCGTGACACTTGGCGCAACAATAGCGACATATTCGCCGCGGGCAAAACTTGAGTGATCTGTTCCAAGGTTGTCAACGCGGCGACGGAATCACCGGTCGCACGGTGGATGCGTGCGCGATAAAATAAACCATCGAGCAGATCCATTGTGCGCCGATGCTCGGTCGCCATCGCGATGGCATCATCAAAGTATTTACGTGCAGTGTCTAGCTTGCTTTGTTCGTAAAACACCTGTCCCAAAATAATCAACGTCGGCACCAGGATCGGATACTCGCCGATTTGTTCGGGCGGCACGAGACCAAGTGCGCGCTGGCACGTTTCCGTCGCAAGTCCCAGGTGCCCTTCCTCCAATTCGAGTTGCGCTAAACTGGATAGCGCAACGACGGCAAAAAAAATCGAGCCGAGGTTGAGACACGCCTGCGTTGCACGCGTGAGCGTCTGTTTGGCGGAGGCGTACTCTTCTTCACTCCGTTGCGCGAATCCCAGGTTGACCCAATTGACGATGCGCCATATTTCGTGTTCGCCGGAGAGTAGAGTGAGTGCGCGTTGATGATAGTCAATCGCCGCGCGAGCTTCGCCGCGATAAAGCGCAAAGACACCTTCCATGGTCGCCATGAGTCCAGCAATTTCTCTTTCATCGGACGCATTATGGTCGCAACACGATTGCAACAACGGTTTGATTTTTTCAAACCACTGTTCCGCCATCGGCGTGCGACTCGCATGTACAAAAAGCCAAACGCGGCTAAGTGCAAGACGCGGATGCCGGCAAACCACTTGATCCGGCACACGTGCTAGCCATGCCAGAATTTTGACTGCCATGCCGGTCGAGAGAATCTCCGCTACGATTTGTTCGATCAAATTGCTGGCATGTTCATAATCTTGCGCGCGCAGAGCATACTCGATCGCTTCGGATAAATCTCCTTGTTGCTGAAACCAGGCGCTGGCGCGACGGGACCGGTCGAGATAATTTTCGGGCTGAATACGTTGGAGCCGGGTGCGGAGAAGTTCAGCAAAGAGATGATGATAGCGGTACCATTTGCCGTGATTGTCCAGTGGCACGATGAACAGATTCATTCGATCGAGAAATTCCAGAATGGTTTGACTGTCCGCCATATCAACCACAGCATTGCACAATGACGCGCACATCCGATCCAATACCGACGTGTGAAGCAAAAAATGTTGAATCGGTTCCGACTGAACGGCAAGCACTTGGGCGATCAGATAATCGGCAATATACCGGTCATCGCCGGAAAAGCGTGTGATGGTTTGATGAATGTCCTTGGCATTTTGGCATGAGATTGCCGCCATCTGCAATCCGGCAACCCATCCTTCGGTGGCACGCTCCAAGAGAGCGATGTCGTTCGGCGCAATACGATTGCCCAAGAGCGAATGCAGAAATAGTGCCGCTTCTTCTGTGGTAAAGCGCAACTCCGTCGCGTTGATTTCAAGCAGGTCTCCGCACGCGCGCAGGCGCGCGAATGAACTGGGGAGCGCCGATCGGCTCGCGAGCACGAGATGGACGTGCGCCGGGAGATAATTGACCAAGTAGGTCAATGCGTTGAGCGTACTTTCATCCTCGATCCAATGAAAATCATCCAGTACCAGAACCAGCTTCTGGAAAGAACTGGATAGCTGATTG
>CAIKBD010000278.1 GCA_903825565.1 uncultured Anaerolineales bacterium | reverse complement strand
GCAGAACACGCGCGCACCGACCGCGCCACGTACGCGCCTTTTGGCGAACTGGGTTGGCGCGGTTGGAAGGTGATTTCAATTCGCAAGTCACTTTGGGCGCGGTCGGTGCGCTATGGCGTTCTGCGTCATGCCGTTTAGCATTTTGATCCATATCCAGATTTTATCACAGAAGGGGGAAGGTGCGTCACGAAGCGTCCACCCGCTAGAAGCGGGTCGCGGAGCATCCCGCACCTGAATTTATGAAAGACAAAGCCATCACACTGGGAATGTTTTTGTTACTGAGCGTGGCTGGATGGGCGACCATTGTCGGTTTCCCGCTCCCAGCATCTGCGGCATCCAACACCCAAGGTACCGGTGCTTGCCAATGTGTAACCTACGTGGTCAACAAATTGTTTGGTGGTCCGCGTCCAAGCATTCCCGGACATAACTGGGATACTGCTGCCGAGATGGCAACTCCGCTCTACTGGGGCAACAAAGCCGTAGTCGGCGAAACCAAGTTGCGCAATCGCAGTAACACCGCCCAACGCGGCGACATTATCATTATGCAACCCGATGCCGTGGTCTACGTTTGGAACCCCCAGACAGATCAGTTAATTGAAGTTTCCAACATTGGAGATGGCGCTGGTCACGTTGGTGTCGTGGCAGAAGCCGAATATTCAAATGATTGGGGCGGCTGGTTGATTCTGATGCGTAGCGCGAATTGGTCAAGCAACTGGGCGGTTACGTTGTTATCGGATGGCGCTTGTGACAATGTGACCGACAGTGTCGTCTTTGTTCCAAACGGCGATGCCGTAAGTTTTTGGCGGCGAACCGATTCGGTCACCCAGGCGCAACCAGCTCGCGCCTGCATTCCACCTCCTGTCCAGTATGATCCGCCGAATGGTCGCAGTTTTGCCCCGCTTGGAACCATCTTCCGTTGGCAAACCAATTATCAGTTGCAACCGAATGAAGTGTTTGATGTGATGGCTTGGCCCGAAAACGGTACGCCGACCAAGATTGGCACTACGCGCGACAAACTCCTTGCGGTCGAGTTTTTCCAGTGGGCGTTTGCCGGAAGAACTGGAAACTTTTATTGGATCGTTCGCATTCGCGACACGAATGGGACAGACCTAACTTGTGATGGCGCACCATTCCTCATGACACTTGGGGAACGTAGTCAGCCACCGGCACCCAGCGCAGCGCAGCCTAGTCAACCCCAATCCCCCAGTACCTCACAGCCCAATCTGCCGCCCCGCCCGGGAGGGATCTGTTTCTACGGTTGCAATGCCGCAGGACAATGCTTCTGGGACTGTCAATAACAGCCAAGTTAAATGCATCCGCATGCAAGCTTTGTAAATTTGCCGGCTTGGTCTCTCACGCCGTGCAAAGACCTTGGTGAGAACTCAATTGGCATGTGGCGATTCGGCAGATATGCCGCAACATATGCGCTGTGCCTGATTTCTATAAATTCTATAATCAAACCACAAACCCACTTGCCACGCCTGACGCTGAAAAGGAACGGGTTGGCGGGTAGAGCGAGAAGCCAGCACAGCATCCACACCACACCGCGCCGGACGCGGTGTGGTGTGTGGTTGCTCTTTTTTGCATAATCGGCGGAGAGAAATAAAAAGCCCCGCGTGGTTTTGACGGAACCCGCGAGGCATGCAAGCCCGAGGTGATAGACCACCTGAGGCTAGTTAGAGTGTAGCATCATCGCCCGCTCTGGTCAAGTTGCCAGGCGGGCAGGCGGGCAGCCGTGCGCCTGGGCTTGGAAATATAGTAAATTTGGTGTATACTATTTATGATGACTACTCGCAAAATCCTAACCGCACTCGAATCTGCGGGCAACGCCGAGGAAAAATTGTTCACGATTGCCGAAGTCCAAGCCCTGCTCAAAATGAAACCTGCCGCCGTCAAAAAACATATCTACCAAATCGGCGACCTGGTGCCGTCCAAACGCTACGGGCGCACACCACTCTTTACGCGGCAAGACATCGCCACATTTTTGCGCCAGCGGCGCGCAGTCGGTCGCCCCAAGACATCCTAACTCCGCAACTCGGCGCGCTCGGTCTCCGCCGCCCAAGATGCTTGGCTTGGGCGTTCTTTTTGGCTTAAATGGTATATCTCAAATATACTATTATATGCGATTGACACACTCATTCATTCCCGCGAATGTCAGCGGCAGAAAATCAAACCCGACGTGCTGACCGCACGTCAGAAGGAGAAACGCAAATGCCGTGTAATCTCGTGGCGGTGCGTACCGCCAAAGCCGTCGTAGACCCGCGCCTGGTCCTCGACAATCCCCAAATGCTTGAAGGCGTGAAAACGCTCGTTGCCCAAATCGTCGGCACCAAGCCCGAACACGTCACCGCCTACAATGACAAGCGGGGAACCGCTTGGGGGCAAGGTTGGAATCAGTGGAGACAGAATCACACTATCACCGAAACCATTCCCGCAGAAAAACTGGTCGGCGGTGCGTATGTGGATTGGGTCTGCGACCAGTGCGCCGTTCGGCTGGAACGGGACGGCACGCTCACATTCCGCGATGGTTGGGACTTGCCGGCGTCCAAGCATTTCACCCCAGAGCAAGCCGACGCCATTTTGACGCAACTCAACGCCGCGTTCAATCAATTGCTGGGGGTCTTGTTCCAACAGAAGGTGCAACAAATTGTCGCATCCCAATTCGCGCTTCAAAATGCCCAGTATGCCGCGAACGGCGCACTGGTGCTCACGGTGGAGGTCTAAATGCTGGTCTCGTTGGTTATCGGCACAGCCGGTTCGGTAGCGTTCGCGGTCGGGCAGGGCGATTTCGAGCAAGCGTCCGCCGCGCTTCAGCAAATTGCGCGTGAACTGCAAATGCGTGGTGTGAATTTCGAGAGCATGGGCGACATCGAGAAACATCGCCACGACCACGAACACGAAACCGCGCACACGACGGTTGGGCAAACCTAGTGTCACTTACACCGGTCGGGTAAGTTGTCCGACCGGTTAATCTAACCCAATCTATCCATTCCGAAACATACCCACAAAGAAAAGAAAGGAGTCTGTCATGTCTAACCGCATTGCCAAGAAACCGGTCAACGGGGTTGTGCCCGCGTGGTGGCGCGCGCTCAGTGAGGCGTATATGGCGAGTCAGAGTCATGCGTTCATCGTCCATTTCAACGTGCGCGATTACGTGACCTGGAACGAAACGGGGTGCATCCCGCTGACCACGTTTCTCTTCAGCCGAATGGTCAATAAAAAAGTCGTCGTCCGCTACAATATTAGCGAAGGCATCACGTTTGCCTTGCCCGCCATGCGCCAAGACTTTGACGCGTACACCAATGACGCGACCGCCCCCACCGCTGACCCCAGTAACCCGAATGCGCTCGCCGCGCTCGTCGGCAACCTCGCCGGCACGGGCACGAACCCCGCGCAGAAACCTGAACCGCCCTTGCCCAAAGCCCCTGCCGCCGCGTTGCCGCTTCTCGAAACCTTGCTCCGCAAGGGCGTGGACGCGAACGGTGATCAATTGGTCGGGCAGGTTGCGGTGATTATCGAATACGCCGAAATGGTCTGCCCCAAAACCGACCTGGCGTTCATGTCCCCCGATGACCGGCGCGTGTTGGTCACGCTCGAACGGTGGGGCACCGACCCCGTGATTGCCAACACCGGCAACTTGGTCATTCTTGTCACCGAAAACGTGGCGGACTTGCATCCCGCGATTCGCCGCGCTACCAGCAAATACGAGCAAGTCGAAATTCCACTGCCCACGGCGGACGAACGCGAAACGTTCGTTGCCGGGCAAGTGAAATTGCGCGCCTTGCAATTGGAAGAGGGGCTGACGGTCAAAGGGATTGCCAACGAAACCGCGATGCTCGGACGCATCCACATCGAGGACATTGCGCTCCGCGCGGGGCAAACGGGTGGGGTGATGACGCGCGCGTTGGTGCGGGAACGCAAACACTCGCTGATGGCGTCCGAGTTCGGCAAGGTGGCGGATTCGATGGATTTGACGTTCGGGTTTGAGGCTATTGGGGGGCACGACCGTATCAAAGCCCGGCTGGGTCAAATCGCGCAAGCGATTCGAGAAGGGCGCAAAGACCTGGTGCCGATGGGTATTTTGTTTGCGGGACCGGCGGGCACGGGCAAGACGATGTTGGCAAAAGCGTTTGCGCGCGAATCGGGCATCAATGCGCTGGCGTTGAATCCCGCGCAGTTGTTCGGTGGGATTGTGGGCGAGACCGAACGGAATTGGGAACGGTTCAAAGCGGCGGTGATTGCGATGGCGCCGACGCTGATTTTTATTGACGAGATTGACCAGCTCGGCGTGTCGCGGACTGGGGGCGGCGATTCGGGGGTTGGCAATCGGCTCTTGAAAGGTCTGCTGGAATTCACAGCGGACGAATCGCATCGCGGCGACATTCTGTTCATCGGGGCGACCAATCGCCCGGACAATCTGGACGCGGCATTTCGGCGCGACGGTCGGTTTGATTTGAAAATTCCGTTCCTGGCTCCCGAAGACCCAGAGCGGCGGAGCATCCTGCAAGTGCGGGCGCGTGAACGGGGGTTGGACTTGGGGAGTGCTGGCATCGCGGATGAAATAATCGCGGCAACGGCTGGGTGGACGGGTTCGGAATTGAACAATCTCATTGGCAAGGCGTGCCAGTTGGCGTATTTCGATGGGTTGGCACCCGCCGCCGCGCTCACCAGTGCGGTCAAGCGGTTTCGTCCCTCGACGCGCGAAATCGAATTCATGACGGCGATTGCGCTCCGCGAGTGCAATGACCCGGACCTGCTTCCCGAACGGTATCGGCGGGAATGGGAAAACCGTGAGGCGGTCGAAGAAAAGATTGAGCAATTGCAACCGCGCGGCAACGGCAAATCGGTGCGGTCACTTTAACTACTCGGTGGTGGGTGAGCGGGCACGCGTTCACCCACCACATAGCCAGGTTGGTGTGGTCACTTGGCAATCGGAGGTAGATTATGAGAGGGATTCGCTTTAGTCGCCACCCGCGCTTTTACATCGGCGACATTGTGTGTACGGTGTTGGGTGATGTTGCCATGATTCTGTATCGGGATCGGCGCACCGGCAATTATTACATCACCGATTTTGCGGCATTTGGAATGTATTTTGCGGAATCAGATTTGACCTTGGTCTCGTCACGCGTTGGCGCGCATCGCACGCGCGCCCGCAAGCGCGAATTGTTTCGCCAAGCCCTGACCGAACTCAGACAGCGGCGTTCTGTGCCGCGCAACTATTCGTAAACGCAACTACGCATCTATCCGTCAGTGCAATTATTTGTAATTGCTTGACCTACCAGTTTTCTCAACCGAATGTTGCCTCACAAGGAGGTAACCGAAATGTCCAAATCATCCACACCCAAACACGAAACAACCCAACTCGCCGCCCTGCAAGCGCAACTCGACGCGGCGACCGGCGCGACGGTCAACGCGCAAACCCCCGCGTGGCTGACGCTGATGAAAGCCGGCGTCATTGTGCGCCTGCACATTCGCCGCTGGCGTGCCACCGCGCGGATCAACCTGCAAGACCTGGGTCTGCCCACACCGCGCGACGCGGGCGAGCAACGCGTCTACGACGAACTGATGACCCTGGGCGCGAAACGGCTCCTGCCCCCCAGCATCCTGCGCGAACTCGATTCGATTGAGAGCGGCGCGCGCAAGGGGCTGAGCGCCCGCGCGTACAAAACCTATTGGGGCGAGTTCGTGCCCCTGGGCGCGTATGCGGAATGGAAAGCCACGAACGCGGAATACGAGCGTCGCTATTTTGCAATGCGCGACCGCATCAAGCGCGACTGGAAACCCATCCTGGGTCAGTTGATTGATGCGTATGCTGTTGCGGCGCGTGTGGCTTACAAGCGGCTCGTTCGACTCAACCCCAAGTCGCTCGACGTCGGGGCAACCCGGCTCACCGAAGATGCTTTTGTAGAGGTGTTCATGGCACGCATTCAGAACGCCATTCCGACCCAGCGCGAAGTGTATGATTCATTTGGCTTTACCACCGAGTTGTCGTTCATTCCGCTCCCGTCGTTGCTTGCCGAAGATGCGGCGGAGAAGGAACGCATCGAGGCGCAACGCGAAATTGAGCGTGTGCACGAACGCACGGCTTTGAAAAAAGCCAACGAACGCGAAGCCATGCTCCGGCGGATGAACGAGGATGTTGTGCAGGAGGCGCGCCAACGCAAACAGCAATTGGTGGATGGATTTATGCGCGACCTGGAAACACAAGCGCTGAGTTTGATTTACGAAGGGTTTGTGAATGTGCTGGAAAGGATGCGGGAGAATAACGGTAAACTCGTGGGGCGTTCGGCGTTGCAAGTGCGAAACACGATTGAAACGTGGCGCGCGATGAATCTGACCCAGAACCAAGACGTGGAAGCGCAAATCAACCGCATTGCGGGCATGATGGCAGCCCCCGAACGGCGAACGGTAGGTGAGGTGCAAGAGGTGTTGCGTGACATTGCGCTGACCGCGCGTGTGAACTTGGTGAACTTGGGGGTCACGCCGCGCAGTGGGCGGACGGTCGGCATTCCCGACCAAGCGGAACCGCTCGCGGTGCGGCGCACCAAGCGTGCGGTTCAATTGAATTTTGAACAGGAGGTCTAGAATGGCAAATTCCAAAATCTGGCTCACCACGTACAGGGGCTTTAACACGAACATCAACCTAAAGAATTATGCGTGTCGCGGTCCCCTCGGCGTCAAGCGGAACGGCAAGCCCTTGCACGCGTATTGCGCCGAGTGCGAACCGGCGCACGCCGAGAATCCGTATTGCCTGGTCAAGTCAACGCCGGAACAAATCGCCGCGTTTTTGGAAAAGCAGAATTTGCGGTTGCGGCAAGCCAATGCAGAACCGAACGCGCTCACATCGAAACCCAAACGGGGCTATAACATGATGCACCGAAAATGCGCCAAACCGATTCGGCGTCAGGCGAGTGCGCGCGTGGATGCTCTATCTTCCACAACCAAACGAGTTAAATCCAAACGGCTTGACCCTTCAGTTCATTAGTGCGACAGTCATCCCAGATGACGAACGCATCGTCACCCATCTCAACCGAAAGGAGAAGACCAATGTCTAACCAACCAATGTCTAACCAACCAGGAACGCCGCGTGCAGGGAACGGAAACGGGAATGGCAATGCCGCCAAACCCAAGTGGAGCAACTTTGAAAGATATTTGTGCGGGGAATATATCACGCCGCACCAAAAGTTCACGCTCACGGTCGCGCGGGTAGACATCCTGCCGGTGTACATGAAACGCGCTCAAGCGAATGTGCCCACGCCCGTTCTGTTTTTCAAAGAAGCGACGCAAGGTTTCCCGGTGACCATCACCGCCAATCGCCGGAAACTCAACAAGTTGTTTGGAAATGATATGCACTCGTGCGTGGGCAAGCGCATTGTGTTCGAGGTGCGCCCGAAAGAAGTGGCGGGCGAAATGATGTTTCCGATTTACGTCATCGGCAAAGTAGAGGACGCGAATGTTGCAAACGGAACCCAGGGTGGCAAGCCGGGCGCCGAGTCAGCGGCTCCAGCGCAAGCAACTGCCAACGCGGCTGACGCGGAAGCGCATCCCATTATTGCCAAACTTGCCAGCGCATTGACAGAATCAGCCGGCGCGAAATCTGGCGACGACGACAATGCCGGCGATGACGACGCCGACGATTCGGACGATGAACCCGCAGAGGACGCATGAGCGCACTGGTATCCAGTCGTCAAACCACAGCCGCCCGGCTTTATCCGGGCGGTCTGTGGCACCTGACGCACACGGCTTCGTTGAATAACCCGCTGTGGTTTGCCACGTACTGTGCCCAACAGCGGTATCTGGAAACCGCGCCCGAGCGTAAAGCGCTCGCCCTATTCAACGCCCTGGAACTAGAGGCGTTGTGCGTCGAGTGTCTGCTCGAAATTGCCCAAACCGCATAAAATCTTAGGAGCATCGTGATGGTTCAAACAAAAGTGCTAACCCTTGGGAGAAGTGTACTCAACGACAAGCAATTTGAAATTTCGCTGGCGCGTGCCGCGACGAAAAAACTGGGCGTCGTCGGGATTTCGGGTTCTGGCAAGACCCACAACTCGGCGGTCCTCGTCGAGCAGTTCATTCGCCAGGGCGTGCCCGTAGTCATCTTCGATCCGGTTGGGCGTTGGTGGGATTTGGGCATCAGCGCAGACGGCAAAGGCAAAGGGTTGCCGATTGCCGTCATCGGCGGGCAACGCGGGCAAATCGAACTCACGCCGGAAATGGGCGGTGCGATTGCGCGGTACGTCGCCGAGATGCGTGTTCCGACTGTGATTGACCTGTCGCAAATGCGAAGCAAGTCGCATTGGCGGCAAGTCGTCGCGGATTTTGGTAATACATTGTTTGAAATCAA
The DNA here is from genome assembly GCA_903825565.1 of uncultured Anaerolineales bacterium. GTDB lineage: Bacteria > Chloroflexota > Anaerolineae > UBA4142 > UBA4142 > CAIKBD01. The sequence continues at coordinate 29,181 of CAIKBD010000278.1, read as the reverse complement.
TCATGCGCCAGTGCATCTCGTCATCGAGGAAGCGCCTGAGTTCGTTCCGCAACGGGTGATGGAATCCGTTGCCGGCGTGTACGGTGCGATGGACAAACTCATTCGCATTGGACGCAATAAGGGCATCGGTATGACGTTGATCGCGCAACGCCCGCAGATGATCAACAAGGATGCGTTGTCCCAGGTCAACGCGCTCATCGTGATGCGCTTAACCGACCCGGGCAGTATTGACGCGGCGCGGGATTGGCTTGACGCGCAAGGTGCGGAGAGCGATTTGGTGAACACCTTCATTGGCAGGTTGCCCGCGCTCGCCGACGGGACTGGTTTGGTGCTCTCCCCCGCCTGGTTGAAGACGTTCGACTGTGTGCAGTTTCACCGCCGCGAAACCTTTCACTATGACCCAGAAGCGGACGAGGATGCGTTCACGGCGACGGGCAACATCGCCCAAGCCGTTGACACGGACTCGTTGCAAAAAGCGTTCGCCAAATTCATACCGGCTAAAACGCAATTGACCAAATCTTCGCGCGTCGAAGCGGCAATCGTGGAACGCGCCGAGCGGTTGCAAAAAGAGAATGACGAATTGCGTACTGCGCTCGAGACGCAACAAGCGGACACGATCACCGATGAAGATGTGCAACAACAAATTGCACTCGCCGTGAACGAACGCGACGCGCAAATCGCCAAACTCACTGGCGCGCTGGCGGCAATCAATGAGCAAATCAAAACTGCGCTTGGCGGCGAATCGGCGGCGGAATCCGCATCGTTGCCGAGCCACATGGCATCGGCGAATCGCGTTACCGCGTTAGTGCAAAAAGCGAGCGAAAAACTCGACAAGACCGAAAAGAAAATTTTGGAAACGTTAGGCGACTTGTATCCGATGTTTCCAAGCGGCGTGCGTGTGGAACAACTAGCGGTCGAATCGCGCTACTCTGCGAATGGCGGCGCGTTCGGTGGCGCGCTGGCACGGCTTGCGAAACGACGCTTGATTGTGCGTGCGAGTGGGATGATTCGGTTCAACCCGGATTTGTTGAGGTAAGTCCGATGGCGCGCAACAATATGTCCTTTCTGCTCACGACAGAGCAAATCCGAAACGGCAAAGGAGGATACACCAATGGGAGACAAATCTAAAATTGCGTGGACGGATGCGACTTGGAACCCGGTGACTGGTTGTTCTAAAATATCTGCCGGTTGCACGCACTGCTACGCCGAGCGCACGGATAAACGGCTTCGCGGCGCGGCGGGTCAGGCGTGGCGCGAATGGTCTGCATCGAACGCGAAATACAATGTGCGCTTGCACCCAGAGCGGTTTGACCAACCGTTGCGGTGGAAAAAGCCGCGCATGATATTTGTCAATTCGATGAGCGATCTATTTCATCCCCAGGTTTCGGATTGGATTATCTATCGGTTGTTCGAGGTGATGCGCGATGCGCCACAGCACACGTTCCAAATTTTGACCAAGCGACCAGAGCGCGCTCTGAAATTCTTTGAGCGCAATTGGGCATTGACCCAAACGCCGGGAATTTCGTTTGGCGGTGGGTTTATCGGCTTGCCCCTGCCGAATGTCTGGTTTGGCGTCAGCGTTGAGCACCAAAAAGCGGCGGAGCGGCGTATCCCGCTGTTATTGCAAATTCCGGCGGCGGTGCGATTTGTGAGTTGCGAGCCGCTTTTGGACAATGTGAATCTGGATGTGTGGATGCAATACACCCACCCAAAGACGTGGATCGCGTCTGGTTTGATTCACTGGGTCATCGCCGGCGGCGAATCGGGACCCAACGCCCGCCCGATGCGTCCAGACTGGGCGCGGTCGCTCCGCGATGATTGTCTCAAGTCGCAAGTGCCATTCTTCTTCAAGCAGTGGGGCAGGTGGATGCCCATGCCCGGCGAACCAGATCGGCTTATCGCATCACCACAAAACGAGCACGATATTCCACTGCTTGATGGCAAGGCGTGGACAGAATTTCCAAGACTCCAACCCATAGCGTAGAGGCACAACATGCCAAATAGTTTTATCCGTTGCCTTGACCCGGACGACTATCTGCCAATCCAACCAATCCGCATCGAGCAGGATGGAGTAGTTTTCGGAGCCGATGGCAACGCGTACTATCAGGAAGTCGCGCAAACCGTCGCCGACATCGTTCACGTTGGAGACGTGGTTGCCGTGTTTGCCACGTATTATAGTGCTCCGCGCAAGAACGTTGTAGTGGACGTATCGCCACAAACCGATTGCACTTGCAACAACGAATTTTGCGCGAATCGGATCGGAGCCGCTCACCCAGCGGCAGACCAAACCGGCGAGTATTGCTATTTACTCAAGTGTTGGACGCTCACGGTTATCGAAACAGATCGAACGCCGTTCCGAAGCGACGGCAAATACCGTGACACGCAGTTGGGTTTTATCCATGAGTGCATTGCGCGCGATGGAAAAGTCGTATCAATGGCGACCGACGACACCAACACGGTAACAGTAATTGAGCGCGGCGTGTATCACACACTACCACGTCAAGAAAGGTTATTTGATTATGACTGTTGTCGCAGTGTTTGAGCACGTCCCAGGCATTAACGGGATGACCGAATCATACATCATCGGCGATGTAGTCGGCGTCCTGACAAACCTGGGTGAAAAGAAGTTATACCGCTCGTTGTGAGCAGAAAGGTTTCCCATGTCAGAACGTCCTGAATTTGTAACAGATGAGCATCTCGAATATCTTGATGAGTTACGCGAGAGTGGCGTAACGAATATGTTCGGAGCGCGTCCGTATTTGCTCCGCGACTTTCCTGAATTATCGCAAGAACAGGCTCGCAAGATTCTGTTATTTTGGATGGAAACTTTCAGCGAACGGCACGCGGTCTAACAATGCGGCGACAAGGGCGGCTCATTACTGCCAAAGTTCTACCGCCCTTGCGCCTAACGCGAGCCTTGGAGCGACAATGAGTATTCAAAAGGATGTTTGGGTCAAATGTGATGAGTGTGGCGATATGGGCTTTGCTAGTCACACGTCGGAGCAAGCACGTAGAGAAGCGCGTAAAAATGGTTGGGTGTTCCGCAGTGGTAAAGACTACTGCCCGAATTGCGCTCCAACATTGCGTGCAACGGACGCCGCGCAGGCGGCGGTTGAATCGGACGGTAATTAGTGCGCGGCGCAGTTAACGCTCGCCGTTCGGCGCCTTCCAGCCGAAAGAAAGGTAAAATATGTCAGACGAAAACAAATGGGTTGAATGTCCAAATTGTCACGGCAAGAAAATGGAGTTCCCCGACTGCGATGAGTGTGACGGTCGCGGGTGGGTTGACGACCCCGAGGGTGGTACTATGTCCTGCCCTGAATGTGATGGCGAGTCCTGCTCAACTTGCGGTGGCGAAGGCTGGGTAGCCGTCGAACCTGTTCGTGGAGAATAAAGGTTATTTTGATTATGACTGTTGTCGCGGTGTTTGAGCACGACCCAGGCATTAACGGGATGACCGAATCATACATCATCGGCGATGTAGTCGGCGTCCTGACAAACCTGGGATGGGGTGAAAGAAAGTTGGGCAAATTCACGGAGATTGTGCCGGCGTGGGACGGGTGTCCGACTGACCCGTACCTTATTCTCGTGTGGTCAAACTCGTTGAAAACCAAAGCGGCGCGCGCCAAGGTTGCACGCGACGAACTAAAAAGGTTGTTGCCGCGCCGCTTGCGCCGTTTGGTCACACTTGCGCGCCGAACCAATGCCCAGCGCAAGGACTTGATGCTTGCGGAAAATGAACGCACAACCAAAACCAAAGGCGAGTTGTTTTTTGAACGGCGCGTAAATGCTACTGACCGCGAATTGCTTTCTCAGTACGTTGACCTTGATTTTTTTTGGCGCGCCGCGACCGGTGGCGTGCCACACGTCGAAATCGAAACGCATTTGCGGATTCAACGGCAGATTGCGTTGTTCTAGTCATGATGCTAATGAGTCATCGTAAAAAAGAGACCCATTGTGCTCAAACCCAGCCGAGCCGAACTGTATCAATGGTGGTGCGAGGCGCACGACCTTGCCATGCAAGCCACCGAGCGCGGCAACTTGGACGAGTTCTATCGCCAACTCGAACGCGCCCGGCAAATGAATCGCATGTTGTTCGTGGAGACAAAAGACGAAGAAGAAAGGAGAGGATGGTGAACGCAAAAGGTTGCTACGAAAATCAGCGGGTCGTGTGGCGCGATCCCCAGACCAACGCTCCAATCACGGGAGTGGTGGTGAGCGTGGATTCGTTCAGAGGTATCGTCACAGTCCGCGAGTCGGCTAGTCCGGCTACGCGGCGGATCAACGCGGCAGACTGGCAGTGTTTACACCGCCACGACGTAAGAATATTGTGCGTCGTCACACGGTGAGAAAAGAGGGAGGTCAGCGTTTATGAGTGCACCAGTATTTGGAGCAAAGGTCTCTGACCTAGTTGTGCTGGTTAGAGGTAAAACCTATCGCGTGGTTAGAACGAGTTTGAACGGCAACACGTTCCATCGTGCCCAGGGCTGGGGGTTTCCAGCCATTGGTGATATTGTTCGCATCGGCAACGAAGCCCAAGCCGTCTTTCAACGGGGTGACACCTGGCTGTGTTGGGCGGTCGAAAGTCATGATGCGTATGGCGCGTACTTCTCGGCGGATATGCTTGAGTGGTGCCCGCCGAGTTGACCCGATGCACGTGGATGCGTGTGAAATCGGTTGAGCAACACGGTCAGAGCAGGGCATTGCTCTGTTTTTCATAACCGGCGCGGGTTTTCAGATTTTTTTTGCCTCCACATGCATATTGCCTCGGTATTTGTGGGGTTTTCTGAAAAAAAGACCAAAAAAATCCGCGCCGGTACGCGCCGGTACGCGCCGGTTGCGATTATTTTCACAAATATAATATGCCGTTGGCACGGTTGGTGACACGGCTTGGCACGAAGGAGATGGATTATGGCAGAGCAAACCCACATCGAAACGTGGGCAGTCGTTGAATTGATGGGACACATCCGCTTGGCAGGGCGGATCACGGAGGAAAATCATTTTGGCTCCGTCGTGGGGCGGATTGATATTCCGCAATCTGACGGCTCGCTGGTAACGCAGTGGTTCGGTGGCGCGTCGATCTATCGGGTCATTCCGACGACCGAGCAAGTGGCGCGCGAAATCGCACTGAACGACAAGCCCAAACCGATCCAGGTTTGGGAATTACGGCATTTGTTACCTGCCCAAAGCACTGAGCAACCCGCCCAAAGCACTGGGCGAGTGGAGGAACATGCGCCAGATATATTCTAGGGTTGATTCTAAAAATTCCACAATCTAACTTTATAAAAGGATGACCGACATGCCCAAACCAAAGTCAAAACGAAAACCGGCAACCGCGCCAGCTCGTCCGGCGGCACCGGCGACCTCTGGTCAGTTCGAGGCACTGATTGCGGAGGCGTTCCCGCACGCAAACAAACTGGCGCAAGTTATCCAGGCATACTACGCCGTGCGCGGCTTGGCGATTCCAGACGCACGGGAGGCGCTGGGTTTTGCCGTGTGCGAACTCGGCGAGTGTTTCGAGCAACAGAATGCCAAAGACGCTGGCAAGTGGAAGCGGAATAATCCGGCGCGCCACAAACCGTACACGGAACGAGCGTTTGCGGAAGAGTGCGGCGACGTAATCATGATGGCGTTCGCGGCGGCTTGGTTCACAGCGGGCTTGAATCCATTGGAAGCCTTGCTCAACAAGATGCGCCGCAAAGTGGCTGACGAGTCTACTGGCACGCTCGATGCCACGCCGCCAAACGCGAATGGTTGAGCGTGCGCTGGCGGATTGACGCAAGCCGTGAATCCCGTGCTCGCGCATTGCGTATCGCGCGATGCGCCAGATCGAGCGTGGAACATCAAAAATCGCGTTAATGCGCTTCTGTTTCTATGTCGCTTAATGACAGTTATGCGACATAGAAACATGAACGCAACGCCAAGCCGACACGTACCACGCCCCTACCCCAAGGATGGATGTCTCTATGGTTTTTCAAATTCAGCAGTCTGGAAATCTGGCGCGCGATGCCGAGCGTGCGCCACGTACACGTAACGGCACACCGAACGCCGATGCGCCACGCGACGGTACCGCACATGCCAACGATGCCACGCACGCCGATGCTCAACACGCCGAGCCAGCCAACGCGCCACGTGGCAACACCCCGAACGCTAGTGATGCCGTGCGGCGTTCCGTGCCGTTGACCATTCACCGCTTTCTCGACTATCTCCGCACCGGCAAGTCTGATAACACCGTCAAACTGTACGGCATTGGCGTCACACGCTTCTTCACCCAATCCCAGTGTCAAGACCCTACCACGGTGACGGTGGATGATGTGATTGCTTTCGCGGTCGCCATGAAGAACGAAGCCCCACCCCTTGCCTCGGTCACGCGAGAGACCTACCTCACCGCCGTCGTGCGCTTCGTGCGCTGGTGCGTCCTCGAACGCATCGTCGCCTTCGACGCGGTGGATACCGAACGCTTGCTCAAACTCGTGCACGACAATCGCTCCAAACGGTCGCGCTTGCCCAAGACCCCCGACGACGACCACATCGCCGCCCTGCTCGAAGCCACGACTTACGACGCCCAAGCACCACACGCGTCCCCTGCCCGCGCGGAACAGGCGCGCTTGCGCCAACTCCGCGACGTTGCCCTGATCCACGCGCTCCGCTCATCGGGGATGCGCGTGGGCGAAATCGTCAAACTGACGCGCGGCGACCTGGTCAAGCGCAACCACTCGACGCGCGTGATTGGCAAAGGCAACAAAGAACGGGTGGTCTATTTCGACGCGACCGCCTGGGACGCTATCGAAGCGTACTTGCGCGAGCGCAAAGATGGCACGCTGACGCGCGCGCTCGGCGAACTGCCGGTCTTTACCCGCCACAGTTTGCCCAGCGCCAAGAAACGTTTACCGCTCACCACGCATCAAATCCAGTGCATCTTTGCGGAATTGTCCAGCCGCGCCCGGCTCGATGCGCCGTTGACACCGCACGCCCTTCGGCACGCCTTCGCAACCCGGGTGCTGGAAATTACGGGTGATCTCTCGGTCGTGCAAGACTTGCTTGGGCATTCCTCGCCGGTGACCACGCGGATTTATGCCAAAGTGTCCAGTGCGCGTTTGCACGCGGCGCATCAGCAGGCGTTTGGCAAGTGAGTGGTGGTCAGTATCACCAGACCCAGTCCGCTTCGGCGGAGCGCGGTGGCGTCGCTCGCGCCCAGCCGCTTGGATTCGTTAAATATCCAAAATTGGGATGGATTCGTGCCATCCAAACCCATTCTAACTGTTCGGTTCAAGCCGCTCACTGTTGACTGAGCGGCTTGATTTTTCCACAACCTTCGGCGTAGCGCGTGGCTCGGAACTGGATGCGTCTACGGCATACGGCATTGCGTTTGACCCACCAGTTCCTCTGGTTCAAGTTGTCGCTACCAACTTTGCAAACGGAGGAAACCATGTCCAAGTCCAAACAGAAGCCAGCCCTGACTCACGGTGACCCGCACCAAGCCCACGCGCAAATCGCGCGCCTGCTCGAAAAATGCGGCTACGAAGGTTACGCGTACATCGACATTTTCCGCGCGTTCCTCGATGTGATCGAAATCTCGCTCGATGCGCTCCCCTATTTTTGGAACCAAGTCGCCGCGTATGTGCGCGAACACCAGGCGGCGTGTCCCCCAGCGGTCGCCGCCACGTTCAAGGCATCCGACCCAATCGAAGCGCGTTTCGCCGCGCTCAAGAAACGCTGGAAACCGCAAACGCTTGAGTATTTTAGCGAAGCGTATGCCATCCTGCTCACGGCTACTACGGATGGCGTCATGGCAGAAGGCAAGCCCAACTACACCTATGCGGATTGCCTCGGGAATGTGTTTATGGAATTTGTGTGTCCCAGCGACTCCAAGTTTCGCGGTCAGTTCTTTACGCCGTGGACAGTCGCGCGGATGATGGCTGAAATTTCCCTGTCCGAGATTGCGGCGGACCTGCGTGCGCACATTGACGCGGAATTGGCAGCCAAATCGCGCTACTACAAAATGGCGCAAGTGCTGGGAATTGCGGAATCCATGAAATGGGAAACCAAGTTGGCGTTGGTCGATCAACTGGGTGCAGAGTTCGAGCCGTATGATATTGCTGACCCCGCCGGTTGTGGTAGTGGCATCATGCTCTTGGCATCCGCGTCGCTGTGTCCGCGTTGGGCAATCGAACGGCGCTATCCGATTGTGCGTTTTTTCGGGATGGACATTGATGCGACGTGCGTGCAGATGGCGCGGATCAACCTGCGGTTGTATGGCTTGAACGGTTCGTTGTACGAACTGCGCCCCGCCGATGGCGTGACCGACGCCCAATTTGCCGACGTGCTCGCCGCAGTTGCTACTGACAAATCGTATGTGATTCACGGCAATGCCCTCACGGAACCGTTTGCGGTTGATGCGCGGGCAGAAGCGCAAACGTCTGTGCCCAGCGCGTCCGTTGGGCAGTCGGTTCCAGCGGCAGAATCTGCGCCGCTCCTGCTTGCCGCGCCCAGTCTGGATCGGCTTCTGCCGCCGGAAATAACCGGGTCCCGTTTGGTGCTGGGCAAGCGCGCAAAGCAAACCGTCCACGCGCTTCGCAAACGCGTTTGTGCGCCCAGTATGCCCACATTGCCGGGCTTGGAGCAGGAAGCCGAACGTTGAGTGGACTGCTTGTAGTGGCGACGCTACAGCCGGTATGCCGCCGAGGTGGTCAGTATCATCAACCCAGTCCGCTTCGGCGGTACGCTTCCGCACCAAACACCTACAATCCCAAAACCAATGCCTACCGCCGATTCACGCGGTTTCTCCGGGCAACTTGTTTTTCCAGCCCTATCTACACTCGCGGGCAGTGGTTTTCTCGGCTCTCCCAAGTCCACAATCGTCTGTGTTCATTCTGGGTGTTTCACAGGCATTTTCCAAGCCCGCCACATCCTAAATCCCGCAACGCTTGCTTTTCTCGGTTCTCCCAAGTCTACAATCGTGCCCGTTCATTCTGGGTGTTTCTCAGGCATTTATTTCGCCCAAGACCTATCTTTCCCCGCCCAAAATCCTTTTGCGTCTCTCAAAGCCAATTTACGTGTGGGTTAAAACTGGGGGAAAAAAAGATTGACCCTGGGTCTTGTCTGTGCGAAAGTGACGGCAGAAAATTAAACCAATCCAAATTGAACAGGATGCAAAATGATTACGAAAAAAGCCATCGCCATCCGCGCCGCTAAAGCCGTGCTCCAAGCCACCCAGCCAGGCGTTCCTGGCAAAGGCAAAGGTAAGGGTAAGGGTAAATCGGGCAAGGGTTCGCACCGCCAACCCTGCACGCATCCCGATTATTGGATTCGTTGCGTGGATTTGAAAACTCGCAATCGCAGATGCCGATGCGGTCAAGCGTTCCCGCCGTTGGAACACTGTGACCACCCGCAATCGGCAATTGCCGTTGCCAAACGTACCGGCTTGACTCTCTGCCAACGGTGCGGTGCCATGCTTACCGAAGGCAAGCCCGCCGATGGCTATGGTGACCCAGTAGAATAAACAGGCATGCCAAGCCATCTCTTCCACAAGCGAACCATATCACCCCACTGTGCTTGACTTGGGGATGTCATCGGCGCGAAAGTCGTGGTACATCTTTGAGACAAGGAGGTTTTGTATGTGGTGTCCGAATTGCAACGTGCCGTTGACCGAAAAGGCGCACAATGTTTGGGAGTGCCGCGCGTGTGGCGTGCAGGTGGAACTGCATGAACGCGGGTGTGGCTGTGCGGATTGCCAAGCGGCTACTCAAGTGGAACAAACGGAGGTAGCAAAATGAAACGACTTGTGGGGGTTGTGGGCGTCGGCGTTGTCGTTATCACTCTGGGACTGGTGTTGGGGCTGGTGTTGGCTCCGCCGGCGCAAGTGCCAAGCGCTCAGGGTGTTCCGACCACGGCACCGTGCGAAACGTTCACGTATCCGACGTATTCGCTTTCGCGGTGGGGTGAGCCGATTGCGCTGTATCGTATGTGGATTTACACGCCAGAGGGCAAGACGCTCACCGTGCTGAACATCACGCCAGAGCAAGCGCGTCCTTTGCTGGAACCGACGCGGCACGCTGGGACGGTTCTGCATTTGCGTCCGATTGACCGCGCCGCGAACGAGTGGCAGATGTGCGGTATTCCGGATTGAACGCCAAGCCATAGTGAATTGATACAACGGCGGGCGTGGTTGGTATTACCCAGCCATGTCCGCCGTTGGCATGGCGCGGCAGATTCGACATCGCCAACCGGTCTGCGGAAATGGTTGTTGTTGTCTACCACAAGCGCAAAAGAACACGAGCGGAGCGCTAGATACAGTGCTCCGCTCGTGATGTCACCTTTGTGGGCGAAACAGGACTCGGACCCGTGACATCTTGCGTGTAAAGCAAGCGCTCTACCAGCTGAGCTATTCGCCCGTCTCAATGACAAATGTGCAAATGCCAAATTACTTTACGGGGCGCATTATAAATTTTTGCATCCAGTTTGTCAAACCCGGCGCGCGGCAGTATAATCCGGCGCGATGTCAAACCCCGATGCCGTTTTATGGACGAGCGGATTTTTCAACGAGCGGTTCCCGGCGCCCGTTTCGCCGCTCGGCTGGTCGCACCTTGCGCCGGCGATTGAAGCCACCGCACTGCGCGACCCGTTGCGCTTTCTCGGCTATCCTGCCGCTGAAACTATTCCGCTCCTGCGTTTGTGGCGCGGGCACCCCTACGCCAATGCCCGCGCGTTTCAGATCATCTACAAGGTGTTTCCCAATGCGCTTGTGCCCGAAGACGCAGCACGCTATTTCCCCGCCGGCGATTTGGCGTTTCGCCAGCGCGCGCCGTACCCGCGCTGGGTGGATGCGCCGCGCCTGCTCGCCTCGCTCCTCCGCGCGTTTTGTGCCGATCCGTTCAATGTTTCGCCGCTGACGAATCACGCGCATTGGGTGCGCTACACGCGCGAACACGACGCGCGCATCGGCGCAGTGCACGCGCACTGCGCCGCGTTGCAGGATGCACCGCCGCACGAAATTTTTCGTGCGTTGCGCGTCATCGAAGACAGCCACCGCGATTTTTTGCGAATTCATCGTTGGAGTTTGGTGGATGCCGATCTCGCTTTCGGTTTGCTCAAACGGTTGAGCGCCGCGTGGATCGATCCCATGCACGCGAACGAAATCGCCGCGCGGCTCGTCGCCGATGTGCCGCACAAGACGCGCGAGGTGGATCGTGCGTTGCGGGAAATTGCCGCCGGGCAGATCGAAATTTCCAGCGCGCCGTTGCGCGCATTTTTGGCGGAACATGGGCACCGCTCGTTTTCGCTCGACCTGGCGGTGCCGACGTTTGCGGACGACCCGACGCAAGTGACGCAGTTATTGGCGCAAAACAGCGGTGGAGAAAAAAATGCGACAGGGGAAAATTGCGCGGTAACATTTCGCTTGCCGACCGGCGCGCGTGGTGCGTGGTTCAACCGGCTCTGCGATCTCACGCGTCGGTACGTCGGACTGCGCGAAGACCAGCGTTACTATTGGCAGAAAGCGCTAGCCGTGGCGCGGCGATTGTATGGGCTGCTCGCGGAGCGGCTCGTCGCGGAGGGGGTGATCGCCGAGCGCGCCGCGGTGTTCTACGCAACCCATTCGGAACTTGCCGATTATTTCGCCGCGCCGAATGGGGGCGACGTTCGCCGTAACGTCGCCGCGCTCACCCAAACGATTGCCGCGCGGCAAAGCGAGTGGCGCGTGTACCAACGCGAGTTCGAGCAATCGCCGGCGACCGCTTACCCAACGTTTTTGCTCGACGATGCGCCCGTCGAAAATGATCGTCCGCGCGTGGCGCGCGTTTCGCGCGAATGGCATGGGCGCGCGATCAGTCCTGGGATCGCGCGCGGCGTCGCGCGGGTCGTCACCTCGGCGCAGGAATTGGCGGCGGTGTTGCCGGGCGAAATTCTGATCGCTCCCGCAACAGACCCGGCATGGACGCCGGTGTTTGCGCGTCTCGCCGGGCTTGTCGTCGCGCGCGGCGGCATGTTGTCGCACAGCGCGGTCGTCGCGCGCGAGTATCGTCTGCCGGCGGTGGCGGGGATCGCGAACATTGGCGCGGAGATTCAAACGGGGGAATGGATCGAGGTGGATGGGAGCGCGGGTGTCATTCGCGTGCTGTCAACCGCCGACGCGCCCCGCGCTCATTCACCTTCCAAGTTGCGCGAGTACCACCGCAAATAGTCCGGCGTGTGCGCGCTCCAGTAATCGGCGTCGTGAACGCCCGGCCACGTGTCCTGAAATTCGTGCGGCACGCCTAGCCGTTCCCAACGCGTGTGCATCTCTTGGATCACGCCGCCCCACTGCTTGTCCTCGTGCCCCATATCCATCCACAGCGTCAACTGTTTCCATGTGGTTGTGTTTTCAATCAGCCATGCCGGATCATACTGTTTGAAATATTCGGGCGAGCCAAAAAACGGCAACGAGCCGTCCGCGCCGCGAAACGACGGACTGTGCGCGCCGACGGTGCTAAACACTTCAGGGTGTGTCAATCCCAGCATCAGTGCGCCTTGCCCGCCGGCGGAGAGTCCGCCAATCGCGCGGCTCTCGCGGCGCGGGAGGGTGCGATAGTTCGTGTCCATAAATTGCACGACTTCACGCCATACGTAATCGCCATACGGTTTGCCGTCACTGCCCGGCGCTGGCGCGTGATTGAACCAGTACGAGAACGCGCCTTCCGGCATCGCCAAGATCATCGGTTGGGCTTGCCCGTTGCGCACAAGCGCGTCCAACACGCGGCACAAGCCGTAGATTGCCCACTCGCGGTAATCGCCGCCAAACCCGGACAGCATATAAATCACCGGGTAGCGTTGCGTCGAAGTGTGATACCCCGGCGGCAAATAGACGAGCACGTTCATTTCCTTGCCGATTAGTTTGCTGTAAAACTTGGCGTCCACCAAGTCACTGGCGGCAGTGCCCAGCGTTGGAATCGGCGAAAGCGTGAATTGCGGAATGGCGGATGGCGCGGGAATCGTCGGGCGGTCGGGCGCGAGACTCGGCACCACATCGCAGGGGGCGGTGGGCGTAGCGGAGGGCACAGCGGCGCGCGAAATGGCGGTGAGCGATTCCTCGCGCACCGGCGCAAGTTGCATCGTGGTGTCGGGCGCAAGGCAACTGGCAACAAATGCCCCAAGCGTTGCCACCCCGAACAGTGTAATCCAAATTCTCAAGTGTTTCATTGTCCGATCAAACTCCGCGAATAAAATTCCAGATAATCGGGAATTTGCCATCGCCAGTACGTCAATCCGTCGTGAACGCCGGGCTGATCGTCGTGATACTCGTGCGGAATGTTTTTTGCGACGAGCAGATCGTGGAACGCGTGCACACAGCGATCCGATCCCGGACCGCACTCGCGCACGGCGGTATCGCTCTGCGCCACGTCAAGCCAAATTTTCAATTGGCGCGCGTGCTCGGTATTCTGGACGAGCCAAATCGGATCGAAGGGGTTGAACCAATTCCAATCGTTGATGTACGCAATCGAACCGTCCGCGCCACGAAACGACGGGCTATGTCCGGCGACGACCTGAAAGACTTCGGGATGCGCAAGCGCGAGCGAGAGTGCGCCTTGCCCGCCGAGCGAAAAGCCGCCAATCGCGCGGCTCGCGGGCGCGGGGATGGTGCGATAGGTGCTGTCCACGTACTTGACCACGTCCTGCCAAATGTAATCGCCCCAGCGTTTGCCGTCCGTGCCGGGTCCGTGATTGAAAAAGTACGACGGCTCGCCCTTGTCCATATAGCCGCTCGGTTGCACGATGATCAGTGGCTGGATTCTACCGTCGCTGATCATCAACTCGGCTTGAGATTGCAAACCCCATTGCTCCCATTCCGTCGTGCTGGTGAGGTTGAACCCGCCGTACCCGTGCAACATGTACAGCACCGGGTACCGACGTTGCGTCTGTTGATTATACCCCGGCGGCAGGTAGATCACAATGCGGCGATCTTCGCCCAAAGCCGCACTCCGAAATTTCGTGTCAATCCGCGTGATCTTGCCCGGCGCAGGTTGCGCCCAGGGTGTCGGCGTGCGCGACGGCGCGATGGTGGGCGGCGGCGTTGGCGAGAGCGTGCGCGTTGGGGTCGGCGTTGGCGATGGGGTGCGCGACGGCGTGAGCGTCAACGTCGGCGTCGGCGAAGGACCCCGCGTGGCGGTGGTAGTGGGCAAACTGGGTGTTGGCGTCCAAGTGTGGGTGGGTGTGGCGGTGAGTGTTGCGGTTGGGGTTGGGGTGGCGGTGGGCTGAAACGCCGATGCCACGCCGCAACCGGTCGCGCTTACGAGCAGACACAAGAGCAAAAAGATTTTCATGGGCTTGCCAATTTGGAACTGTACCATTGTAAATAGGTCGGCACGAGCGGCGACCAGTACGAGGGATCGTGCGTGCCAGGGAAAACGGTGTATTCGTGCGGGATGTTTCGCGCGGTGAGCAACTCGTGAAATTCCCGAATCGGTCCGCCCCACTGCTTGTCCGCGTCGCCATCGTCAATCCAAATCGCCAGGCGTTTCCACGCGTCCGAATTTTGCGCGAGCCAAACCGGATCATACTGGTTGAAAAAAGCTGGGTCGCCGAAAAAAGCAATCGAGCCATCGGCGTGCCGCATAGACGGACTGTGCGCGCCGACGACGCTGAACGTGTCGGGTTGCGTGAATCCCAGCATCAGCGCGCCTTGCCCGCCGGCGGAGAGTCCGCCAATCGCGCGGCTCTCGCGGCGCGGGAGGGTGCGGTACTTGGCGTCTATGAAACTGACGAGGTCTTGCCAAATGTAATCGCCCCAGCGTTTGCCGTCGCCTTGCGGCGGCGGCGCGTGATTGAACCAGTACGAACCGATCCCGCCGTACTGGTTTTCGTTGCCGGAGGGCATCACGATAATCATCGGTTGTGCTTTGCCGGCGCGCACGAGTTGATCCATTTTCGCGCACAAGTCGTACGAAGCCCACTCTTTATAATTGCCGCCCAAACCGGACAGCAGGTAGAGCGTGGGGTAGCGGCGTTGCGTTTGCTCGGCGTATCCCAACGGCAAGTAGAGCATCAACGGCATCGCGCCGGAAAGCGCGACGCTGTTGAATTTGATCTCTTCGCACTCACTGCGCGCAAAGAGCGAAAGCGGCGCCCAAGCCGTGACAGTGCGGGTCGGTGTCGGCGATGGCGTGGGCGAGGGCGGACGCGTGGGCGTTGGGGTGAGCGGGCGCGGTGATGCGGTGACCGGCGGCGGAAGGGCGGCGGGCTTGGGTGATGAAGTGATCGCGGTGGGAGTTGGGATCGGTACGGTGCGGGTGACGGTTGCGGCGGGCAACGGTGTAACGCTGGCGAGACGCGTGGCGGTGGGCAGGGGCGTCGGCGTGAGCGGGGCGGCGCAACCGGTCAGCCACAGCCAAACGCCCAGCGCCAGCCCCACGCTTCGATGAACGGAGCGCATAACGATTTAATCGTCCGTGCGGTTGGTTATTTCGTCGGCGCGCAAAAATTCCATCGCGCTCCGCGGTGCATCGGGCACGGGTTCGTGCCCCATATTCGGAAAGACAACGAGTCGCGCGTTGATGCCCAGGACTTGCAGGGCGCGCTGAAAAGTTTGCGCGCGCGCCACGCGGTTGTCGCCGACGTACGTGTCGAACGCGCGCGGTACGTCGCTCGGCTGATTGTCGCGCTCGCCCACGGCGATCCAGAAGGAAATTTTTTTCAGTTCTTGCCAGTTGAGCGGTTTGCCCACACATTCGTTCAAATCGCCCACGCCGTACGGAAACGGGATCAGTTGGGTTACGCCTTTCTCGTTCGTGCGTTTTTCGGCGGGCAAGGTATACGTGCCCGCCGAGATTGTCACCACGCTCGCCACGCGTTCCGGGTAAAAATAGGCGAACCGATGCGCGAGTTGCGCGCCGCGCGAGTAGCCGTACAGCATTACGCGGCGGCGCGTCTTGACTTCCAAGCGCTGGGTCAAGACATCGAGCGTATCGAGCAAACGTTTGGACAGGAGAATATCGTCTTCCATCAACAGTTGCGGATCGAGCCAGTTGCGGTACGGCAAGTTGGGCGCGATCAGCAACCAATTGTTCTTCTCGGCGTCCTGGATAAGGTTTTGCGAAAACGGCTCACCGCGCCCGCCCATACCATGCAAAACGACGAGCACGCGCACAGTGCTTTGGGCGTTTAACTTGGATGGCAAACGCACGAACAATTCATGCGGCGCGAACGGGTTTGCCGGTTTGGCGAGCGGCGCTGGCACACTGCGCGGGCTGGTGACATCTTTGAGCGATTCGGGTAGGGATGAGGCAGACGCAATTTTGTTGCCGGTGATGGGCAGACCAATGGCGGGTGTGATGGAGGGAGAGGAAGGTACGGCGGGCAGAGCGGTTTCCCAATCGTTGGGGCTTGGGCGGAAGGGTTCGGCGGGAGAGGGACGCAGGACGGGTATTTCGGACGTTCCAACCGGCGGGATGGCGACCGGCGCATCTATGAACGGCGTGCTGGCGGGCAAGGCGTCCAAGCGTGCGGATTGGACAATCTCGTGCGGAGCAGTTGTGTGGGAGAATATGGAAACGCCCAACGTCACGCCAAGCAAAATCGCAATCAGGATGGCGATACGTGTAAATGCTTTCATCTATCCTCTATGCCGAGTGAGTGATAGGGGTAGTACCTTGGTACTTCGGCAGGCATTATAGCATACAACGCGGAAATTGTAAAAAGCGCAGCGCGCTTTTGCCGTGTCCTCGCATCTGCGTTATAATGCGCCGCGAGACTACTTTTGGAGGCGACAATGCCTTTTTATACCGTGAATCTCGATCCCCTTCTCGAAGAACTGGATATTCCCACGATCAAATCGGCGCGCATCGAGGTGGATCGTTACATCCAAGAAATTCTCGGCACGATTGACGCGGATAGCGAAACCGTGTGGCCCCTCTTGCACGAAAAAATGCAGGACCCGGTGTGGCTTGCCGATTTCAAAAAGCAGTTAAAGGCGAAATGGGATGCGCGCGATTGGCGCAAAGGTTTGTTGAGTTGAATCAGGTTATCCCGGTCGGGGCGAAGCATTTTTCGCCTCAAGTTCAAGCGAAGAATGTTTCGCCCTTGCGCCGCGACGCGTTTGCGCTACTTGTCTTCGCCGCGCTGACGCTTGCGCTGACCAACCCGCTTGCTCTGCACCTTGCCCACGCGGTCGAAGACAAGCAGGACGGCTTGCTCAACGTGTGGATTATCGCTTGGGTGGGGCACGCGCTCATCACCGATCCGCTCAACCTGTTCAACGCGAACATTTTTTATCCGTATCCGAACACACTCGCCTTTTCCGAAACGCTTTTGCCGCAAGGTCTGTTCGCGCTGCCGTTCAACCTCGCCTTTGATAACACCGTGCTCGGCTACAACCTCGTTCTGCTCGCGTCGTTCTTCCTCGCCGCGTATGCGATGTACCTGTGCGTGTTCGACCTCACGCGCTCGCGTAGCGCCGGCGTCGTCGCCGGCGTGATCTTTGCGTTCAACCCGTACAATCTCGGCAACCTCGCGCAGGTGCAATTGCTCTCGTTCGGGTGGATGCCGGTCGCGCTCATGTATCTGCGGAGAATGTTGAATTGCGAATTGCGAATTGCGAATTGCGAATTGCGAAATTGCTTTTTGTTCGCATTGCTTTTTTCACTGCAAGCGCTGTCGTCGTTTTACTACGCGTTCCTCGCCGGGTTCGCCATCGCACTCCATGTCATCTGGTTCTTCATCACGCCGCCCGCTTTACGTTTCACGTTTCACGTTTCACTGTTCACTGTTTACCGTTCACTGTTCACTCGCCTCGCCATCTCTGCCGCGCTCATCGCGATTATCGTCGTCCCATTTTTCATTCCGTACTTGCAGGTGCAACGTGAAATGGGCTTTGAGCGCAAGGTCACGGAAAGCGAACCGTTTAGCGCGTCGCTGAAATTGTACACAGAAGTATCGCCGCAAAATGTCGTGTACGGAAAATTCCTCGCGCCGAATCCGCCGGTGTGGATCGGCGGCTATCCGCTCGACAATCTCTTTCCCGGCGTCGCCGCCGTCGCGCTCGCAATTGTCGGCATCGCCGCAACCCACAATCGGGAACGCTGGTTTTACGTTTTACTTTTAGCTTTCGGCTTTTTACTTTCGCTCGGTCCGCGCCTCTTTCTCGCGCCGAACGCACCAACCGAAATCACCCTGCCGTACCGCTGGCTCTACGATGGGTTTCCGCTGCTCAAAGCGTTGCGCGCGCCGGTGCGTTTCGACGCGCTCGTGATGTTTGCGCTCGCGGTTCTCGCCGGCTTGGGTGTTTCTGCAATTACGAATTACGAATTACGAATTACGAAAAAAAATTTCATTCTTCATCCCTCATCCTTCATCCTTCCCCTTGTCGCGCTCGAATACCTTGCGCTTCCCGCCGCCAACATCACGCCCGTGCCGGTGTGGAACGCGCTACCCGAGTACGTGCGCTGGCTTCGCGCGCAACCGCCCGGCGTGATTCTCGAATTGCCGATGCTCGCGAGCGATCCAACCCAGCCGCTTGATCTGACGCCGCAATATTTTTCGACGTACCACTGGCACACCACGCCGGATGGTTACAGCGGGTTTAACCCGGCGCGGCGCGGCGAGATCGCATACGCGATGCAAACGTTTCCGAACGAGCGCGCGCGCAGTCTGCTCGCCGCGCTCGCCGTGCGGTATGTGGTGGTGCACGATGGACAAATTGCAGGGAACGACCTGTCGTTGGTGCAGCAGTTTGGCGCGACGCGCATTTATCACTTGCCGGCGCACACCCCGGACGCCACGACATTGAACGCGCAACTCTACCTGCCGAACCCCGCCGCGCCGAGCCAGAATTATTTGGCGTACCTCATTGTTACGAATCGCGCCGCAACGAGTTTTGCGCTCAAGCCGACCGAGGTGTTGCGCGTTGACGCGCGCTGGGATGGCGAAGCGCTCCAGCGCGCGACGGCGACAATGCCGCTCGTCACGTCGCGCGTTGCGGTCGTGCCGATAAAATTGCGCGCGCCGCCAAACCTGGGATCGCACCAGCTCGCTCTGCGCGTGACGAGCGCGGCTATCGGCGCGTGGAATCTTGCGGGTGAGGTCAGCGTGGCGGAGGGCGAGCCGGCGCGCCAAGTTGTGCTGCCGGCGCGCGTGGCATTGCGCGCGCCGCTCGCCGCGCGGTACGCGCCGGGCGACGCGATCTCCGTTGCACTCGATTGGTTGCCGCTGAACAAGATCGACGCGTACTATTCCGCGTCCGTCCGTTTGGTGGATGCCCACGGCGAAAAACGCGCCAACGTGGATCGCGAGCCGGCAACGCAAACTTTGCTGTGGACGCCGGGCGTTGCGGTCGCCGATTCATTCACGCTGGATGTGCCCCGCGGCATTGCGCCGGGCGAGTACGCGATCCAGGTGCTGCTGTATCAAGCCGATCTTGGGGTAGACGCGTTGTTGCTCGACGAAAGTTTTGCGCCGCGCGAAACGATCACCCTCGGCACGCTCACCGTGAAATGAAAAAGACCTGGAAGATTTCGGAAACCTTCCAGGTCTTGGTTTACACTTCGCATTGACACCCGCACTCGAACTGAATCGTCACCGGCGACGTGAAATTTTTTCTGCCGTCGCGCCGCGCGTGAAGCACGAACAGCGTGAACGGATCATAGATGACGACATCCTTCACGCCTTGCGCGAGATAAAAGTACGGCGCGAGTTCCAGGTCCTTCGCCTCGGAACCTTTGCTGATGATTTCGACGACCGCTTCGGGCACCAGCGTGATCGCTTCGTCTTGCTCGTTGGGGCGGCGACAAAAGATCGCAATGTCTGGCCGCTTGAGCGAGTCATCGGGAAAGCGAATCAACACATCGGCAAGGTGAAAGCATCCACACTCTTTCGCCGTTCCCAGTGCAATTGGTTTGATGGAGGATTGAATCCGAAAAGACGCTTCTTGATGCCGCGCGGCAGGAGACGCTTCCCAGACTTGTGCGCCGCCGATAATTTCCAATCGAATGCCAATTTGGTCCGCTTGCTGAACGAGTCGCTGCAATTCACTCGTCGTCATCGTGGCTCCTATTCACTGTCCTACTGCCTCACTGTCCCACCAGACTTTTCAAATACGCTTCGACGAACGCGTCGAGATCGCCGTCGAGCACCAGATCGGTGCGCGCCGTTTCGTACTCGGTGCGATGATCCTTCACCATTTGGTACGGGTGCAACACGTACGAGCGAATTTGGTTGCCCCAGCCGGCTTCGACGTGGTGCCCCTTGAGGCGCAACCGCTCTTGCTCCTTCTTTTCGATTTCGAGTTCGACCAAGCGCGACCGCAGAACGCGCAACGCGTTGTCCTTGTTCTGCAACTGCGAGCGTTCATTCTGGCACGTCACGATAATCCCGGTCGGCGTATGTGTGAGCCGCACGGCGGTCGCCACTTTTTGCACGTTCTGCCCGCCATGTCCCGACGCATGATAAATGTCGATCTTGATGTCTTCCGGCTTGATCTCGATCTGCACCGAGTCGTCAATTTCGGGGTACACCTCGACGAGCGCGAACGACGTGTGCCGCCGGTGATTCGCGTCGAACGGCGAGAGCCGCACGAGACGATGGACGCCGCGCTCGGCTTTCAGCCGCCCGTAGGCGTACTCGCCGGTGAACTGGATCGTCGCCGATTTGATCCCCGCCTCGTCGCCTTCCATCTCTTCCAAAATTTCGGTGCGATATTCTTTGGCATCGCCGTAACGCAGGAACATGCGTAACAGCATCGCCGCCCAATCCTGGGATTCGGTGCCGCCCGCGCCGGCATGAAGCGAGAGGATCGCGCCGTTGTGATCGTATTCGCCGGCGAAGAGCAAATTAAATTCGAGCGTGGCGAGTTGTGCTTCCAGCGCGGTCGCTTCACGCTCGATCTCGGCGATCAGTTCGGCGTGATTTTCCGCGAGCGCGAGTTCGTGCATGTCGGCGGCGTCGCGCGCGCGATTCGCCAGCGTGCGCCAGGTGGTTGTCTCGTCTTTGAGCGCGGTCAGCTCGCGCATCGCTTTTTGCGCGGCGGCGTTATCGCTCCAAAAATCCGGTTGCGCCGTGGCGTGTTCCATCGCGCCGACGCGTTTTTCCTTGCCCGCAATGTCAAAGACGCTCCAGGAGTGTGGCGAGCCGCGTGTTCAATTCGGTTAGTTTGGCTTTGAGGTCTTCCATCATTTCTCCAATTGACTGCTGACCACCGACGGCTACCCGCAGAAATTTCGCGCGGCGGTCGGTGACGCTCCTTATGCAAACAATCCGTCCACAAAATCTTGCGCGTCGAACTCGGCGAAATCGTCAATGCCTTCGCCCGTGCCGATGTACTGGATCGGCACTTGCAATTCTTTCGCAATCGCAAACACGATACCGCCCTTTGCCGTGCCGTCGAGTTTCGTCAGGATCAAGCCGGTGAGCGGTGTCGCTTTTTTGAACTCGCGTGCCTGTTGTAAACCGTTCTGCCCGGTCACGGCATCGAGCACGAGCAACGTTTCGTGCGGCGCGGTTGCATCGCATTTTTTGATCACCCGCCCGATCTTTTCCAACTCTTTCATCAAATTGATTTTGGTTTGTAGCCGCCCCGCCGTGTCTACGATCAAATAATCCGCGTGACGCGCGTTTGCGGCTTGCCACGCGTCATACGCCACCGCGCCCGGGTCTGCGCCCGGTTGATGCGCGACGACATCCACGCCGACGCGTTGTCCCCAAATTTTCAACTGATCAATCGCCGCCGCGCGAAACGTATCGCCCGCCGCGAGCGTCACTTTTTTGTCTTGCGCTTTGAGATACTTGGTCAATTTGCCGATGCTCGTCGTTTTCCCCGAACCGTTCACGCCGACAACCAGAATGACTTGCGGCGTAACATTCGAAATTCCGAAATCCGAATTCTGAATGCGGAGGATCGCCAGCAATTCTTCTTTCAACATCTCTTGAACTTGCGCGGCTTGGCGCACGCGCTCCTTGTCTGCGCGCCCGCGCAGTTTATCTACAAGTGCCATTGTCGTCTCGACGCCGACATCCGCGCCGATCAGCGTCTCTTCCAGCCCGCTCCAAAATTCCTCGTTGACATCGTTCTTGGCGACCAGCGACGTGAGCTTGGTCAGAAACGACGTGCGCGTTTTTGTCAGTCCTTCTTTGACTTGCTCTTTGCGTTTTAGAAAATTAAACATGCGTTTTCCCGGTGATGAATTTGCGCCGTGCATTATACACAATGCGAAAGAAAAGACAAAGGCGGGAACGTATCCCGCCTTGGATTTGTGCTAAAGCAAAATGAAAGGTCGCGTCTCGCGCGCGACCTCCTGCCTTCTACTTTCTGACTACTGACTACTGACTACTGACTGCTACTGCACTTCTAACGATCCCCACTCGCTCACCGTTTGATCCAACACGCCTTGCAACGCGCCGTAATTCGTCGAGTGATTCGGGAAATCGAGTTGAACGATCCCTTGCGGATTCCGCACATAAAACGTGAACCGGTCGCGCCCGTCCACGCTCGCCAACAGCGACAGCAGTTCGCGCATGCGGCGCAAGTCCTCGTCCTGATCGTTCGTGCGCGTGAAAAAGATGCGGAGGTGTTTCGGCGGACCGTACCGCGCGGGCGTTTCCGCCACGCGTGTCGGCTCCGCGCGGGGTGGCGCGGGTGCGTGTGCCGGTTTGGCGTGCCCGTTGCCATTCCCGTTCCCGTTCGGTTTCGCCGGCGCGTGCCCGTTGCCATTCGTTTTTGCCGGCGGCGCAACCGCACCATTCGCCGCGCCAGTCTGCTCACTACTCACTGTCCACTGTTCACTGATCTCGTCCGGCGGTTCCGGCGGGGGCGGTGGCATATCCGCAAATTCATCCGGCGGCAGATTTTCGATCTGTGCAACTTCTTCCGCGTCCGGCATCGCATACTGGGTTGCCGGTGTGTGCCGATTGAAAGGAATCGCGTCTTCCGGGTTGTCTTCCAGCACGTACTCTTCGGCGGAATCGCACAACACTTGGAGTTTGCCTTCGCGTAATTCCACCTTGCCGCGCACGAGTGTCAACGTTTCGACAGTCCACAGATCGCGCGTGCGTTCAAACACTTTGGGAAAGACGGTGATCTCGGTCGTGCCGGTCGGGTCTTCGAGCGCGACGAACGCCATCGGGTCGCCCTTTTTCGTCGTGATGACGCGTGCCGCCGTGACGACGCCGGCGAGCGTGACGCTTTGCTTCGCCAGCGATTCGTCGAGCTGGCTGACGAGATGCGTCACGTTGCGGCGCGCGCTCTTGGCGAGGCGCATCAACGGGTTGTCCGAAAAGTACGCGCCGGTCAATTCTTTTTCCGCCGCGAGTTTGTCGCGGTTCGGAATTTCCGGCTCATCCGGCAACGTGCCGAATGTGTCCGCGCTCAAACCGGGCGCGGCGGCAACCGCGCCGAACATTGAAAGTTGACCGCGGTCGCTCGCTTGGTGCGCCGCTTGGCTCGCCGCCATCATGCGATCCAACACTTTGAGCAACTGCGCCCGCCGCCCGAACTGGTCCAGCGCGCCGGCTTTGATCAGCGATTCGAGCACGCGACGATTGACGAGCCGCAAATCTACGCGGCGACAAAAATCGTCGAGCGATTTGAACGCGCCCCCTTTTTTGCGCGCGTCCACGATCACCTGCACCGCGTTCGCGCTCACATTCTTGATCGCGCTCAACCCAAAGTGAATCGCCTGGTTGGTCGCCGCGATCTGAAAATTCACGTCACCCGTGTTCACATCGGGCGGCACAAGGTCAACGCCCATGCGCCGCACCTCGCCGACAAGCATTCCGATCTTTTCCGCGTTGCCGGTGTCGTTGATCAACAGCGCGGTGGCGTACTCGATGGGATAGTACGCTTTGAGGTACGCGGTCTGACAAGTGAGCACGGCGTAGTTGGCGGCGTGTGAGTTGTGAACGATCAGATCGTTTGCCACAAAATTGTGCGTTCCGGGAACCGTGAGGTCATAGGTTTCCTCGACGCCATCCGGTTCGATGGCAATCACTTCGTCCCAGAAAATATCCGACTCGGCGTGTGCGCGCAAAGTTGGAGCGGCAAGCGCAGACGCAATGTCGGCGAGCGTGTCGCGCCGCAAGCCGCGCTTGTGCTTGTCTTGGTAAAGTAAGCGTTCAGCGCCGGTAAAATATTGGCTAAAGCGCGTGGGCGTCAATTCTTGCTTGACCATCTCGGCGCGAATGAGCGTTTGGACTTGCGCCGGGACAATCTCGACAGTGCCGCGCGCGCGATTCACCGGGACAGCTTCATAATCTGCCAAGAGTGTCGCAAGATTTTCGCGCGTGTGTCCCACGAGATAAGGGCCGACGCGTTCCGCAAATCGGCGCGCGGCATCGCGCCCGCCCAACAAGTTCAGCGTGTATCCTGGGCGGAATGAATTACGATACTTGAAGCGTTTTGTGTGGAGCGTTGCGCCAAGGCCAAGCCGTAAAAGCAGATGGTGCAATCCGCGCGCTAACTCACGGGACGAGGTCGCGTAATAGATCGCGCGGGTCTTGGGGTGCACGCACCCGTCCGCGCTCCACAATCGCCCGAGAAAGAATTGCAACTGCTGGATGGGCAAACCAAATACAACGGCGGGAATTTTTTTTTCGATTGCCTTTTTATAATGCAAGCCCGCGTTTTGAATGAACTCGACGGCGGCGCTGGGGCGCAACCGGTTGACGCGTTTCGCGTACACGGCGGCGGCGGATTTGGAACGATCAATCACTGCCACCGTGTTGGCGAAACGTTCCAGATGCGCGATGTAATCTGCGAGATAGGCTTCGTCTTTGGCGTACACGTAGTACGAGTGAGGGTGACACAAATTTCCCTCGGTGAGCGCGGCGGCAAGCACGACCAATTCTGCGTCGCTTAGATGGGTGGACGGCGTGTACGGAATGTGCCGCGGCGCAGCAATCAAATCGCCCGGTCGCAAATCGTCTAGGTGTGTCCACCCTTCCCAGGTTCGGAAGGGATGATTTGCCGTCGCGCGAATTTCACGTCCGCTCCGGGTGCGAAGGCGGAACACCGGTTTGCGCCCGTTCGCCTGAACGGCGGAGATTGCGCGCGGCGCGACGCGGAGATCCGCTTCGAGTGAAGGCGTCATGCAAGTGGCTTGGCGTGCAAATAATTCGCCAATCGTCAGCCACTGCCCCGTGTCCGCATCCACGATGCGCGTGTCAGCGGTCAAACATTTGTTGAACCCGTACCGCGCAAAAAATTCAATGTCGCCGTAAATCGCTTCGGCAATCGCCTTGTCAATGCCGTTCGCCACCGACCCCTTGACGAATTTTTCGCGGTGCGCTTCGATCTTTTCCTTGATCTTTTTGCCGACCGCTTTGCGGATTTCGTCTGCTTCGCCGGGTTTATAGCCCGCGAGCGTGACCGCCGCTTGAATGATCTGTTCTTGATACACAATGATCCCGAACGTTTCTTCGAGCACGGTTTCCAATTTGGGATGGCGATATTCGATTTTTTGCTCGCCGTGCAAGCGGCTGATGTAATCGGGGATGTACGCCATCGGACCCGGGCGATACAGCGAAATGCCGGCGACAATGTGCGCGAACTTGGTCGGCTTCATCTGTTGCAACATTTTGCGTAGCCCCGCGCCTTCCACCTGAAAGACGCCGGTTACGTCGCCGCGCGCGAACAAGTCAAACGCTTTGGGGTCTTCGACCGGAATATTGCTCAAATCGAAATGTTTGCCGTGCCGTTGCGCGATCAACTCGCACGCGCGCCGCATCACGGTGAGCGACGCCAGCCCCAGGTAATCCATTTTGAGCAAGCCGACGCGCTCCAAGTGATTCATTTCGAATTGCACGACGGGAAAGCCGCCCGCGCTGTCGCCTTTGGTCGGGCGATGCAGGGGCGCATACTCGACGATGGGGCGATCCGCGACGACGACGCCCGCCGCGTGTGTGCCGGCGTTGCGCGCGACGCCTTCGAGCAAGCGCGCGTGATCGATCAGGCGGCGGATGTAATCGCTCGATTCGTACGCGTCTTTGAACTCGGCGACATTTTCCAACACGTCGCCCAGTTTGACGTTGGGTCCCGTCGGGATCATTTTGGCAACGCGATCCACTTCATTGAGCGGATAATCGAGCGCGCGCCCCACATCGCGGATCGCCGCTTTCGCGCCGAGCGTGCCGAATGTGATGATCTGCGCGACGTTGTCCTTGCCGTACTTGCGCACGGTGTACTCGATCAGTTCTGCGCGGCGATCATCCTGAAAGTCGAGATCAATGTCCGGCATCGTCACGCGTCCGGGGTTGAGAAACCGCTCAAAGATCAAACGATGCTCGAGCGGATCGAGGTTGGTGATGCCGGCGCAGTACGCCGCCATCGAGCCGGCGGCGGAGCCGCGCACGTTGTACCAAATGTTCGCCTCGCGCGCGAACCGAATCAAGTCCCACACGATCAAAAAGTAGGTATCGAACCCCATCTGGTGAATGACGCCCAATTCGTATTCGAGTCGTTCGCGCGCGGCTAGGTTGCCGTTTGGAAAATGTTTTTGAAAGCCCTGCTCGCACAAATGCAACAGGTACGTTTGGGGTGTAAAGCCGTCGGGTAGCGGAAACACCGGCAAGTGAAAGCCCTTGAAATCGAGGTTCACATTGCACCGCTCGGCAATGGAAAGGGTGTTGGCGATGGCGTGCGGCACCTCGCGCCAAATCGCGCGCATCTCGTCGGACGATTTCAGGTAATAGTCTGCGCCGTCCATCCGCATTCGCTTGCCGTCGGTGATCGTCGTGCCGGTCTGAATGCAGAGCAATACGTCTTGCGCGGGCGCATCCTCGGAGCGGATATAATGCGCGTCGTTCGTGGCGATCAGCGGCAGATCAAATTCGCGTGCCAGTTCAATCAGCTCGCGATTCATCCCGGCAAACTCGGCGATGCCGTGCTCTTGCAGTTCGACGTAAAAGCGATCCTTGAAAACTTCTTTGTACCAGCCGAGCCATTTGCGCGCTTCGTCTTTTCTGCCGTCGTGCCACAGTCGCGGCACTTGGCCCGACGGACAGCCGGTCGTACAGATCAAGCCCTCGCTGTGCCGGGCGAGCAACTCGTTGTCCATGCGCGGGTAATAGTAAAATCCTTCGAGTTCCGCCGCCGAAACGAGTTTCAACAAATTTTGATAGCCCACGTTATTTTCGGCGAGCAACAACAAATGGTACGAGCTACGATCATCTTTGCCGTCGCGGTCTTTCATGCCGCGCCGCGCCAGATACGCTTCGATGCCGATGATCGGCTTGATGCCTTTGGCTTTGCACGCATCGTAAAATTCAATCGTCGCAAACATCGCGCCGTGATCGGTGAGCGCGAGCGCGGGCTGTTGCAGTTCCGCCGCGCGCGCGACGAGATCCTTTGGATGCGGCAAACCGTCGAGCAAACTATATTCACTGTGGACGTG
This sequence comes from uncultured Anaerolineales bacterium, assembly GCA_903825565.1. GTDB lineage: Bacteria > Chloroflexota > Anaerolineae > UBA4142 > UBA4142 > CAIKBD01. The sequence goes on along the minus strand of CAIKBD010000278.1, from coordinate 1,834 downwards.
AAGATGCACGAAATCAGACATGGCAACACCTATTGAATGACCAATGAGCAAATGACAAATGCGAATGGCGAATGACGAACGGTAGATGCGCGAGGCGTGATGGGCGCGCAAGCTGGCGCGGACGCCGAACGATGGGACAAGAAAATGGTGGTGCGTCGCCGCACAACCGTCCGCATTATAGCACAGATTTTCTTTTGCGGCGCAGTGAATTCGTCGCCGGATGAAAATTTTAAGGCGACGGATTTGCGCGCCAATTGACTAACACGGCTTTTCAAAAGTCGCTTGACATCACCCCTCACCCCGCTCGCGCGACATCCGTGCGGCGTCCCGCCGCGTTACGGACGCGCTAGCGCCTCTCCCCAATAGGGGCGAGGGAATTTACCCCTTCTCCCTTTGAGAGAGAAGGTTGGGATGAGGGTCGCCTGACTTTTGAAAAGCCCTGATTGACCAATCGCCCGCTTGCGAGTAAAATCCCTTCATCGGCGCGGGTTCGTTTTTCGCGTGCGTTCGTGCTTGTGTGGCGCGAGCGTGCGCGCAAGGAAACACCGAGCGTATGTTTGGCAAACCCCATTCATTCCTCCTGGCGATTGGCGCGGCGTTGTGGTGCGCGATCACGCTGACCTCTGCCGCGCGCGCGGCGGGCGTGACGATGAGCGTCGCCGCGTATTACGACGGGCATTTCAAGTACGGCGAATGGTTGCCGTTGCGCGTCACGCTCGCCAACGAAGGCGCGGCAGTGCGCGCCGAAATTCGCGCGGATATTGTCGCCGCCGGCAATCAAACGTTTTACAGTGTCCCCGTCGAATTGCCCGCTGGCGCGCGCAAACGCGTCACCCTGTACACCCAGCCGCCCTCGTTCGCCCAAGGCATCCTCGTGCAATTGCAAGCCGGCACGCAAACGCTTGCTACCGTATTTGTGCCGGTCGTCGTTGAGCGCAACGTCAATTACGTGATCGGCGTGATCGCGCCGCGCCGCGCCGCGTTCACCGCGTTGCGCGGCATGACGCTCCAAACTCAGCCCGCGGTCGCCAGCGATCCGAATAATGTGCGAACGAATCGCTCGGTCGTCGTGTTGCCGATCCCGCTCGCCGACATTGCGGAGCGCGGCGAGGGCTTGCGCTCGCTCGACGCGTTGATCGTGACGGACACCGACACGAGCGAACTTTCCGCCGACCAACGCCGCGCGTTGCAAACCTGGGTCGCGCAAGGCGGGCGGCTGATTCTCGGCGGCGGCGCGAGTGCGGCGCGCACGTTGAGCGGCTTGCCGGCGGAGTGGCAAGCCGAATTTCAGATTGCCGCCGCGCCCACCGACGTGAACACGCTTGACGCGCTGGAAAAATTCGCCGCGCAAACCATTCGCGTGCCTGGTCCCTTTCCCGCTACGTTTGCCGCGGGGGGCGCGCCGCTGATCGCGCAGGACGGCAAAACCTGGCTCGCCGAATACGTGCTGGGCACAGGGTTTGTGGATTACTGCGCGCTCGATCTTGCGGCAAGTCCGTTCGACGCGTGGGCGGGCGCGTTGCGCTTTTGGGAAAAACTCCTCGCGCCCGGCGCGGCGTACCCGGCAGACGCGCCGGTGGATGTGTCGCCGCGCGCGATGTTTGCTAGCAACTTGGCGTACTCGCTACAAAATTTGCCGGCGCTCGCCTTGCCGTCCCTGCGCGGGTTGGGCATTTGGCTGCTGGCGTATATTTTGCTCGTGGGCCCAATCAACTACCTCGTGTTGGCGCGCGCGCGTAAACTGGCGTGGGGCTGGGTCACGATTCCCGCGCTCACATTTCTGTTCGCCGCCGGCGCGTTCATCAGCGCGGCGAGCTTGCGCGGCAACGAAGTG
>CAIKBD010000277.1 GCA_903825565.1 uncultured Anaerolineales bacterium | reverse complement strand
GTTGCACCCGGCGATTCACGGCGGCTTGCTCGCCCGCGCCACGGAGGACGATCTCGCCCAATTGAAAAACCTGGGTTGGGATTACATTGACCTCGTCGCCGTCAACCTGTATCCGTTCGAGCAAACCATCGCCCAGCCGAACGTCACATTCGCAGACGCTATCGAGAACATTGACATTGGCGGTGTCACGCTCATTCGCGCGGCGGCGAAGAATCATGCGCGCGTTACGCTCGCGTGCGATCCCGCCGATTATCCGGCGATTCTCGCGGAACTGCGCGCCGGCAAAATCAGCGCCGCGACGCGCACGCGCCTCGCGGTCAAGGGGTTTGCGCTGACCGCGCAGTACGACGCGGCGATTGCGAGTTATCTCGCCGGCGGCGAGACGTTGCGCGTCAACGCGTATGCCGCGCAGAAATTGCGGTACGGCGAAAATCCGCACCAGACCGCGACGCTGTTTTCGGACACGCCGGGCGCGGGACCGTTCGGCGGAAAATTTTTGCAGGGCAAGGAATTGTCGTACAATAATTTGCTCGACCTCGATGCGGCGTGGCGCGCGGCAGTCAGTTACCCGCGCCCGACGATTTGCATCGTCAAGCATCTTTCGCCGTGCGGCATTGCCTCGGCGGATCAACTCGCGGATGCGTATCGCGCCGCGTTTGCGTCGGATCCGATCTCGGCGTTTGGCGGCGTGATCGCGAGCAATCGCCCGTTCGACGGCGCAACCGCGCACGCGTTGGGCGAGCTGTTCGTCGAGTGCATCGCCGCGCCGGCATTTGACGCGGACGCGCGCGCGATTCTCGCGGCGAAGAAGAATTGCCGCTTGGTCGAAATGCCGAACCTGGAAGTCGAACCGCGTTACGAGTTGCGCTCGATCACGCGCGGCATTCTGCGGCAGGATTTAGATTTCGGGGATCCTGGGTCGGCGGAGTGGAAGGTCGTGTCGCAACGCGCGCCGACAGAAGCGGAACTGCGCGATTTGCGTTTTGCGATGAAGGCGTGCCAACACGTGCGGTCGAACGCGATTGTGTTCGCGCGCGCCGAGGCGACGGTCGGCATCGGCGGCGGGCAACCGAACCGCGTGGACTCGGTGCGGATTGCGGCGCAACGCGCGGGCGAAAAAGCGCGCGGCGCGGTGATGGCATCCGACGCGTTCTTCCCGTTTCCCGATTCGGTGGAGGTGGCGGCGCAAGCCGGCATCACGGCGATTGTGCACCCCGGCGGCTCACTCCGCGACGCCGAGTCGCTCGCCGCGGCGGACGCGGCGGGGCTGGCGATGATCGTGACGGGCGCACGGCATTTTCGGCATTAGAAGAAAAACGAGACTCCCAGCATCCGTCCTGCTGGGAGTCTAAACGCAATCCTTTCTCAAAATTCGTTGGCTTTGCGTCCCCGCCTTTCGACGAGTTTGCCTTTATCGGTAGGATGGTTTTTTATGTTCGTTAGTCCAATGCTACCAACTGATTATGCTTATACAATAAAACAGCCGTGCTACCAATAGGACTCGGGTACCGTTTGCGTGATCAATGTGTGACACTTTTGAATGCTCATACCCGCTCCGCGAACGCCATCGTGTAGAGATCGAAATACTGCCCGCGCTGTTGCAACAACTCGGCGTGCGTGCCCGCCTCGACGATGCGCCCCTTGTCAATCACCACAATCTTGTCCGCGCGCGTAATCGTGGACAAGCGATGCGCGATCACAAACGCGGTGCGATCTTTCAGCAACCGTTCGAGCGCGGCTTGAATCACCCGCTCGGTCTGCGTGTCCACCGACGAGGTCGCCTCGTCGAGAATGAGGATGCGCGGATCGGCGAGAAGCGCGCGCGCGAACGAGATGAGTTGGCGTTGCCCGCCGGATAAAATCGCGCCGCCTTCGCCGACCAAGGTCTCGTACCCCTGCGCCAAATTCAAAATGAATTCGTGCGCGCCCACCGCTTGCGCCGCCGCCAGGATCGCATCCTCCGACGCGTCAAGCGCGCCGTACCCGATGTTCTCCTTAATCGTCCCGCTGAACAAGAACGGGTCTTGCAACACCACGCCCATTTGTCGGCGCAGAGAATTTTGCGAAACCGCGCGAATGTCCACGCCGTCAATCAACAGCGCGCCGGCGGTCACGTCGTAAAAGCGACTGACGAGTTTGACGAGCGTGGATTTGCCCGCGCCGGTTTCGCCGACGAGCGCGATAGTTTGCCCGGCGTGTACGCGCAGATCGATCTGTTCGAGGATCGGCGCGGGATCATCGGCGTAATGAAATCCGACGTTGACGAAATCCACATCGCCGCGAATCGTCGGCAGGTCGCGCGCATTCGGCGCATCCTGCACTTCAATCGGCGTGTCGAGCAATTCAAAGATGCGCTCGGACGATGCCATCGCCGCTTGGAAATTGTTGTACCGTTGCGCGAGATCGCGAATCGGGTTGAAAAAACGATCAATGTACAGCGCGAACGCAACGAGCGTGCCCGCTGTAAACGACGCGGTGACGCCGAACTGCCCCAGCACCGCCAGCCCGCCGACGTAAATCACCAAGCCGAGCGCAACACTGCCGATAAAATCCACCGCTGGGAAAAACACCGAGACGGTCAGCGCCGCTACATTCGTCGCGCGCAAGTGATTGCCGTTCACCTCGCGCGCAAAAATTTCGTAATTGTAATCCTCGCGCGAGAACGATTGGACGACGCGCACGCCGACGATGTTTTCGTTGAGCACGGCATTGACCCAGCCGACCGCCGACCGCACGCGGCGATAATTCTCGCGCGCCTTGCGGCGGAAAATTTCGGTGGCGATAAACATCAGCGGCAAAACGAGAAACGCCAGCACGGTCAACTGCCAACTGAGCACGAACATCGCCAGCGTGGTGCCGAACAGATCGAAAAAATCGCGCACGACGGCGACGACCGCCCAGGTGATCAACTCGCGCAGAACGCCGACATCGTTGATGACGCGCGAGATGAGCCGCCCGACGGCGTAGCGACTGAAAAAGCCGAGCGAGAGCGATTGCAAGCGGTCGAACAGCGCGCGACGCAAATCGTAAATGATGCTTTGCCCGGTCACCGCCATCGTCCGCACGCGATAGTACGTGCCGATCCAAAACGCGACGGCTGCCAAGAGATAGAACGCGACGGCTTGTTGCAGCACACCCAGGTTGCCTACCGCTATGCCATCGTCCAGTGCGATTTTGATGAGGTACGGTCCCGCGATGAACGCGCTCATCGCAAAGAACATCCACCCGAGCGCGACGATCACCCGCCACTTGTACGGCGCGAGATAGCCCAACAGCCGCCGCGCGAGTTTGGGATCGTACGCCTTGCCGATGATGTCGTCTTGCGGCGGCGCGGGCATAGATCGGGGTTGGGGTTTAGTTTGGGTAGTTGTGGTTGCAGGTGCAGTCATAGTTGGTTGGGGGGATTAGATCGGTTCGCCAACTTGGTAATTCACGAGTTCTAATCCGGCTTTACAAGCTCGATAATTCAAAGTCCAGAAAAGCATAAACGGGGGGTAGCTCTTTTTATTATGCCTGATCAGAATACCCGTGCTGAAAAGCCCGCGATATTTTTCCAGCGCGAGAATTTCTTGGCGTGAAAATTCATACGCCGCCACCTCTAACCAGAACACTTTGACTTTGATCTCAATCCGTTCGGCGGATGCACGCAGAGTTGCCATTGGCCAACTGAAATTCCAACCAGTCCAAAAATGATAGCCCCGTTGCAAGCCGCCCAGTTCGACGTACTCTTGAATCGTCTTCGCGCTCATAGTTCCTCCATTCCTCGTCGCTTTTAGGTTTCCGCTCTCGCCGGCTCAAATAATTGTACGTTTTCCGCTTGACGCTTTACGCCTCACCCTGCGTTCGCCATCCGCGTTTCCGCGCTGCGCGTGCGCGCCCCGCGCCCCGCGTCCGGCTCCTCCGCCATTTCCGTCCCGTCCAGAAACATCATCTCGCGCGCAAATTGTTCCTGGTCTTTTAACTGCAAATCGTAAATCTGTTTGTACAGCCCACCCTGCGCCAACAACTCGTCGTGCTTGCCGCGTTGCACAATCCGCCCACCGTCGAGCACGAGAATCTGATCCGCGCGCTTGACGGTAGACAAACGTTGCGCGATCACAAACGTCGTGCGGTCGCGCATCAACTCGGCGAGCGCCTGCTGAATGAGATGTTCCGTTTGCGTATCCACCGACGAGGTGGAATCGTCCAAAATCAAAATGCGCGGATTCATCAACAGCGCGCGCGCAATCGCAATGCGCTGGCGTTGCCCGCCGGACAGTGTGACGCCGCGCTCGCCGACCACCGTTTCGTACCCCTTGGCAAACGTCGTGATGAAATCGTGCGCGCGCGCCGCTCTTGCCGCCGCGATCACTTGCTCGTCGCTGGCGTCGAGTTGCCCGTACGCAATATTGTCGCGGATCGTCGTCGAGAACAGCAGTGACGTTTGCAACACGATGCCGATCTGCGAACGCAACGATTTCAGATCGAGCGATTTGATGTCAATGCCGTCCACGCACACGCCCCCGCTCGTCGCATCGTAAAAACGCGGAATCAAATTGACGAGCGACGTTTTGCCGCTGCCCGTGGGACCAATCAGCGCGATGACCTGATTCGGTTGCGCCTCGAACGATACCTCGCTCAACTGATCGCGATCTCCACGATACGAAAACGTCACGCGCTCGAACGTGACGCGCCCGGTGAGCGGCGGCGCGGTCAGTGCCTGTGGCGGCGATTGGATTTCCTCGTTCACGTCGAGCACTTCAAAAATGCGTTGCCCGCCCGCCAGCGCCTCACCCGCCGAGTTGACGACGAATCCCAGGTCTTGGACCGGTTGCGCGAGCAAAACCAAATACGCGTTGAACGCGACCAACTCGCCAACCGTCAACGCGCCCGCGATGACCATGTGCCCGCCGAACCACAAAATCAACGCGGTCGAAAGCATAATGCAGAGCGACATAGACGGCAGATAAAATCCCCAGTTGCTCACGACACCCACCTGCGCGTCGTACAATTGGCGATTCGCCTTGCCGAATTTTGCCTTCTCGAATTCCTCGCGCGCAAACGCACGCACCACTTGCGCGCCGGTCAAGTTTTCCTGCAAGGCAGACGAGAGATCGCCTAACGTTTGGTCCACGCGTAAAAACAGGGGCCCAATGATTTGCCCCAGATGTACGGTCAGGAATGTGAGGAGAACAATTGGGAGCAAACCGATCAGCGTCAGCGCGACACTGCTTTGGAACAGCAAATACAAAATGCCGACGAGCAAAGACAGAATTTGCACCAACTCGACTGCGCCCTGCCCGACAAAACGCGCGAGCGCACTAATGTCTTCGGTGCAGCGGCTCATCAATTGCCCCGTTTGCACCGTATCATGATAACTGAACGAGAGCCGCTGAATCTTGTCGTACATCGCGTTGCGAAAATCGTACCCGGTGCGATTGATCAACCACTCGGCGGTATAGCGCCGCCCAAAGTTGAGTAACGCGCGGAACAAACCCACGCCGACGATCAACCCGGCAACTTGCGTCAGAGCGGCGGGGCTATGCTGACCCAGCCCGTCGTCAATCGCGCGGCGAATCAGCGCGGGTAGCGCCAGCGAAGCGGCGGTCACACCCAGCACCAGCAGCAACAGCCACAGCAATTGCCCGCGATAGCGATTCAGCGATTGGAGAAGCCGAAACAAGATTTGCATACTCGATTTGAACCTGCGCGAAGATAGAGGCAAATTCTATTGTAGCACACTTGCGGCGCAAAGAAAAATTTTCGACGCCTGCCCAAAAAACATCTCGCAAATCCACGCGGCGCAGCGCGCCGCTGGAATTTGCGAGACAGAAAAATGGGAACGCGGTGCAATGGCTAGCGGATCAGTTGCAGAAACACGGGCACTACCTGGGAATCGAGTTGGGTGCCCGCAAGCGATTGCACATAGTTGCGCGCGCGCGGCTTGTCCCATGCGGCGCGATACGGGCGATCCGAAGTCAGCGCATCCCACACATCCACCACCGCAAACAAACGCGCCGCGATTGGAATGGCATTGCCTTTCAAGCCGCGCGGATACCCCGTGCCATCCCACCGTTCGTGATGACAGTACGGAATATCCAGCGAATCGCGCAAGTACCCAATCGGCGCCAGCATATCATACGCAATTTGGGGATGGCGGCGCACGATCATCCATTCCTCATTCGTCAGTGGATTCGGCGAGAGCAGAATCGCGTCGGCAAT
>CAIKBD010000276.1 GCA_903825565.1 uncultured Anaerolineales bacterium | reverse complement strand
CAAACGTCCCTACCAGCGCGCGTGGGAGTGTTTGTCAAAACGTCCTTGTATTTTTGTCCGCGTTCGTCTGCGCTCGTCCGCGTCCCATTGCGCGGGCGTTTTGACAAACGTCCCTACCAGCGCGCGTGGGAGTGTTTGTCAAAACGTCCTTGTATTTTTGTCCGCGTTCGTCTGCGCTCGTCCGCGTCCCATTATTTTTGCTGATAGACACGCCGGGTGCACGACTTGCCACGCCTTTCAGATTGGCTATACTGTCGCCAACGCCAATCACACGAGCGGACGCGCGCACGCTTCCGCTCTCAGGAAAAAAATGACCCTAGATATTTTTCCCGACCACACGCGCGTCAACGCGCACAACCATCTCGAAATCGCCGGGTGCGATGTCGTCGCGCTGGCGCGCGAATTCGGCACGCCGCTCTACCTTTTCGACGACGCGCACCTGCACGCGCGCGCGCAGGAAATTCACGCCGCATTCCATTCGCGCTGGCGCAACACACAGATTTTATACGCGACCAAAGCGTACTATTCGCCGTACCTCGCCCGCATCCTCCAAGCCGCTGGTATCGGCATTGACATCACGTCCGAAGGCGAACTCGAAATTGCGCGGCGCGTCGGCCTGTCGCCCGACCAAATTTATTTGCACGGCAACAACAAAACGCCCGCCGAAATTCGCGCCGCGCTCGCATTCGGCGTCACGCACATCGTCGTGGACCATCTCGACGAACTCGACCGGCTCGCGCAGATCGCCGCCGAGTTGAACGTCGCGCCGCGCGTCTTGCTCCGCCTCGCGCCGGCGATTGATCCGCACACGCATCGCTACCTCGCCACCGGCATCGCCGAATCGAAATTCGGTTTGCCGCTACAAACCGGCGCGGCACTGCACGCCGCGCGGCGCATCGCGCAACAAACCCGCTTGCAATTCGCCGGCTTGCACGTGCACATCGGCTCGCAAATTTTCGATCTCGCGCCGTACCGCGACGCCGTCGCCGCGCTCACCGATTTCGCCGCCGAGTTGCGCGATGCCGTCGGCGTCGAAACAACCGAGTTTGATTTCGGCGGCGGCTGGGGCGTGTCGTACACCGGCGCGGAAACATCGTTGCGCGCGGACGTGGTCGCCGCAACGATCATCGCCGAATTTGAAAAATCGAAAACCGTCAATCCAACATCCAAAATCCTTTTTGAGCCGGGACGCGCACTCGTCGCGGCAAGCGCCGTCGCGCTCTACACCGTCGGCGCGATCAAAGAGATTGCGGGCGTCAAGACGTACGTCGCGGTGGACGGCGGGATGGGCGACAACATTCGCCCCGCGCTGTACGGCGCAACCTACACCGCGCGCGTCGCCAACAAAATGCACGACGCGCCCGCAATGCGCGTCGCCATCGCCGGGCGCTACTGCGAGCAAGGCGACATTTTGATTGACGCGGTTGATCTGCCGCGCGTCCACGTCGGCGATCTGATCGCGATCCCGTGCGCGGGCGCGTACCAAATTCCGATGGCGAGCAATTACAATTTGATTCCGCGCCCGGCGGTGATCGCCGTGCGCGCCGGCAACGCGCGCCTCATTCGCCGCCGCGAAACGGCGGACGATCTTTTGCGGTGTGACCTGGATGAATAAATTACTCGTCTCGTTGTGGCGCAAACGACGCGCCTGGCTCATAACCCTGGGATTGCTCTGGCTTGCCGCGTGCGCGCCGGTGAAAATTCCAACCGCCGACGAAACGCCGACGCGCGAAGCGAGCGCGACGATCCCCGCGCCAACCGCCGCGACCACGCCACCGCCGGCGACGCCGCGCGCGCCCCTCGCGCCGACTGTCGCCGCCGCGCCGTTGCCTACGCCGACCCTGGGTGTGTTGCCGACCGGCGGCACGCTCACCGTCGGCGCAATCGGCAAAATGAGCAACGACGTGAACGCACTGCCCGCCATCGTGCAAAGCGCGTTGTTCGACTCGCTTCTGCAAATCGATCCGGCGAACGGCGCGCTCAAACCCGCACTCGCCGAGGCGTACCAAGTTTCAAACGACGCGGCGACGATCACGTTTCGCTTACGCGTCGGCGTGCGGTTTCACAACGGCGACCCGTTGACGGCGGACGATGTGGCGGCGACGTTCAAGGCGTTTAGCGACCCAGGTTTTCGCGGCACACCGATCACCGATTTCACCGCGTTCACGCGCGCCATCGCACTCGATTCACAAACCGTCCAGGTGACGTTCAGCGAGGGGTATTGCCCCGCGCTGGCAAGCATCGGCTTGCTGAAAATTTTGCCGCGCAGTGTGACGACCAGCGCGAATTTTCCGCGCCTCACGCCGGCGCAAATGATCGGCACCGGCGCGTTCAAGTTGAGTGCGCTCACCGCCGAACAATTCACGCTCGAACGCAACGCCGAGTATTATCGCGGCGCACTGCCGCTCGACGCGCTGACCGTGCGCATGTACGGCGATGCGCCCGCCGCGCGCGCCGCCTTCGCCGCGAAACAGATCGATCTCGTGCCCGGCGCGCCAGGCGAGTGGGCAGCGCTCAAAAAATTGACGGACGCGCACATTGTCGCCGCCGACGCGAACGAATTGATCGCGCTGGTGTTCAACGTGGACACGCCCGCGCTGAACGATCCGCGCGTGCGCCAGGCGTTATCCTACGCGATCAATCGCCCGGCTTTGCTCGATGATTTGGATGGGCAGGCGCGTTTGCTCGACGCCAGCGTGTTGCCGGAATTTTGGGCATATCCGAAAAATTTGCCGGCGTATCCGTTTGATGTCGCGCGCGCCAAGCAACTGCTCGCGGACGCGGGCTGGCAAACCGGCGACGGGGCATTGAAGAAAAACGGCAAAGCGCTGCGGCTCGACCTGTGGGCGGAAGCGGACGATCCGGTGCTCGAACCGCTCGCGTTCCGGCTCCGCGAAATGTACGCGCCGCTCGGCATTCAGATCGATCTCGCTCTGGATGATCGCCCCGGGTGGATCACGCGCGCGTTCCAGCACCGGTTCGATCTGCTCTTGCTCGCGCGCAAAATTCCGCCCGATCTCGATCAGCGCTGGTACTGGCAAACGGATCAAAACGTCAAGGGCACCGGGTTCAACTTTGGCTCGTACAGCAATCCGCGCATGGATGGTTTTTTCAAGGACGGTTTGAAAATGCCGGTGTGCGAGCCGAACGCGCGCGCCGCCATCTTCGCCGAGACCGAACGCACGTTGATCGCCGATGCGCCGGCGGCGTTTCTGCTTGCGCCGAAAAAGTATCTCGCGGCGCGCGAACGCGTGCTCGGCATCGCGCCCAGTCCCTTCGCCGGCGATTACTGGAACCTGCACGAGTGGCGCGTGAAATAATTTTTGATTGACGTACATCCTGGGGCGTGATATACTTGCTACTGACGCGCGGACGCGTCCATTTTGGGAGGATGACATGCACACAATGAATCGGAGAATGGCTTACTTGGTCGTGATCGGAATCACTCTCGTCGCCGGGCTACTCGCCGGGTGCGGTATTGGCGGTAGCAGTGCGCCCACCCCAACGCCGACCGCCGCGCCCACACGCACGCTTGCCCCCACACCCACACTCGCACCGCTCATCGTGCCGCCTACGAACACGCCGGTCAGCATTCCACCGACGCCGCTCCCACTCGCCGCGACCCAAACGCCGTTGCCCAATCTCTCCATGGTGAAACTGACCGCGCGCGAGTTGCCCGCCGGGTTTCAGGACGCGCCGCTTGACAGTTTACGCAAAGCGACCCTAACCGAAGACGCGCTCACCACGGCGTTTCAAAGCGCGGGCGTTTACGCGCGCGTGATCAATCTGACCGGTTTTCAGCACGCGCAAAAAAATCAACTGGTCGTGTTCTTCCTTGTTTATCCCCTGTTGCCTTCCGAAAAAACCGCGCTTGACGCGCAACTGGCAACGCCCGAAACCGCGTTGAAAACCTGGGGCAATGCGCTCCTGGGCGCACACGGTGTCGCGAACGCTCGATTACTGACCAACGTGGATAAATTCGGCGACAAGTCGGTGGGGTTCACGACCGTTGTGGCGCAAGCCGGCATGCCGGTGCGCGCGGACACGGTGATGATCAGTCGCGGTGCGGCAGTTCAAGTGGTGCTGTCGTACTACCCGGACAATACGACGCCGGTCGCCGTGACCGAGCTTGCCAAATTGTACGATGCGCGCCTGGCAACAACGCTGACGCCCAAGTAAAAATTCTTTGCATCGAAACAATACGCGCGCCGGAAAATTATTCCGGCGCGCGTGTTGTTTCCAAATGCGCGAGCAGGTCCGCGTAGGTAATTTCGATCAGCTCAACCGCAAACACCTCGGCAAAATGCGCCGCAATCCGTTCGCGCACCCGGTGCATGGCAACCGGTTGGCGTAAGACCTGGGCCATTGCCGTCACGCCCTTGTCGCGGATGCCACACGGCACGATCAGATCGAAATGCGCGAGGTTCGGATCCACGTTGAGCGCGAAACCGTGATAGGTGATCCCCTGCTCGATGCGCGCGCCAATCTGCGCGAGCTTTGCCGCTTGCCCGCGCGCCGGCTCAAGCGGCGCGTCCACCCACACGCCGATCAGTTTTTCGATCAAGCGCGCCGCGATGCCAAAATCCGCCAACGCGCGTAACAACACCTCTTCGAGCGCACGCACGTACCAGCCCACGTCCAACCGGAAACGCTGCAGATCGAGAATCGGATAGCCGACGAGTTGACCGGGTCCGTGATACGTCACATCGCCGCCGCGCTCGACGCGAAACACATCAATGCCGACGCGCGCCAAAGATTCGCGCGAGGCGATCACATTCGCTTCGTTCGCATTGCGGCCCAACGTAAACACCGGGGGATGTTCGAGCAGGAGGAGCGTGTCATTGCCTGCGCCGCGTTTGCGCGCTTCAACCAGGCGATGCTGGAGCGCGAGCGCGTCGGCGTAAGCCACGACGGCGAGGTTGACGAGCCACACAGAATTCATTTTCGATTTGCGGCGAGCCGTTGCCGTGCAACGGCTCGCCGCCTTCACGCCTATTTGAGTTTTCGCAATTCGGCAACCAGTTCAGAATTATCCGGCAAGGTGCCGGGTTCGTACACCTTTGCCCAACGCACGATGCCTTGTTTGTCAATCACAAAAATCGCGCGGTCGGAACGTCCTAACTTTTCGTTGAACACGCCAAACTTTTGCGCAATGTCGCCGTGGGGCCAAAAATCGGCGACGAGCGGAAATGAGATGCCGCCCAACGCCTTGCCCCACGCTTGTTTGGCAAAAATCGGATCGCAACTGACAGCCAGAACCTGGCTGTTCAATCCTTCAAACTCGGCGCGTTGCGCTTCGTACGAAGGAACCTGCTTGTCTCAGATCGCGGTAAATGCGAACGGGTGAAACGCCACGACGACATTCTTGCGACCGCGATACTCGCTAAGCCGAATGTCAATACGCTGCACTTCGGGGCTAGTGATCACGCCCGGCGTCGTAAAATCGGGCGCGCCCGCGCCGACCTTGAGTGGTTCTGTCATTCTGCCTCCTCATGTTTGATTGGACTTGCTATTCGCTCAATTGCCCGGCTTGCGTCACGCCAAGCCCAATTCCTGTTTCACTTCGCGCGTCGCGCGCACGACGAGTTCAAGTTTCGCCTTCGCCTCGTCTACCGTGCGCGTCTTCAAGCCGCAATCTGGATCGGGAAATATTTTTTCCGCCGGAATTTGCTGCAACGCACGCTTGATGCCGGCTTTGGCTTCAGCGAGCGATTCGAGCTTGTGGCTGTGCACGTCCACAATGCCCAAACCGATCTCTTTCGTGTACGGATGCGATTTGAATACATCGAGCAGATCGTAATTCGAGTTCGCCATTTCGAGATCGAGTTGATCCACCGGCAGATCGAGGATGCGCGGATAGATCGTCGTAAAATCGCCGTAACACATATGGCTGATCGTTTTGGCTTTCAGCCCTTTGGTGACGATTGCCATCGCTTCGATCAGCAAATCAATTTCAGCCGGCACGACCGAGGCGGCGGGTTCGTCAATCTGAATATACTCTGCGCCCGCACGTTCGAGATCGACACACTCGGCATGCACGACCTTTGCCAGCGCAAGACACGCTTTGCGGCGTGAACCATAATATTCGTCGAACGACCAGTCTACGAGCGTATACGGTCCGGTCAACATCCCCTTGACCGGTTTCCGAGTGAGCGATTGCGCGTACTGCCACCATTCAACGGTTGTCGGTCCCTGACGCGCAACTTTGCCGACGATGATCGGTTTGTGATAATAACGATTGCCATACGCGCGGACGAGACCGCTGATTGCGTATCCCTTCCACTCTTCGGCAAAGTACTCGACCATATCGCCGCGGTACTGTTCGCCGTCCACGAGAATATCCAAACCGATTTGTTCTTGAAATTCGATCCACTCGCGCGTGGCTTGGCGTTCGAGTTCGGTCAACTCCGGGCGCGAAATTTCCTTGCGGCGCAAACGATTGCGCGCCTGCATCAAATAATCCGGCTTGGGATACGAACCGACTGCCGTTGTAAGCAAGACAGACATTCTTTCTCCTATTTCTTCGCTTTCGCGCCTTTAGATTTTTTCGCGCTTTGCGCCGGCTTTTTCGCGCCGATTTTTTTCGCGCTCCCGCGTTTCGCGCTTTCGCGTTTCGCGCTCCCGCGTTTCGCGGTTTTCGTGTTCCCGCGTTTCGTGTCACGCGATCCCGCAGCCCCAACCGCCGCGACCATGTTCGCCAATTTTTCCTGCGCCCGCTCGCGCGGCAAAAATTCCAAGCCACACGTCGGGTTGATGTAAACGCGATCCAGCGCGACGAATCGCGCAATCCGGGCAAATGCGCGCTGCAATTCTTTTTTCGTTTCGATTTTCGTGTTGCGCGCGTTGACGATGCCAAACCCAAGTTCTTTGGTGAACGGTGCGGTTTTGATCACATCCCAATTCTTCGGACCTTGCACAAAATCCAGCCCAAGCACGGCGAACGGCAAATCCAAAATCTGCGGATAAATGCCGCTCACGTCGCCAAAGTAGGTGTAGAGCGCGAGTTTCGCGGTTAAACCCTGGGTCAAGCGACGCATCGCTTGTTCAAACAACGCCCAGTCTTGCTTGTGCCGCAGGATCGCCGGTTCGTCGAATTGGATGAACGTTGCGCCGGCTTGCTCGAGCGCGCGCGCTTCGGCGTTGAGCGCATCGGCAAGCGCCAGCACAAATTCGTCGAGCGTGGCATAGTGCTGGTTGAGCGACAGGCGCGCGAGGGTGTAGGGTCCGGTCAGCGCGACCTTGATCGGCTTGGCGGAATTTTCTTGCGCGAATTGGAAATCGCGTACAGTGATCGGTTGCGTCCAGCGCACGGCGCCCTCGCACACCGGTTGGCGGTAGTAGGTGTTGGAATCGAAATAGCGCAACAAGCCGCTGATCGAAAAACCTTGCAAGCCACGCGCCAAGTAGGTCTGCTCATCTTCCCAGCGAATTTTGCCGTCGGTGACTAGATCAATGCCAGCGTCCGCTTGTTCGTCAAGGACCTCGACGGTCACTTGATCCGTTATGCGTTCAAGTTCGGCGCGCGTAATTTTGCCGGCGTCGAAATCAGCAATCGCTTTGCGGAATTTTGCCGGGCGCGGCAAATTAGGTATCTTGGGATAATTCCCAACGACCGTAGTCTTCAAGTCTGCCTCCGATTTATTTTGGATCGCAAAGTATCTCACCCAGAGATGCAGATTTTTGCGCGCAGATTTTAGCAGTAATGATCTGCATTGTCAACCGTGAATTGTCAAACCCTCGCGTTTCGAGTATAATACCAATTGGTGGTTGAACTTGCGCTCCTCCTTCAAAATTTTCCTCAGTGACAAGGAGACCGTATGACTGTTCAGACTCCTGGGTTAATCGCCACACCAAAACCGAGACACGCTCCTGCGCTCCGGTTGCGTCGTTTGCAAGAAATATCGCTGGGTTATTTGTTGCTTGCCCCTGCGCTGATCATTTTGATCGTGTTTGAAATTTTGCCGATCTTTTACGGCGTCGGGATTAGCATGTGCGATTGGAAAACCGGCGCGGCGCTCGGCGTCGAAGGTTGGCAACGCTGGATCGCACCCTGCGTCAGTTTCATCGGCATTGACAGTTACACGCGCGCGTTCACCGATCCGGCAATGTGGCACTCGCTCTTGGTTACTGCGACGTATTCGCTGATCTCGGTGCCGGTGCAACTGGGGCTAGGTTTGCTCCTCGCGTATCTCCTCTTTCAAAAAGTGCGGGGGCAACAAGCCTTTCGCGTGCTATTCTTTATGCCGTACATCACCTCGACCGTTGCCTCCGCCGCCATTTGGGCGTTCCTCTACAATCCCGATAAAGGGCTGATCAATTCCATCCTCACCCGCTTTGGCGTTCCCGAAATTCGTTGGCTCAGCGATACGACCGGCATTTTTCAGGTGCTCCTCAAACCGGCGGGCGTAGATTTGCCGAGCGGGCTGGAGGGACCCAGCATTGCCATGCTCGCACTGATCATTTACACGACCTGGGTTTTTGTCGGCTATGACATTACGATTTTTCTCGCCGGCTTGGGCAACATTCCCGCCGAACTGTACGACGCCGCCAAGGTGGATGGCGCCAGCGGGTGGACGCTTTTCCGCCACATTACGTTTCCGCTACTTTCGCCGACCACTTTTTTCCTCCTGATGCTCACCGTGATCGGCACGTTCAAAGCGTTCAACCATATTTGGGTGATGACGCAGGGTGGTCCCGGTGACGCGACCACGACGGCGAGCATTTACATTTTCAAACAACTCTTCCAATTGAATCGGTACGGCTACAGCGCGGCGCTGTCGTTCATCCTCTTTTTCATCATCCTGATTCTGACCGTTTTCCAGAATCGCTTCGCCGGCCGGCGCGTCGTGTACGATTAAAGGAGTCCTCATGGCAAAAATCAATTGGAAACGCGCGCTCATCTACGCCGTGCTGATCCTCGGCGCGACGGCGTCGGTGTTGCCGTTCGTTTATATGCTGATGACTTCGGTCAAGACCTACGGCAGCGCGACGACAAACAACTTTTGGCCCTGGCCCCCGCTCGGCGATGAGCCGTTGCAATGGAATAATTTTACCGAAGCGATCACGACCGCCGGGATGGATAAAGCGTGGAACATTCCATTGTTCGTGCGCTATTTTGCCAACAGCGTGATCGTCAGCGTGATCACCGTCGTGGGCACGGTGCTCACTTCCATCCTTGCCGCCTACGCGCTGACGCACATGAACCTACCCGGGCGGAACCTAGTCTTTCTTCTGATCCTAGCGACGATTATGGTGCCGAACGATTTGACGCTCGTGCCCAAAGTCGTGATGATGTTCAACCTGCAGTGGTACAATACCTATCTGGCGTTGACCGTGCCCTTCCTCGTCAGCGTGTTTGGCATTTTCTTAATGCGCCAGTTTTTTCTGCAAATTCCTAGAGACCTATTTGACGCGGCGTGCATTGATGGAGCGGGGCATTTGCGCTTTTTATTCACCATCGTCGTGCCGCTCAGCAAACCCGCCATCGTCACCACCGCGCTGTTGAATTTTATTTGGGCGTGGGACAATTTCAAATGGCCCCTCCTCGTCACGCGCGACAGCAATATGCGCGTGCTCGCCGTTGGGTTGCAACAGTTCTTGCAAGGCGAGGGCGGCACCAAAGTGCAATTGATGATGGCGTTCGCCACGATGGTCGTCATTCCTATCGTCGTATTCTATTTCTTTACCCAAAAATATTTCACAGAGGGGGTGATCACAACCGGCATCAAAGGGTAACAGGAAAAGCCAAAGGTTAAAAGTTAGAGCGTGGAGGTTGGAGATTGCCCAGTTCGAGACGCCTTCCAACACCCAATTTCCAACGTCCAATTTCCAATTTTTAGGAGGAGAAAGACAATGCGTACGTCCAACTGGATTGTTTCTTTGCTCGTGCTCGCGGCGTTGATCGTGATCGCCGTGGGTTGCGCGCCCGCGCCCACGCCCGCGCCCACCGCCGCGCCACCCACCAAAGCGCCGGCGCCGACCACTGCACCCGCGCAACCAACCGCCGCACCCAAGCCGACAGATGCGCCGAAACCCACCGTTGCGCCAACTGCCGCGCCGAAACCGGTCACCGTCAGCAACCCGCCGAAAACGGCGGATGAAGTGGACGCGATTGATCTGACCGGCAAAAAAGTGACGGTCACGTACTGGCATCAACGCCCGCAAGCGCAACAAGATTTACTGCAGACGATGCTCGACGAATTTAACAAGTCGAACCCGTACGGCATCACCGCCAAAGCCGAAATCGCCGGCGCGGCGTACCCCGATGTCTACACCAAAGTCAGCGCGGCAATTCAAGCCGGGCAACCGCCCGAAATGTCCGTCGCGTACCAAAACCAAGCCGCGTTCTATCGCGCGCAGAACGCCATCGTGGACTTGACGCCGTTCTTGCAAAGCAAAAAGTACGGATTGAGCGCGGACGACCAAAAAGATTACGTCCAAGCGTTCATTGACACCGACAAGAACCCGCAATTCAAAAACGAAATCCTGGGTTTCCCGACGCAACGCTCCGCCGAAGTGATGTACTATAACGTGGACTGGCTGGCGAAACTCGGCTACACCGCGCCGCTGAAAGACTGGAAGACCTGGGAAGAGATCGTGTGCAAGGCGGCGGATCCCGCCACCAAGAAGTACGGCTGGGCATTCCGCCACGATGCGTCGAACTTTGCCTCGCAAGTGTTCGCGCGCGGGGGCCGCGTTTTGGCGGCAGACGGGCAAGCGTACACGTTCAACAGCCAAGCCGGGCAAGACACGCTGGCGATGATCCAACGCTTGTTCAAGAGTAAATGCGCGGTGGATATTCCAGTTGCCGAACGCAACGGCGAGCAAACGCGCTTTGGCAACGGCGAAGTCCTCTTTGTGTTTGCGTCGTCGTCCGGCATGTCGTTCTATCAAGACTCGGTCGCCAAGGGCGGCAAATTCAAATGGGATATTGCCCTGTTGCCGCAAACCGACAAGCCCGCGATGAACCTCTACGGCGCGAGCGTGTCCGTGTACAAGACCACGCCGGAAAAAGAACTTGCCGCGTGGCTCGTGATCAAATTCCTCGGCGAAAAAGCGCAGACGACCAAATGGGCGGTGGCAACCGGCTACCTCCCCGTGCGCCAGAGCGCCAAAGCCGATACCATCGCCGCGTACAAGGCGAATCCCGCCTGGGGTTCCGCCGCCGATTCATACGCCAAGATTTTCGACTGGGTGCAGTACTCGATGATCGAATCACCCGTCGCCGGCTATGATCCGGTGCGCACGGACATTGTCGTGCCCGCGATGGAAAAAGTGATGGCGGACGCCAATGCCGATGTCAAGAAATTGCTCGACGACGGCGTGATCAAAGCCAATCAAATTTTGAAAGAGAACGCGCCCAAGTAATCTGCACACCGTAGGGGCGAGGTGACCTCGCCCCTACCTAGTTCGCTCGAGGAGAATCGCACACGTGTCTGAACCCGCCACTCTCGTGCCCCATGCCCAGTCGGCTCCACCCATCCGCGAACGCGTCAAGTACGATTGGATCGCTTATCTCTATCTGTTACCAGCCATTCTCATCCTCGTCGTGTTTCACATTCTCCCCGCGTTCTACGCGTTCTGGATCAGCACCCAGGGCGGACGCATCCGCGCGTTTCGTTTTATCGGCGCGGACAATTATCTCAACGCGCTACAAGCGCCGGAGTTTTGGGGCGCCCTGCTCAACACCGTGTGGTACGTCGTCGGCACGGTGCCGATCAACATCGCGCTGGGCTTGTTCATCGCCTACTTGCTGTTCCAAAAAATTCGCGGGCGCGGCGTTTATCGCGTGATCTATTTTATGCCGCACGTCATCTCCGCCGTCGCCTCCGCCATCGTGTGGGCGTGGGTGTTCAACCCCACTGGCGGCATCGCCAACCGGTTGCTCGGCTTGCTGGGCTTACCCGAGCAAAAATGGTTGCTCGAATCGGACGGCGTGTTCAAATTGATCGGGCAAGGTTTCGGTATGGATTTGCCGGGCTGGCTCTCCGGGCCCAGTCTCGCCTTCGTCTCGGTGATGATCTTTGCCGTGTGGCAAGCGCTCGGGTTCGACGTGATCATCTTTCTCGCCGGGCTGACGAACATCAACGCGGAATTGTACGAAGCCGGCAAGATTGACGGCGCAAACGGCTGGCAATTGTTCCGCCACATCACCATCCCCCTGCTCATGCCGACGATTTTTTTCATCTCGATCATTTCGATCATCGGCTCGTTCCAAGCGTTCAACCACATTTACACGATGAACATCGCCGCGTCGCAACCGCTCGGCGGCCCGCTCGGCACCACGCGCACGGTCAGCATTTTCATGTTCGACCAACTGTACAGCCAGCAACGCGCCGGGTATGCGACCGCCATCGCCATCCTGCTCGCGCTGATCATTTTCGCGCTCACCCTCGTCCAGTTCCGATTCTTTGAGCGCGGCGGACAGGAGAACGCGCAATGAACCGCGACAAACTGAAAAGCCAACTCACCAACCTGGGCATTCACGCCATCCTGATCAGCGGCGCGCTGTTTATGGTTTTCCCGTTCGCGTGGATGATCCTGGGATCGTTGCAAACGTTTCACGAGACGACGCTCGGCACATTTTTGCCGGAACAACCGATGTGGTCGAATTACTACGACGCGATTGTGGCGATGAACGGCGCGAAACCCTGCGTCTTTGATCCCGCCGCGCCACTCGACATTTTGACGCGCGAAAAGGGTTGCATGATCGTGCGCTATTTTTTCAACACGATGGTGATGGGCTTGGGCACGGTGCTCGGCGTGCTCACGACCGGCACGCTCGCCGGATACGCGTTCGCGCGGATGAACTTTCCCGGCAGAGAAACGCTGTTCAAACTGCTCCTCGCCACGATGATGATTCCCGGCGAATTGACGCTGATTCCGAATTACGTGTTTATGGTCTGGTTTCCCACGCCGGAATCGTGGATCGCCACGGCACTGAATCTGCCGAACGCCGAGCCGCACAACTGGATTGACACGTACTATGCGCTGATCATTCCTTGGATCGCAACCGTGTTCAGCATTTTCCTGTTTCGCCAATTCTTTCGCGGCATCCCGAACGAACTGTTCGACGCCGCGTTGCTTGACGGCGCGACGCACTCGCGCTTTCTCATCAGCGTCGTCCTGCCGCTCTCCAAGCCGGTGCTGATCACCAGCGCGCTCCTCACCTTCCTGGGATCGTGGAACGCGTTGATGTGGCCCATGCTCGTGACCAACTCGCCGGAAATGCGCCCGATCCAAGTGGGATTGCGCTCGCTGATCACCGAAGCCGGCACGCAAACGCAACTCTTGCTCGCCGGCGCAACCGTCACGATCATTCCGATCATTATTCTGTACTTGTTCCTGCAACGCTGGTTCGTCGAAGGCATTTCGAACGTCGGCATTCGCGGGTAGGACAAATTTGAGAATTTGCTCTACGCCAGGGAGGTGACACACACTCATTTTTTCGTTCCATCGCAAACAAAATTTGACAATCCATTCTCTTGAGGAGGAGAAGCAAACAATGAAATCCAAAATGATGTTCGTGTTACTACTGCTCGCGCTCGTCGCGCTGGCGGCGTGCGCGCCCGCGCCGACGCCCGCGCCCACCGCCGCGCCGCCAACCAAGGCGCCGGCGGTCGAGCCGACCAAAGCGCCCGCGCCAACGACTGCGGCAACCAAACCACCGGCGCCGACCGCGACTCTGCGACCGCCAGCCGTAACCGCCGCGCCGGGCGCGATCAAGATCAACGTGTGGCATCATTTCACTGCGCCCGAACAGGTCGAGATGATGCAAAGATTTGCAGATGAGTTCAATGCCAAGAATCCACAATACTATGTCACTGTGACATTGCAGGGATCGACCGCAGACATCGGCAAGAAAGTAAATGCGGCGATCACGGCAGGCGCAGTTCCAGAAATCGCCACCGGCAATCCGGGCGACGTGTTTGACTGGAACACAGCCGGCGTTATCGCTCCGTTAGACGACTATATCAAAGATCCGAAAGATGGATTAAGCGCAGATCAACTCGCCGAAATGTCCATGAAAATGCCCAATGGTCAGGAACTCTTCTTCGACCAAATTGGGGGTAAAACACTCGGCATCTCGCCGGGGCGTTCAACAGCCGTGATGTATTACAACATTGACATGCTCAAAGCCGCGGGATTCAACGAACCGCCGGCAACCTGGGACGATTTCGACAAAGTTTGCGCGGCAATCACCAAGGGCGACAATTACTGTCTGGCGTACAACTCACCGAGCGTTGAAACATCCAACTTTGCTGGGTGGGTTGTCAGCCGTGGCGGAACGTACGCCAGCGCCGACGAAAAGAAAGCCGTGTTCGACGATGCCGCCGGCGTGGATTCGCTCAAGTGGCTCAAGAACCTGGTAGACAAGGGCTATGCCAAGAATCCTTCGACGACTTCACGCGGCGATCAAACCGATTTTGGCAACGGCAAACTTGCGTTCACGTTCGGTTCGACCGCTGGACTGCCTTTCTTCCAAGATATCGTCGGCGCACTCAAACAACCGTTTCAATGGAGCATTGCGCCATTTCCGGCTGGGCCTAAAGGGAAACAAGTCGTGAATTTCTTTGGTCCCAGCATGGGAATGTTCAAAACAACGCCGGAAAAACAACGCGGGGCCTGGCTGTTCATCAAGTTTATGTTCCAACCACAAAACCTTGTTGAATTTGGTTTGCGTCTCTCGTATTTCCCAGCGACAAAATCTGCACGTGACACAATCGCGGGAATGGATGTTGATAAAGTCAAAGGGACCAACGCACGAATTGCAACAGTACTTCCGCAGTTCAAGAAAGGTCTCGGCTTTATCCCGATGGGCATGCGCGAACCGATTTCTCCAGCATGGCAAGGTGTTCGTGGTATTATTTCGAATATGCTGACCGCTGTGTATACTGGCAAGACTTCGCCTGATTTCACGGCACCCGATCCCGAAGCCGCCGCGAAAGAAGGCGTGCAACGCGTGAACAAACAGTTGGACGCGTACGGTAAATAGTTCAGTGATCAGTAGACAGTGATCAGTGGACAGTAGGCAGTAAACACATGGCGGGCTGGAATAATTCCAGCCCGCCATTTTTGGTTATTTACGCTGTCACTTGGGATTTGAGATGCAGAATCGTAAACGCAGGTTAGGCGATGAACGCTGAAAGATTTCTCTCACAAAAATTTTGAGCACCAATTCGCGCGGCGCGCGAAATTTCCGACGCGTTACGAATTGCACGACGCAGTATGGTGCGGATGAAAGCGTGCGCCAAAATAAAAACCTTCCAGAGTTTCGCAAATCTGCAAAGTCTCGTTTATCGTGCGATTGGGCTTGAATCTGACGATTACCTCTTCACAAATTACGTCCTACTGCTTTCACCATGTTCAATTCTGCGGCACTTAGATATCTATAACTTTGGGGAGGATGAAACCTTGCCCATTTTGTCCTTAGTTCACTTAAGCTAATGGGTTTTCGAATATGTCGTGGCGAATTAAGATAAATACCATAGCCGCGATCTGTCCCAGAATAATAATCATCAAATTCTCTTTTTGAGATTCCTGCGTCGTTACGAACATTTGACCACAAAGAGGTCAGTCGCTTGCCAATGACCTTTTCCACTTTGAGTGTCCCGCGAATTTCTTGAACAGGTGAAGAGAAATAGAGGACGACAATATCGCCCGCATTGATGTTGGGCTTTATGCGACGTAGCTCTACGCGTTTGGTGCCATTGAGCAACTTTTCGGCGTGTACTGGGTGAACCGACAATAATAGTACTTTCGCGGACATCTTATGGGCTCCTTTTTCGATTTCCGGTCTCGTAAATTTCCACAAACACTTCATTGGTAATTTTTCTCGGCGAGAATGGAGGACTGTGTTGGTGAGTTATTTCCATTATAACACGAAGAGGTACCGGTGTGTCAAGTAATTCGGTTCTGCTAAATCGAAATGCCAAAATTTCTTTTTCGATGTTGTCATTAGCGGCGTTCAATACGTTTTGCCATCGGTACACACCCAGTTCCCCAAAGAGTTTAAAAAGAATTTTGGGTGTTCCTACCCGAGTTTCATCTACATAGGAGCAAGCACGTACAGCCATAACGCCATAGTTTCTCCCCATCTTTCCTTGGCTAATGTACCAAAGAATCCGAGATGGAGCGGTAGGAAACTTGGGGCGAGATGACCGGTAGTATGCATTGTCCATACGTAGAATCAATGCAGGATCAGAACCAAATAAAGTTTGACTGCCAAGAGCTGAATCAAAAAGATCTATCGCCCAGGTAGGTTTAATTGGTACAATATAAGTCGGAATCTTAGCGTCAGTTATCTTGAGCGGCCATAGAGATTTCTCAACGGAAATCAGTTGAGAAATATTCTGTTGAGCCATTGCGTCAAGCAATTCATCCTGAATTGCAATTAGACGGTCAGCATATTGCGGTACACCCTTGGCGTATTCCTGAAGCGTTTTGACAATCTCTTGTGTATTGCGCGCGCCGACAATATTGAACTTGACCCATATTCCAGAAGAATTTCTGGCAAAGGAATTTTCCTTTAAGGCAATTTCCATCTCAGAAGTAAAATGTTTATCGGTTACTTGGACACAATATTTTTGTTGCTGGATAGCGGTAAAAACCGCCCAAAATAGAAGTTGCGATTCCATTGCAGGCGATAACGAACTTTGAATCACGCGAATAAAGGGAATATCAAGAGATGGATCAGAATATCTCAATGATAGTACAGCGATGGGCTTTTGCCCTTCAGTGAGAACCTGAAATGTTTGATATTCCTGCGGGCGAGCAAGATACCACCCCAGTTTTTTCTTAAACTGAGATTTCTTTTCCCCGCTGTGACGGTGAAAAATTTCTGATAATGGATCACCTTCACCACTCGAAACTCGTTTTATTTGAAGCGGCGACCCGGCTAGACGGTGAGACTGATATGATGATTTGTTGAGTAATTCATCAATGTAAATAATTAAATCATCCGGCGTAACCAACGAGAGTCCAAAATTGTTGAACACAATTTGACCGACTCTACTAACAAGCTGTTGGTCATTTGTAACAAAGAAATCTGCCTCAGCGACAATCGCATGAGAAATTTGCTTCAGATCACTTTTGTCTTGTTCGCTTAAAACGATCGGAAAACAGGGACGGATCAACTCACTGATTTGCGCGTTCTTATGAGAATCAGTTTGCGCTTCAAGAAAAGTTTTTGCATACTTTAGCATCGCGCGGCGTCGTTCGGGACGTCTTTCGCGATGTATTTCGTTGTAAAGTTCAGCGGTGATCTGGAGCACCAGATCATCCAATAACCAATCAGATAAAAGCGGATGATTGGAATCGTCAAATAAATAAATAAAAATATTGGCATCTATAATGGCTTGTACGGCTTTTGTCTCAGCGTTATCTTCGATAAATCCAAGGAGTGGAGGAGCCTGGTGCTCGTACCAATAATGTGTTAGTGGGGCTTGATCCTTTCCCCTCCCAGATTTCTCACCAATATAGCGGAATCCAACATTGGGCCAAAAATCATTGGATTGGTAATCACGTTTACAAAACAAACTGATACCCCGCAAGTCACGAGTGTCTTGTTTCAGGTGCTCAATCAATTTTTGTGCGATTCCATTTCCTCTATGTTGTACATCTACACAAAGGTGCGTAATTGCGGCCATCATTTTTGTTTTGACCACGCGATAGAGGACATAGCCAACGCAAGTTCCTTGGGGCGTGATCGCCACAAGAATCTTGCGTTGTCTCGCTGCCTCCTTGAATGCCTCGTGTGGAAAAAAACCCAAAGTATCTTTGTTCGCGTCACCCAGCTGAATGACCTCTTGAAGATATTTTGAGTTATCATCAATTTCAAAAATAGACACATCCATTTTTAACTTCTCCGCGAAGTACTAATCATAGGTTTACTTGCAAGCAAACACCCACCGCCCGCCGCGCAAATCACGCGCGCCAAGTAGTGGGTGCGAAAAGTTTTTAGTGATTCGATTGCACGGGCAATGGTGAAGCATCCGTTGCCTCTGGAAACAATGATTCAGAAATAACCCGGAGCAATGTCAAACTATCAGCACAGAGTATAATGCCAAATCCTGGGAGAGTCAAAAACGAAAAACAAGCCCGCGCCTAGTTTTTCCAATCCGCAAAAAGTTACACGAGCCGTATCGCAACCACATCGCGATCAGGTCTGGTAATGTGGCCCAGCGTTCGCGCCACGAGATTTTTTTCGAGCGTGGCGATCTTGTGGACACGCACAATCGAGGGCGCAATAAGACCGGCTCCACGCCAATCTATCAAATCCACATCGAATTCATCTTGACGCGCTTGACTCGTGATCCGCACGACCACAATGTCGGCGTCACCTGTATCAAGCGCCACAAGCGCCGGTCGCCTTTTTGTTTGCGCGCCACCCGTAAACGGAACATCAAGGAGCACGATGTCACCTGGCTTAAAGTTTATCATAGACACTATCACTCTCGGCGTATCCTTCGAAAAATTGTTCCGTCGTCAATTGTTGCCACTCGGATGCTTCGTTTACTTCGGGCAATAACACAATCACGCGCACTGCCGAACCCGGCGCAAGTTGCGCGTATAACTCGGCGGGTAATTCCAGTGTGTGGCTGGGAGTCAAACTAGTTTGAAATTCAAATGCTTTCATTTTCCGTTCTCCTGAATTTATCTTAACATAGAAAAGGGCGGAGTTCAACTCCGCCCTCGCTCACAATTTTTACAGCAACCCAAACGCGTGCTTCGCGCCGCGCAAGGTATTCTTCATCAACATCGCAATCGTCATCGGGCCGACGCCGCCGGGCACCGGCGTAATCGCCGCGGCAACTTCTTTCACCGCGTCGAAATCCACGTCGCCGACAAGTTTCTGCTTCGGCTTGCCCGTCTTTTCGCTGATCGCCGGCGTGCCATCCGGGTTCAACACCGGGATGCCGTTCACGCCCACGTCAATCACGTACGCGCCGGGCTTGACCATCTCCGCCGTCACGAATTTCGGCTTGCCGATTGCCGCGACGATAATATCCGCCTCACGACACACCGCCGCAATGTCTTTCGTGCGGCTGTGGCAAATCGTCACGGTCGCATCGCGCCCCAGCAAGAGCAACGACGCGGGCAAGCCGACGATGTTCGAACGCCCCAGCACAACCGCACGGCTCCCGCTGATTTTCGCGCCGATGCGGTCGAGCAGTTCAAT
The DNA here is from genome assembly GCA_903825565.1 of uncultured Anaerolineales bacterium. Taxonomy (GTDB): domain Bacteria; phylum Chloroflexota; class Anaerolineae; order UBA4142; family UBA4142; genus CAIKBD01. The sequence continues at coordinate 657 of CAIKBD010000276.1, read as the reverse complement.
CACGCCGGCAGGTGTGCATGGCGCAAACAACGGCTCGCGCCCCTTCATCCCCAGCTTGCCGACATTGATCGGGTGAAAGCCATCCACATCCTTGTTAATGTCCACCGCGCCCAGAATGAGTTCTTCGTTGATGTGCTTGGGCAACGGCAGTTGCACGAGGATGCCATGCACCTTGGAATCTGCACTGAGTTTGTTGATCAGCGCAAGCAACTCGTCCTGCGAAATATTTTCCGGCAACTCGTTGTGATACGATTCGATGCCGAGTTCCGCGCACGCCTGCCGTTTCGAGGTGACGTAACTCACGCTGTCCGGGCGCGCGCCGACGAGCACGGTCGCCAAGCCGGGCACGAAACCCTGCGCCCGCAGTTTGGTCACTTCTTCTTTGACATCGTTTCGCACGGCGGCGGCGACGGCTTTTCCGTCAATAATTTGTGCGGTCATTCGTTCTCCTCTGATTAGTCGTTAGTCAACAGTCAACAGTCGCCAGCCAGGAATTTACTGTTGACTGTTGACTGCCTGCGTTCTACTGATTCAACAGATACTCGTATGCGCTGAGCGCGGCTTTGGCGCCTTCGCCAATCGCCACCAACACTTGCTCGATGAACACGTCCGTCACATCGCCCGCCGCGAACACGCCCGGACATGACGTGGCACATT
>CAIKBD010000275.1 GCA_903825565.1 uncultured Anaerolineales bacterium | reverse complement strand
TGGCACGCCGACCTGGGATTGTATTACGTGCACGGGCGGTGGTACAACCAGGATACGGGCATGTGGCTGAGTCCCGATGAAGCCGGCGAGTATCGGTATGGGTCGGGACAGGATGCGGTGAATTGGGCGTGGGTGGGAAATGGAGCAAGCGCAGGAAACACCACAGAATTTATTCTGCAATGGATCCACGACAGAAACTATCGTGATGCACTTCCTTATCACGAGTTTCTCAAGCGGCAAATTGATTTCTTGTTATCTCGTGCGAGTCTGACAAAGAATGAAGAAGATCTTCTTGAAAGTCTACTGTTACACTACGAGTCGCCAATTTTTGATGCAGAAACGCTTGCAGTTATCTCAATGCCTATGGTGGTCGGAGAGAGCATTAACAACATTTGGGCAGATTCACCATCAGCAATACAGACTGCGGTTATTAAGCAACGGATACTCGAGGCAGGCTCGCAATCTCCAAAAGGTGCAAGAGGCAGTGGGCAGGTTTCACCAAGTGGAAGCATTTTAACTGCAAGGTCCTTGGCATTGAGGTTCTATCAGAAAGCGGGTTATTCGACAGAAGAAGCATCAAAGCATATACGAGGAATTGACTTCACCAAGCCCGTGAACCAACGTCTATTGCAACCAGGAATGCGACTCATGCAGTATCAGCGCGTTTCTGATGGCACAACACCAATCCAGGGAAGTTATTACACACTGGAAGGTACTCCTATCGGAAAGATCGGGATGGACCCAACAAAATACAGGTACGCTGGCACCTATATGGTCGTCAAGCCAGTTGACGCTTTGCAATCTACGGCGGCTGATTTCGATGGTTTTAAGGGGGGCGCAATTCAGTACTTTATCCCCGACAAGTCTGCCTTATTCCCGGTCACAGTGAGGTAAAAAAATGGAAACACGGAGCGAGATGTTGCAATTCATTGACGTCACGATTTGGATGCTGGAGGAGGTAGTCAAGAAAGATAATGCCTATTATGGTACTGGGGAGGATTTCCAACCTCCTGAGGAAGTTGTTCTACGAGTAGTCAGTTTGGGTCGGCAGTTCCTACTTGGCGAAAGACCTTTATCGTTGTCGGAATGGAAGAAATTCGACTTGGGGTTGTACGTAGTCCGCGTTGTTGAAATGGCGTATCCCGAAATTGCTAAACGTCTGTACAGGATAGACACGTACTTTGACAAAATCCTGAAGTAGGACATTCATGCGAACCAGGCAATCAGTAAAAAGGTATCCCGATTGCAGGGTACAATCGGGATACCTTTTTTCATGCAACCTCTTTCGCCGCGCCACCGCGCTCGGCGACAGTGATTATTTCTACGCCAGCGACAGCCGTTGGCTCCTCCGCGAAACCTGGCACTCCGCCATCAGCGGCAACACGTTTGACCTGGTGCGGTATGGCTACACCAACGGCAAGCCGAGCCGCATCGAAGTGGTCGTCAGCGCGCCGAGCGATTTGACGGTGGCGTGGACGTATGGCAGTTTCTACCCGGTCTACAACTGGCACGGGGACACGGCGACGTATGTGAACGCGGTGGATGGGAGCGGAGGCGGGAGTTGGGGCACGTATGACCCGTGGGGGAATCCGAGCGCGTCGGGACCACCGGGGCTGGGGGCATGGGATTATTATCGGTGGAACGGGGCGTGGGGGTATCAGTGGCACGCCGGCCTGGGATTGTATTACGTGCACGGGCGGTGGTACAGCCAGGATACGGGCATGTGGCTCAGTCCGGATGAGAAAGGCGAGTATCGGTATGGATCGGGACAGGATGCGGTGAATTGGGCATGGGTGGGGGATAGTGGCAGTGCCAAGTCGACTATTGTCGAATTCATGTTGCAGTGGATGCATGGCACGAATTATGTCAGACGCGAATGGGATTTCGAATTCACGAAACGCCAAATTGACTTTCTCCAGTCTCGGAATAACCTGACTCTCCAAGAAGCCCTGGTTCTCGCAGACTTGCAAGAACACTACGATGTTATGTTTTTCGGGAACCAGGTAATCCCCTGGGTCGCTCTAGCGAGTTTACCCAGTGGGCTGAGTTTAGGGTCGCCGGAACAACTTCAAGTGGAAGTTGCCAAGCAGAAGATTCTCAAGGCGGCTCAGTCCAAAGCGACTAATGCCCAATTATTATCCAATTCCGAGGTAAGACAATGGTACAATGATCGTGTCAAAGGTATCAAGACGGACGGCCCTCGCACTCGGGAATTTGCAAGAACGGTTCATCAACAAAGAAATATGCTGAAAGCACAGGCGAGAGCTTTAATGGCAGATAGAGATGTTGCTACAAGGCTTGAGGAAGAGTTCCCCTTGCGGGATTTTGAGTATTATGTTCAAAAATACTCTGCGCAGGGATACACGGGTGAAATACTATGGGAACGAATTATCCAAGGAGGCACAACACCAAATCCATCTGTCAATCAGCAATTCGGTATTAAATGTTGGAGGTTGCGGACTAAATGAGTGAGCTAGAATTCCTTTTCGCAGAGCAGATAAACTGGCAATTTGCGAATTCGGGTCGGGTGGAGTTTTACGCATATGTCAACCACGAAAAGTGCGAACTCCGGATGAATGATTTTCCGGAGGAACCTTTGTACACGCTCACTTTTAAAGGGCAATCAGTCGACTTTGATGATTGTCCCAAAATTTGGTCGTTGCCTTTACAGAAATAGCGAATGTAGTTGGAATCGGTTCTACGAAGACGGCACGGACTGGCTGGTGCGCGAGACGTGGCATTCCGCCATCAGCGGCAACACGTTTGACTTGGTGCGGTATGGTTACACCAACGGCGTGGGGCGCGCTCCCGCCTCAACTGTGCGTGTTCCATACGCTTCGCGTGAAAGACCCGCATCAAGCGACTTTGCGGGCAGTCGCGCAGGTACGGAAACAACTCGCCGCCCAACAACCCAAATTGGGGCGCGGGTGTCCCAGGGCGAACAAACGCAAACTGGTTCAGAAAGGGCAACGGCTCCAACAGAAAATTGCCGACCTGTTTGAGCATCGCTACACTTGCCCTGGCGGGAACGCAAGTGCCAGGGTCTCTTTGTGCAACATCACCTTACGGAAGGTGAGCGTGTCACCCTCCAGCAGATTACGCGCGGTTTGCCGCATCTTCGTGCGTTGCGCGACATCACAGACAAAATCTATCGGCTCTTTGACCGGCGGTGTCGGTCGGACACCGCGCGGTCCAAACTGGCGCGCTTACGGCAACCGGTGCGACGATTCACGCAGGTGAGTCAACTCTTGAAAGGGGTGTTCTCGGTCAACGTTGAAAAAGCGCTGACCTTTTTGGACGATCACTTGCTGGGCGCGGCTTCGAATGCGGTGGAACGCGGCAACCGCCGCTATCGCAAAATGCAAAAGACGGTGTATCGGGTCCGAACTTACGCGCATATTGTGGCGCGCCTGGCGCTGGATCTGTTTCGTGAAGCGGCGATGCGGCCACGGATCGCCACCCAAAATCTTTTGCACTCGGCAAGAACTGCCCCGTGAATATTCTGGTAGCCGTGCTACAGTGTCGGTTTCTACCCTATTTACGGACAATGACCACGATGTCGTGCCGGTTCGCAACAAGACTCGTGTAAGTTTGGTTATGCCTGAGCAGTTACAGTGGATTTACTAATTCACCCCGTGGATGGGTTTTTGCTAGATGTAGTCGCGTTATCGCTCAATACACGCGGAAGTTCACAGTACCTGCCAATTTCATTCGCCGATAGTCTCGTGCAAAAGCTGCGCCGTCGTAGCCCTCGTCCGTCAGACTCAGGTCGCTCAGAAAAATCTGCGCGCCATGTTGCATCCAGGATTTTTTCGCCGCCAGCGCGAGCAATTCCGGCTCGATTAATTCTTGCATCGGCATGGGTGGTTGTGTGTAAGTGTAGCTCAAATAGGGCAAAGTCGTTTCCAGCAACCGGCGATACGCTTGCGGTATATCCGGTTCCAAATAGCGCACCCCGCGCTCGGTGACAAGGGTGGCGTAAAACGGCAAGTAACCCGGTTGTGCACCGATTGAAAGGAGCCCAATTCTGCCGCCGTTCCAAGTAACCTGAATCAATTTCTGTGTAGCCATTCCCAGGTAACGCACGCACTCTGCCCCCGCGCCCATAATACTGCACAATAACGCGTACGCGTGGATACCATAGTTGAAATCATCCACAGCGCATCCAACGAGCGCGGTGTGAATTATGCCGCGTGCCTCAACCGGGTGCGCCAAAAATTCCGCCACCTCTTTTGTCCAGCGAAGCGACGAACCGCCGAACACGCGCGCGCCTTGGGCTGACCAATCGAGCAGTGTTTGCGCGTCGCGTAAATTTCCGACCAGCGGTTTATCGAGCAGGACTCCTTTGCCGGCGCGCAGAAAGGGCTCTGCGCGTTGCGTGTGTAAATCCCAATTGCACGAATGAATCAGCGCGAAGTCAACCGCGTTTGCCATCTTGGCAAGATCATCGAAGACCTGAGGAATGTTATTTTCTTGCGCAAAGCGCTGGGCATAATCGCCTTGCCATACGGTGCCACCGTCGTACACGGCAACCACTGCATAGCCCAACTCGCGTAACAACGGCATCCAACTGCCTGGATGCGACGTGTCCAAATCTACCAAGCCGATCCGTTGCACCGCACTCGTCATTTGATCGCTCCTGCCATCAAGCCGGCGGTCAGGCGCTTTCTAACCAGCATGAATAACAACACGGTCGGTACGGTGGCGACCGCCGCTGTTGCCATCAAGTATTGCCATTCGACGACATTGTTCTTCTCCCAGGAGTACAACGCAATCGTGACCGGTTGCATATAACGATTAGGCGCCAACACCAGTGCGAAGATAAATTCGTTCCACGCCGTTACGAACGAATAAATCGCGGTGGTCACCAACCCGGGCATTGTGAGTGGCAATGCGATTTTGAGCATTGCCCCCAAACGCGACAACCCGTCAATCATCGCGGCTTCCTCCAGTTCCAAAGGAATACTGCGGAAAAAGCCGACGAGCATCCAGACCGAGAATGGAATTGTCATCGCGGTATTCGCCAAAATCAAGGCAAAGTACGTGTCGAGCAATTGCAGTTCCTTGATGACCTTGAAGACAGGAATCAAGATGATCACCGGGGAAAACATTTGCGTGACCAATGTGCCCAAACTGAACATACTCTTGCCTTTGAAATTGATCCGCGCCATCGCATATGCCGCCGGCGCGGCAATGGCGATATTAATGATGGTTGCGGCGCCGGCAATGATAATGGTGTTGAGCAGATGCCGCACTAACGGAATTTGGATGAAAATCTCAATGTAATTTTCCCAGACGACCGTTTCGGGAATCAACGTTGCCGGCGATCGGAAAACCTCACCCGGTGTTTTCAATGATGTACTAAGCACAACCCAGAATGGAAATAACGTGAACAAGACAATGCCCAAGATGCCCAGCGACCATAGTCCTTGCGTGAGCAGGCGGCTGAAACGCGGCATATTATATTTCCTCCTGATAGAAGAGCTTCCATTGCAGTAAACTGACGATCATCAGAAAAATGAATGCAACCACCGCGAGGGTGCTGGCATCGCCGAAATTAAAATAGCCAAACCCACGCCGGAATATTTCGGTGACCATGATTTGAGTCTTGTTCGCTGGCCCACCGCCCGTCATCACATAAATGAACGCAAAACTGTTGAACGACCAGATGACGCTGATCAACAAAACCGCCGTCATCACCGGGCGCAAGAGCGGCAAGGTGATCAAGCGAAAACGTTGCCACGGAGTCGCGCCATCCACCAACGCCGCTTCGTAAAACTCCAGGGGAATAGACTGAAGCCCGGACAAGAAAGCAAAAGCCGTAAATGGAAACGCCGACCAAAAGCGTGCGATGAGCGCGCCCGTAAAAGCCGATTGCGCGTTTGTGAGCCATTGGACCGGTTCGCCGATGAGCCGTAAGGATAACAATAACGAGTTTAGTTGCCCGTACTCCGAGTTGAAAATCCATTTCCATGCGATGCCGGCGACGACGAACGGCGTTGCCCACGCCAAGATTAAAGTCGCACGCGCAAATTCGCTGAATAGCGTCGAGCGACTAAGGAGCAGAGCCACGCCCAGACCCAGGATAATATTCAAAGTGACATTGGCCACCGTCCAGGAGAGCGTGTTGCCCAAAACCAATCGGAACAAATCATCGTCGAGCAGATTAGTGTAATTGCCCAAACCGACAAAGCGTTCTCCCAGAAAGGATGTTTTGTACAGCGAGTTGCGAAACGTCTCAAAAATGGGAAAACCGAAAAAGAGCAACAACCAAAATGTGACCGGGGCGATCATGAGGTATGCCAAAATTCGCAAGCGTCTTTCCATCGTTCCTCCAACATTGACCTGTCAGGCCGTGCCCAAGGTGGACCTGACAGGTCTGGGTGTGCAGAGTTTCGCCTACTTGGGTAGGTCGGGGACTACCAATTCTTTCTTCAGGCGGTCGTAAAGGGCTTGGAGAGATTTCTCCGGGGTCATATCGCCAGTGATGACCTTTTGAACCGCTTCACCCCAGCCATCCTGGATTTTGGTCCATTCCGGATGATTGGGGGTCAGCTTCAGGTATTTGGTGTTGGCCACATAGTCTTTGATGCCCGGCGATTGATAGTACGGATCATTGGCGATTTTCATCGTAACCGGCACGCCGCCAAACTCGATGTCCATCAACAACCGATTTTCCGGCCGTTGCAGGAATTGCATAAATCTGTATGCGACGTCCTTATTCTTGGAGTTGGCGAACATTCCAAAAACATCTACGATGAGCAACATCTTTTTCTCGCCACCGACATTTGGTTCGGGCAGAGGAACAGGCAGACATTCAAATTTATTATCGGCGCACATCTTGGTTTGAATCGGCATACTGAACATCATGCCGACTTTGCCTGCCGCCATCGCCGCGTAACATTCATTGGCGTTCATCGTAACGTTACTTGGCGCCATGACCTTGTCCTTGAGGAACATGTCGGTTAGTTCGGTGACGTACTTGACTGCAGCCGGGCTGTTCACCGCGAGTTTGCCATCCTTGTCGAAAAAGTCTGCGCCAAAGCCCCACATCATCGAAATCTGTTCTTGCATAATGTGTTTCGGGCGACCCAAGCCCATGCACATGCCATAGACATCCGGCGCTTTGGTCATCTTGCGCGCCAGATCACGGACTTGGTCCCAGGTCTTGGGCGGCTCGTTGTACCCAGCCGCTTTCATCAAATCGGTGCGGACAAACAGCGTGCGGTTCGCGCCGATAAGCGGTACGCCGTAGGTCTTGCCTTTGTACTGCGCGGCTTCGAGCGCGCCAGGTACCCAGCCCGCGCGATCGTCCGGCTTCATGTAATCGTCAATCGGAACAATCGCTTTGCGTTCGGCGTACTCGGCAATCATGCCCATGAACATGTAAGCCAGGTCGGGCGTGTTGCCGCCTTGAATCATGGTGTTAAAGACCGTGGGTCCATCGGCGTACGGAATCAACTGGTACTCGATTGTGACGCCGGGATTTTCCTTCTCGAAATTTTCCTTCCAGGTCTTGTATGCTTTGTAGTCGGCGCCCATCCATGCGATCTTTAAGGTGACCGGCGCGGCCGCTTTGGTGGCGGCTGGCGGTTGCGTCGGCGCGGGTGCTTTGGTTGGCTCCGGCGCTTTTGTCGCCACCGGGGCTTGCGTCGGGGCAGGCGCGGGCGGTTGCGTCGCCGCGGGCTTGGGTGGTTCCGGTGCTTTGGTCGGCGGGACTGGCGTTGGCGCAGGCGCGCATGCCACGATCATCGCCAACACGATCACAAACAAAACGAATACTTTGAGCTTCATTGCTCTCTCCTTTCGTGAGAAAACGACTGATTCGCTTTTGATAAACTGAACGGGCCACTTCATTCTATCGAATGTTGCGCATCACCTCCTTTTTCCTTTCACGCAACCGACGTTTCGCAAAAGCACGAAGCACGGTGGCTTGATGAAAATACAATTTTGACCGAATCGGCAAGGCGTATTACAATCCGCGCCATACAACTTGTGCAAGGTAAATGACATGGCTAATCTAAACACCTTTGCATCCGCGTTACACGCATGTGGCATCGTCGCTGGCGACCTGGTTTTGGTAGAAGTGCCCCATCTCGATTCGCAAAACGATACTATCCCAGGTTTGCTCGCGACACTCAAACAAACCCTTGGCGAGATCGGCACACTTGTCGTACCCACATGCACGCATCACGAAGGGGTGCCCAAGCCGACATTCGATCCGCAACTCGCGCCTTCTGAAATGGGTGCGTTCTCCGAATATTTCCGAAAACAACCGGGCGTCCTGCGCAGTCACAGCCCAACGCACTCCGTCGCCGCATCAGGTCCTGCGGCAGAAACGATTATCGCCGGGCATCGCACCGCATTGGGGCGTCCAACCCCTTGGGGCGAAGGATCGTTCGGGCACAATAGCCCCTGGGATGTGCTCGTCGCGCAAAACGCATGGTGGCTCATGCTCGATGCTGATTGGGACGACAGCCCGTTCACGGCATATGTCGCGGCATTGTTTGCCGAACAGCATCAAGGCGTTACTAAAGTCACGCCCTTTCCCCGGTTTGCCGGCGCGGCCTTGGCGCGCGCACTCGGCGAAGCAAACCTACTGGCGCAAACGACCTGGGATTCCCGCCACTTGATCGCGTTCCGCATCGCGCCGGCTGTGCAACGCGCTTTGGAAATCTTGGATTGCGAGCCGCATCGTCTCGAACCAGCCGCCGAGTTCGGCGCGTGGTTGCTTCGCGTGAACGAAATTCGCCGGGACGGTTACTTGCAAGCCGGGACGGCTAAGGTGGTCATCACGCCGCCGTTGCCGTGCGCGCGTTGGGATGGCAAGCCGCTCACCGGCATTTACCGTGATCTGTATGCGCGCGTCTTGGTCTTGCAACGCGGCGCGCAACAATGCGCGTTGGTCAGTTGCGATCTGCTTGGGCTTGCCAAGTATTTGACGGATCAGATTCGCGATGCGGTGCAAACGCGCACGGGCTTGCCGCGCGATACGATCCTCATCGCCTGTACGCACGCCCATTCGACCCCGGACACGGTGGGCTCGGGCAACGAAGACGCAACCTATCTTGCCGCGCTAGTCCGCGCGATCAGCGAAGCGATCTGTCAGGCATTTGCAAATCGGCAACCCGCGCGGCTGGGCTGGGAGCGCGTCCCGATTCGCGGTTTGGCGCAATCGCGTCGAATCAAAATGAAAGATGGTCGCGTGTTCACAACTCGGTATGGCGTGCCTTCGACTTGGCGAGTTAATCCGGAAATTGTCGCCAGTCGTGGCGCAATGGACCCCGATCTAACGGTGATCCGCGTCGAAGATTTAGCCGGTCACGTCCGCGCCGTCATTTCGAATTTCGGTTGTCACCCCAGCGTCGCGCTGATGAGTCCGAATGTGTCCGGTGATTTTCCGGGCGAAGCGATGCACACGTTAGAACAAGCCCTGGGTCATTCCGCCGTCGCGCTGTTCACGAACGGCACCGCCGCAGATATTGATCCGACGCGTGAAATGCCTACCTGGGGACCGCGCACCGATCCCAACGCGTTGCGACTTGGGCGGCTTTTTGCCGCGCAGGTGTTGGAATGTGCCGAACGCGTTCCGATCAGCGATCACGCGCAAGTGAGTGCGTTACGTCAATCGGTTGATCTGCCAGTGCGTGCCGATTGGATTCGGATGATCGAAACAGAACAGGCGCGTTTGCGTCAAGAGTTCGCCGCCGTGAATACTCAAAATCCGGTCATTTCTGCGATCCTACAAGATCGGGTGATTCATACTGAAATTCAGACTTGTCGCGTGAACGATCTTGTCTTGATCGGTTTGCCGGGCGAAGTGTTCACGACGACGGGTCTCAAAATCAAAGCGATGATTCCGGATCGCAAAGCGTGCGTCGTCGAAATTGCGAACGATTACGCCGGGTATTTGCTCACGCCCGAAGCGGCGCAAGAAGGCGGCTACGAGACCGGCTTGCATTTTTATACACGCGTGCTCCCCGAAGCGGAACAAATTTTGCTTGATGCAGTCGCGCGGCTCACAAGCGTTTGAAGCCGATCGGCAAATCGGTGACGGGCACGGCTTGGCGCAATTTGCCGGCGGCAAGCAGATCGCGCAAATCGCTCAACACGTACCCCATCGCCTCCACGGCGCGATCAATATCCTGTTCGGTGTGTGAGTACGACGGAAGAATCAAACTGTGTTTGCGCCACAAAATTCCGTGTTGCGCCAATTCCGCCAACAGATAATACCACGCGCAATTTTGTTCTTCGCCTGTTAAGGGCTTGCCCGCAAATTGCTGTGTCGCCACAAACGCTGGCATCGCTTCAACGCCGCGAAAGGCAAAGGGCGTCCCCGTTTCCTCGATAATCTGTTTCACGCCTTGGACGAGTCGCCGCCCCGCGCGCCAAATGTGTCCGCACACATCTTGGGTCCGCAAGACATTCAACGTGGCGCGCGCCGCCGCGAGCGACAATTGTTCGTCGCCATACGTCAGCGTCATGAAAACCTGGGTCGCCATTTGCATTACGTCGCGGCGACCAACGACAGCAGAGAGCGGCATCCCATTCGCGATCCCCTTGGCAAAAACCGCGAGGTCGGGTGTCACGCCGAAATAGGCTTGCGCCCCGCCCGGCGCGAGTCGAAAGCCGGTTACAATTTCGTCGAAGATGAGTAGCGCGCCATGTTTGTGCGCGAGCGCTTGTACGCCGCGCAAGAAATTTTCCTGCGGCGTTTCCGCCGATACGGGGTCAATAATGACGGCGGCGAATTGGTGCGGATCATTTTCCAGCAACGTTTCCAGCGATTGCAGATCATTGTATTTGAATTCGTGGATCAACTCAGCGAGGCAATGCGGAATGCCGCGCGGTGTGTGTACCACTGCCCATTGATCGTGCCAACCGCGATAGCCACAACTCGCGACGCGCGTGCGCCCGGTGAACGCACGCGCCAGTCGCAACGCCGCCGAGTTGGCTTCTGCGCCCCCTTTGAAGAAGCGCGTCATTTCCGCGCTCGGCACAATTTCGGCGAGGAGTTCCGCAACCTCCGCTTCCAGCGCGCCGGGACGTGAAAAAATAATTCCTCGCGCCAATTGCGTTTGGATCGCGTGATCTACTTCGGGATAACAATAGCCCAATGTGACGGGACCGCATGCCATCACGAAATCAATGTACTCGTTTCCATCCACATCCCACACGCGCGATCCTTGGGCGCGCTCGATGAAATCGGGAAATGCACCGGGCGCAAACGCTTCGGGGCGTTTGCTCGCTGTTTGCGTGATGCCGGGAATGAATTGTTGCGCGCGAGATGCCAGGGCGAGCGCTTTGTCGAAATTCAATTTGCGTTTTTGCGTGATCATTTTTTATCGCTCGATCAATTGGGCAAGCGTCGGATATTTGCGCCAATTGTTTTCCAAGATCGCTTGGACATCGGTTTCCACAAAACCATTCACGCGAACCAGGGCGAGCGCGGCTTCGGGATACAGAAACGGCATTTGACTGCCATACACCAAGTGCGCACTGCCGAAACGCGTCAAGATGCGTTGTAATCCATTAAACGGTTTGTCCATGGCCGTAATATCCATCGCGACGTTCTCAAGCGGCAAAGCGGATTCCAGCAAAAGCAACTCGGCTTCTTCAGGAAAAAGATTGTTGAGCACGATGGTTGTATGCGGCGCGCGACGAATCAGTTCGATAATGCGCGCAATTGGGATCGCTGGCGCGCGCATCGCCGGATGTTGAAAACGTTCTTCGTCCACAAACGTTGCCAGGAAAAGCGGCAGGCGGTGTTCGGCTAACAAATTGGCAAGCGCAATTACTTGATCCGAGTCAAGCGCGTAACCATGGTACGCTGGATGCAGGCGAATGCCGGCGAGCCGCAAACGGGCGATGCCGTCCAACGCGTCCGCGCGCCAGGTTCGCAATGCCGGATTGATCGTCCCGACCGGCAACAAGCGCGTGCGATATTCGGCAACCCAGTGCGCCACACGCTCGTTCGCGGTTGCCAGATCGAATGAAAACAATCCTTCGACGTTGGAGACGAACGCAACGTCAATGCCATTCCGATCCATCAAACGGATCAAGCCCGCCGCATCACTCGCCGCGAGTTGGTAAGGTAACCAGTTTCCCAGGTAAGCGTGCAAGTCGACGATCATTTTCCACCAAAGAAAAGTTCTGCGCTATTGTCCCAAATGATGCGGCGTTTGTCTGGAGTGCTCAACTCGGCACCCGCGACTTTCGCGAGCATTGCCGCAGGATTGCGGATGAACGCGTCGGTGCCGAAGAGCACGCGCGGCGCGCCCAACTCTTTGACGGCGCGCTCGATACTGCCGAGATACGCGCGCGAGCCGGAAATGTCGCTCCACACATTGCGGTACGGTTTGATCGTCCGCACGCCTTGCACCCATTGACCGCCAAGATGCGCCATCACAATTTTGGTTTTCGGGAATCGTTCGGCCAAATCCGCCACATCGCTCGGCGATAACTCACCCGGCAGATTTCCGCCAGTGCGATAAAACGCGTGGATCAAGACCGGCACATCGCGCTCCGCCGCAAAATCGAGCACCGGGAATATCGGATCGAGCCGCCCGTGATCGTCACGGCACGAAACCCATAACTTGATCCCCAACATCCCTAGGGTGTTTAGCCCCGCGTCGAGCATCGGTAATGTTTCCGATAAATTCGGATTGACATAGACCAAACCGAATACAAAACCGGGGTGGCGTGCGATCAGATCGCATACCAACGCGTTGCCGCGCTCAACTTCTTCCGCCGATGGGTATTCGATCATAGCGCTATAGCCCAGCGCGTTGAGAATGATGCGACGAATTCCAGCGCTCCGCGCACTTGCCAACATCGGCTCTAGCAGCGAATGATCGTATGGCGGGTGCGCGTGCATATCAATCGCGGGCGTGAGATAATCGTGCATTGTTATTGCCACCGCAACTCGATCCGTTGCCCATCGCGGGCTAGCCACGTCCAAGTGACGTTTCGATCATCTTGGCGATCAAACTTGGCGACGGGTTGCCGGTCGATCCAGATACTGGGATTGGAGATTGGGGCGGACAATTCAAGCGTTGCACTTAATTCACGCGATTTGACCGGCGTCGGCACATCCGCAAGTTTGAGTTGCCACGCCGAATGTTTGTCGCCCCATTCGATTGGCGTCAGCGTTGCCGCGCGCCGCATCAAAATATAATCAATCACTTGCTCTGGTTCGGTCGCCCATTCCCAACCGCCGCCCACGCGGCGCACGCAATTAAAGCGCGCATCCAAAATTTCCGGCGTGGCATCTTTCCATAGTGCAATCGGTTCCGGCGAAACCAGATGCGTGAGATCAACGATCCAGCCGCCGCAATCCAATGCCTCGTGCAAACGATGATACGGATCGTAGACGCGCGGGAAGGGATCGTAGAGCGGGAATTCGGGTTGCCCGGCGCGCACATAGACAAGTGTGCGACTGAGTCCAAACAAATCAGGATCGTTGCTGTTGACGCGATCATCCGCGAAAAAGACGGCGAGGAAACCGGCAGATTCAAAATAGCGCGCGGCGGGCGCAAAACTGAAATCCGCGCCCGGCAAATGGAACACGTTCACCGCTTGACCCAGTGCGTTTTCAAGCACGCGTTTGGATTCGAGCACTTCGGCAATTGGGTTGACGTTGAGATCGCCGTGAGTCATGCTGTGATCACCGACCGACCATCCTTCCACGATCAACTCGCGCATTTGCGCGCCGCTCAAATGGCGGCACTTGCCGGAATATGAACTGGAAGGAACATGGCGAACCTGACCCAATTGTCCAGCCACAGCAACCAGGTGACCTGGAATGTTATATCGGCGATGAATCGGCAAAGCGTGCGCGAGCAAATCCTCAAACGCTTCGTCGTAGGTGATGCTATAAGCAAACTTGCATCCATATTTCCAAGTGCAGATTTGCGCGTTCATGGCTTGCGCTCCGCTCCGTCGAACATCGTGATGCGTGCTTGATCAGCCGGCGGACAGTCGAACATCCATGCCGCATTGTCAGCGGTGCGTTGCAGAGGGATCGCGTTGCCGTCGCTCATCAAAGCGTGGGGCGCGCGCCACACCGGATCTAGATCGCAGAGCCAGGTCAGCGGTTGAAGCGCACGAGCGCCGGACACGGCAAGCGTAAACGCAACTTGCTCGCGGGTGATTGCGATGTCTGCGAAGCGCGTTCGCAACCGGAGCGCGCGATAGTCCGCGATTATTTCCGGTGGCGCGACCCAGATATTTTCCGCGCCGATTTTTCGCACCGCTTGGAATCGTTTTTCCAATTCGGCGGGCGTGCAGTCGCGCGTCGGGTCTTGGGGATAACGATCCACAAGCCGAACAACGTCCACCACCCACGCGCCGCGATCCCGCACGAGCGCCAACAAACGGTACGGATCATTTGCCAAGTGGTTTGGCGTCGGTCCCAGGTGATAGAGTGGCGCACGCTTGATCACGGTGGAGGAATCGTCAGCGTCGTTCAACGCGTCATGAAGCGTGAACTGCCACGCAAAGCCGGCTTGCTCCGCCACATCGCGCCATTTCGTTGCGGAGGTCGCATCGTTGAACGCCAGGCAACGTACGGGATGCCCAATCGCGTTTTCTAACTCCAGGCGTTGTTGGATCAAGGATTCGGCAGGCGCGTTTGGATTATCCAGCTTGGACTGACAGCCGACGCGCCATCCCTCGCGCAAAAGAAATTGCAAATGTTCCGGTTCGGCGAATTTTTGCAGATTCCACAAACTCTGCAGAAAGCCGGCGGACAGATCGCCCGTCAACTTGCCTAACATTTCCGGGTAAACATTGATCTGACCGGGTATGCCGTACTGACGATGCAAGCGCCAGGCAAAGCCCAGCGTTTCCACCAACCCTTCGTCGTACGTGATCGAGTAGGCGAATCGCTTATTCTCTTTCCACGGAGCAATGCGAATGTTTGGCATCTTAAACTCTGGCAACGGGTCAGGTGAACTTGGACGGCGTGTTAACGAATGAGCGACGCAATCGGTTCCGGTCTGCCGCTCTTGAGACTAGCGAAGGCTTGCAAGACCATCAGCGTTGCCATCAAGCCGTCAATGTGATCAATCGGCGGCTTGGTATCGTTGAGCAAACAATCCACGAACGCGCGGTTCTCTTCGACAAAGCCGGTCTCGGTGCCTTTCACGACCAGGGGTTCTTTGCCGGCTTCGCTGTAGGTCAGGGTGGTCAGCCGGTCGTTCAACGTCACCGCTTTATTTTCGGCAAAGAGTTGGAGAAAGAATTTGCTCGTGAGCGGCGGACACTTGGCGTCGCCCTGCACCCAGTTTCCGGCGACGCCGTTTTCAAAGCGAAACGTCGCGCACAAATTGTCAATCACGCCGGTGGCGGTGTAATAATTTGCGCCGGCGGCGTAAACTTCGATGGGATCACTGCCGGCGACAAAACGCAAAATATCGCACGAATGACAACCCTGGCTTAACACGTTGCCGCCGCCGAGGATCGGATCGCTTGCCCAAAAATCATTGGGCCACCGATTGTCCATCATTTGCATCGCCACCATGACCGGCTGGGGAATGAGTTCTTTGGCTTTTAGGATCAGTGCATAGTACCGCATTTTGAAAGCGACCATCAATTTGACGCCGGTCTCTTCGATCACGCGACCGATTTGGCGACATTCGGCGACGGAGAGGGCAAGCGGTTTTTCGACGAGGATGTGCTTGCCGGCGCGCGCCGCGCGGATGCACAAATCGGCGTGACTGTCGTGCCAAGTGGTGATGTAGATCGCGTCCAGTGTCGGATCGTTAAGCACGCGTTCGGCGTCGGTCGTCGCATACTGGCCGGCATAAGCGCGACAGAACTCATCCGCCTGGTCTTGGGCGCGCGAACAAAAGGCGACCAGATTCATTCCATCAATCGCGCGAATGGCATCGGCAAACGTTTTGCCAATCGCGCCGCATCCGATCAATCCGCCGCGTAACTGCTTGGACATGCTTCCCCCAGCTTCAGGCACGCAGAACCAGAAAAAACAATTGGGGTTCCTTCGTGCCCTTGATAGATATTTTTATTTTTGCCCGTCGGATGGCGGTGCGGCAATGCACTCCGCTGACGCGGTTTGCGCTTGAGCGAAACGCTGATACTCGGGCTGATCAAGCAAATCGGTTTTGAGCTTGGTCTCGGCAATCTCCGGATCGCCGGTGGCGATCGCTTCGATGATCTTTTTGTGATTCAACGCGTTCGGCATCATATCCGCCGAAGTATGTTCTTGCGTGGCGAACATCAGCAGAATCCATGCGCTGATTTTCGACCAGGTTTCTAAAAGCAATTCATGCCCGGACATTTCCATGATGGCTTGATGAAAGGCAAAGTCCCAGTCGGAAAAAAGCGCGCGATCATTCGCTTCCGCCGCGCGATAGATCTGTTCCCAAATTTCGTTGAGCCGCGCGAGTTTTTCGGGCGTCAATCGTTGTGCCAACAAACGCGCCGCGAATCCTTCGATGATCGCGCGCGTCGTCATAATTTCCCAAAATTTCGTCGGCGACAGCGTGCGCACGCGCGCTTTGCGGTTCGGCAATTTTTCCAGTAACCCTTCGCCAACCAAAATGCGAATCGCTTCGCGCAGTGTGCCGCGCGACACGCTCATTCGTTCAGCCAATTGGGACTCGTTAATCTCTTCGCCCGGTTTGAGCGAGCCATTAATCACCGAACGCCGAAATCGCTCGGCGACGAAATTCACCAGAGATACTGGTTGAACCGGGGCAGTTAATAAATCGCCATTTTGATCGCTCAAGCTAAATTCAAAGGGTACCCTAGTCTTCAGCATTTTTTCTCCAATTTACCAACATCTATGCAAACGGTTGACAATTCAAGAATCTTGGTGTTATAATACAATAGTGTTGGATTGTCCTACAATCCAACACTATTATAGACAAAAAAATCGCCCGTGTCAATAGATTTGCCATTTGGTGAAACAATGGTTCAACCTGATCGGATTTCGGAGCGAATTGATCGTTATTATGCTTGGTTGCGCCGCGAACCTGCCGCTCGCCCTATGATCGGTTTGTTGTGGGAGCCTGATATTCCTCCCTTGCCCGAATTCTTGACACTGGTCGGAATTGGCAAACTCCTTGATCCTGCTGACATTCGTCCGGATATATTCTTACCATCAATTGAGGCGTGGTATCAGCGTGATCAACAATTGCCGGGGGATGTGATTCAACCGTTCACGCCGGCGTTTGGCATTCCTTGGGTGGAAGCGATAGCCGGTTGTGCGGTCGCGGCACATCCCGGCTCGTTCTGGGCGCAACCCTGTCTCGCCGATTATGCCGACCGCGCGCCGATTCAATTCGATCCGCAAAATCCTTGGATGAGCAAGTTGATCGAATTCACTCAAACGCTTGTCACGTTTTCACGCGGACGCTTTGCGATTGCTCTGCCGCAAATGCGCGGCCCGCTCGACACGCTCGCGGCGATGCGAACTCCGCAACAAATGGGGCTCGATCTGATCGAACAGCCGGAGCAGGTTCGCAAAGTTTTGGCGGAACTAGCCGAGGTCTGGATCAAAATCGCCGAAACGGTTTTGGCGCACATCCCGCCTTTTCACGGCGGGTATTGTTCGCGCATGAAAATGTGGGCGCCCGATCAAACGATCACACCGCAGAACGATATTTCCACGCTCATCTCTCCCAGGATGTATCGCGATTTTGTCTTGCCCTTGGATGAGAAAATCATCGCGCATTTTCCTTACCACTGCTTTCATACGCACGGTTCCGAGTATCGCCAAATCGACAATTTGTTGCGCGTGGAACGACTCACCGCGATTCAGTTCACGTTGGAACATACGATGGGCGGTCCTGCGCTCGACGTTTCACTCGCGGCGGTGAGGCGCATTCTGGAAACCAAGCCGGTCATCGTTGCCGCGCTCGATGTCGAGTCGGCGGAACGTTGCGTGAACGAATTGCCGGCGGCGGGGTTGTGCGTGACGCTGGCGACAAACGCCACCGAAATTCCGAGCGAGTACGTGCGTTGGATCGAAGCGCATTGCGCGTGAGCTTATGAATCTCTTTGAAAATATTCTGCCGCCGCTGACGCAAGTCGCTTTTCTGGTCGCCATCGGCGCGGCGTGTCGCGCCAAAGGCGTGTTTACGCACTATGGCACGAGCGAGATCAGCAAATTTATTTTGAACGTTACCTTGCCGATCATGCTATTCGTTTCCGGCGCACAAAGCGATGTGGCAGAATTGGCGTACCAGGGACCGATTGTGTTTCTCGCCGGCGTTTTGTGCCCGCTCCTGGGTTTCGGCATTGGCGCGTTGGTGGCGTGGTTGTTCAAATTGCCGCCGCGCCAAGCGACGGTCGTGCGGATCGGCGCGGCGCTTTCAAACACGGCGTTTGTCGGCATTCCGGTCTGCGCGGCGTTGTGGGGCGCGCAAGGCGCGTTGCTGGCGGCGATTTATGATCAGGGAATCAATTTTCCCTTGTTGCTTCTCGCGCCGCTCGCCTACCGCCAGTCCACCAGCAAGAACCTGTGGAAAGAATTATTGCTCGCGCCGATGGTCTGGGGCTTGGCGTTGGGAATCGGGTGGAACCTTCTCGGCATCGGCTTGCCGATTTGGATCGAAACGCCGCTCACCGTGATCGGTAATGTGACTTTGCCGTTGTCGCTCGTGATGATTGGCGCGCTGGCAATGCCGAACACATTCGCCGCAAACTTCCTGCGCCCGTTGACCGCCTTTTTGTTATCGCGCTTGGCGCTTGTGCCAATCGCGGTATGGGCGCTCGCGCTTGTCTTCGGTTGGCACAGCACCGGTGTATCGGTAATTATCTTGCAAACCGCGATGCCAGCTTCGGTAACAGCGACTGTGATGGCACAGGAATATGGCGCGGAAGCGAACCTCGCCGCGAGCGGTGCGATGTTTTCAGTCCTGCTTTCGTTGGCCACGCTTCCGTTGATTGCAATACTTGTACTTGGTCGTTGAACGGTGCAGAAAATCGGAAAGGAGAAATCGTATGGCGACGAGCGCCTTGCTCAAACTAGGAATGATCACAGTCGAACCGCACGGACGTCCTTGGGCGGAAGTTTTGTCGCGCCGGTCGGACGTGAAAATGGAATACGCTTGGGATTACGATGCGAGCCGTGCGCGTGCGTATGCCGCCAAGTATAATATTCCGCAAGTCGTCAATTGCGTCGAAGACATGCTCGGCAAAGTGGATGCGGTGCTGATCGGTGGCGGGCGACGCCCGCCCACGGCGGATGGCATTTGGGGTGAAGAGCCGGACGATCATCTGAAACTCGCGCGCCCCTTTTTGGAAAAGGGAATGCCAACACTGATTGACAAACCTTTCGCCGACAAACTGGACGACGCAATCGAAATGGTGCGGCTGGCACGCGCGCACGCCGCGCCGCTGATGTCTTGCTCGGCGATGCGGTACGATAGCCAAGTGCTCGCGATGAAGCAAGTGATTGACGATGGCGGGTTGGGCAATGTTGCTGGCGCGGTGTGTATGATTGGCACCGGCGCGGCGACGCTCAAGTGGTACATCATTCACATGCTCGAAGCCGTGCACACCGGTTTTGGACCGGGGATCGAATCGGTGTTTGCGTTGCCCAGTCATGTGCCAGTTGTGCCGGACAAACCCGAACTCGCAAAAGCGTATGCGCTTGTGTTTCGTTGGACCGACGGGCGCTTGGCGACGATGATGTTGGTCTGCGACGAAACCGACGCCGCGGAAACGAAAGAACGGCCGGGGCGCGCGCCGCGCATTCTGTGGCCCACCGCGAGCATCGTGCCGCCGTACTTGCCGTTGCATTACAGCATTCGCGTGTACGGCGATATGAACTGGGTCGATGTTCGCCCGGTGGGAAAAGGGTGCTATAGCCGCAAACTCGAAGCGTTTCTCGAAATGGTGCGGACCGGTAAACAAGCCATTCCGCTCGAGTCCACGCTCGAACTGACCCAAGCGCTCGTCGTCGCAGAACAATCGCTCAAATCAGGCAAACTCGAAATGTTACGCCCGGTCGCAGAACTTGTTGGAGGATAAGGAGAAAAAAATGCCGTGCTTGGAAATTCCGTACGTCAATCGTTTTCTTAACGTGGAAATTCCGGAAAAGAATCTTGTCTTTGATCAAGCGCCGCGCGACGTGCCGCCCGCCGCCGATTTTGAAGGCACCTTACGCGCGGCATTGGCGCATCCCATCGGCGCGCCGCCTTTGCGCGAGTTAGTGAAACCCGGGCAAAAGATCATGATCATTTCCGACGACAACACCCGCGTCACGCCGACCAAGCGCATCGTTCCCGTCCTCTTGGATTTTTTGAACCAAGCCGGTATTCCAGACCGTGACATTCAAATCATCATCTCGTCCGGCACGCACCGCGCCATGACCGATGCAGAACTGGATGAAAAATACGGCGCGCCTGTTATGTCGCGCGTCACCATTCTGCCGCACCGCTACAAAGACCCGAACAGTCTCGTCGAGTACGGCGTCACCAAGCGCGGTACGCGCGTTTTCGTGAACCGTCACGTCGTCGAAGCTGATTTCCGGATTTCGGTTGGCAACATCGTACCGCATCATCCGACCGGCTGGAGCGCCGGCGCGAAATCCGTTTTGCCCGGTGTGGGCGGCGAAGAAACTGTCGCGCAAATGCATTTTCTCGGTTCGAAAGATCCGGGCTTGGGTGTGGTAGATACGGAAATGCGACACGAGATGGAAGATTTCGCCGAACGCATCGGCTTGAATTTTATTTTGAATGTGATTCTCAATCGCGATGGGGAGTTGGTGGACGCGGTAGCGGGACATTTCATCCACGCGCATCGCGTCGGGGTAGAAAAATCGAGCCAGGTGTATGGCGTTCCGATCCCGGAACTAGTTGATGTGACAATCAGCAGTACCAGCCCGGTGGATTTCGATTTCTTCCAAGGCGACAAGGGAATCACCTCTGCCGAACTGTCCACCAAAGTGGGCGGCGAAATTGTGTTAGTGTCGGGTTGCCTCGAAGGAGTCAGCCCTGCTCATTCCGAGCTGGCGCAATATGTTGGCAAAATGACGAACGACCAAATCTGGGATATGCTGCGAAAACGCCAAGCGCCGGACCCATTGACCGGCGCGGAAGCGATTGTCCTCAACGACATCAAAGCGAAAATGCAACTGACGATTGCTTCGGAAGGATTGTCGTCCGAGCTGTGTGCGGCGATGGGCTTTCGGCATGTGGCTCCAAACGATTTGGGCAACTACATCCGCGCACGGTTGAGCCAGAACCCCAATCTCAAAATCGGCGTGCTCCGCCACAGCGCGGAAGTTGTGCCGATCCTCGCGCGCCAACAAGCATAAATGATAGGAGGCAAAATGATGCAAGTCGCATGTGGCTACACAATTCCGATCACGCTGTTCGGCATCCCCCCTTCGCCGGCAGATCATCTCAAGGGGATGGAGGCCGTGGGACAAGCCGGCTTCAAGTTGATCGAGTTGGAATTTTACGATGAGTTGATCGCAGAGCATCGGCGCGATCTGCCTGCGATGAAAGCGCTTCTCGAAAAGTACGGGATGCGGATCGCTTCGATTATGGCGGTCGAAGAAAAAATGTTCAGTCTTGATCCGGCAATCAAGCGTAAGGCGCTCGCCGATTTCGATGCGTTGACCGATTTGATGGTCGAATTGGGCTCGCCGCTTGTTTCGATCTGCGGGTATATGCCGCCGGAGATTCGCCCGCAAGGCACCGAATTGTACGTCGGCGGGCCGCCCACCGCGGTCACGGTCGGCGATGACTTTTCGTGGGACGCATTTTGGAAAAATGCGGTGGACGTGTTCAAGCAATGCGCCGCGATTGCCAAGCGCAAAGGCTTGACGCTGATTATCGAGACGCGCGCGAACGATGTGTTTAGTTCCACCGATGCGTTGCTGAATCTCATTCGCGAATCCGGCGCGGACAACGCGGGCGTGATTCTCGATGTCGCGCACGTCCACGCCGGCAAAGAATACCTCGCGCTCGTCATTCCGAAATTGGGCAAGTTGATCAAACTGGTTCATTTTTCCGATAATGATGGAACGCAAGCCCATCACTATGCGCCAGGGCGCGGCATCATAGATTTCCGCGCGGTGGTTGGTAGTTTGAAACGCGCCGGGTTTGATGGTACGATCGTCGTGGATGTTTCTGGCGTTCCCAACATCGTCGAAGAAGCGATCAAAGCACGGGATTATTTCCAGCGGCTCATCGCCGAGGTCGGCGGATGAAAACCAGTCTCTCCTCGTTCGTCTACTTTAACTACCGCCTGGAAGATGCGATTCAACACACCGCGGCGGCGGGTTACGCAGGAATCGATATTTGGGGAGGGCGTCCTCACGCGTACCGTCGTGATCTCAGCCAGGAAGAGATCGCGGGATTACGCCAGTTATTGCGCGCCTCTCATCTGGCGGTTGCATCTTTCATCCCGGCTCAGTTTCGTTATCCGACTTGCTTGTGTAGCAATAACGAGACGATCCGTCGCGACAGCGTAGCGTACATTCAAGATGCGATCGGGACGGCGGCGGCGCTTGGCGCGCCGGTCGTGAGCGTTTGTCCCGGCCACACCGTAAATGGTCAAGGTAGTGCCGATGGATGGCAACGCTTGGCGGATAGTCTGGATACACTGTGCAAGTTCGCTGCATCCCGCGACATTCGTCTGGCAATCGAACCCGCTGACCGCTACGAAACCGATCTGATCCAGACCACCGCCGATGCAATTCGGATGATTGACTTGCTTGGTCATGCCAACCTGGGTGTGGTTCTTGATAATGGGCACGCATTTGTGGTCAACGAATCGTGTGCCGAGGCCATCCAAAAGCTGGGTAGCCGCTTATTCCACGTTCACATTGACGACAATAACGGGGTACGCGATCAGCACCTCGTGCCTGGAGATGGTCGTTTTGATTTTCCTCCGTTCATCACGGCATTGCGCCAAGCCGGCTATGCCGGTTATCTTTGCGCGGAGTTGAGTTGGGATTACACGGTTGATCCAGACGATGCCGCACGTAGAACGCACGAACGGCTAGATCCATTATTACGAAAATGACAAGGAGGTTTTTGTGAAAATTGGATGTGCTGCGCTTTACCCGATCACCCGTTACGGTTTCCCGTACAGTTTTGACAATTATCTGCAAGCCGTTGCCGAAATGCATTCGGCGGGTTTTAGCGCGTGTGAATTGGAAATCAATGTCGACATCGATCTGAACGAGTACGTGACGCGGCTCGCTGAAGTCAAAAACGCACTGGCGCGTAACGAGATGAAACTCTCTGCCGTGATCGCAGTCGTCAACGGTGGATTTAGCCAGGACGCGGCAACCGCCGATGAATATGCCCGTCGGTTTGATCGGTTATGCCAATTCGTCGCGGACGCCGGTTGCGATACCGCGTGTATTTGCGCGTACATGCCGCCGGAGATTCAAGGTGTGCCGGGTAGCGAACCCTATCGCGGCGCGCCGCCGATGCGAGTGCATGTTCCAGCAAGGTTTCAGTGGGAAAAATTCTGGGAGAATGCCGTCAAACGATTTGCGCAAATGGCGCGCATCGCCGCGCGGCACGGTCAACGCCTCATCATCGAAAATCGGGTCGGCGATTTTATCAACACGAGCGATGGCGTGCTGAAATTGATCGAGGACGCCGGTGAACCCAACGCGGGATGCTTGCTCGATCTCGCACATGCGAATGCAACCAAAGAACACCTCGATCTGATCATTCCCAAGTTGCGTAAACGATTGATGTACGTCCATCTCGCCGACAACGATGGTACATTCCCCTACCACTTACCCGCCGGACGCGGGACGATTGATTTTCCGGCGGTCTTGCGGAGCTTGCATGCGGTTGGCTATACCGGCTATGTGAATGTTGACTATGGCGGTGTCCCTTCCGATCAAATACTCGATCAGGTTCGCCGCGGGCGGGAATTTTTCGCCCAATGTCTATCCGACTTGGGCGCGCTGTCAAACTGAGCCGTAGTGACATACCTGCTTTGTCGTACTCGCCGGCAAAGCAGGTTTTCATATTGAGTGAGGTATTGCGATGCTGGCAATCGAAAATGGAACAATCTACACCTCAACGCAAGTGATCCCAGATGGCGTTTTGCTCGTGGAAAATCAGCGTATTCGCGCAGTCGGCAAGCGCGGTGATTTTGCAATTCCCGATGACTCGCAACGCGTCGACGCGTGCGGAGGCAACATCGCGCCCGGTTTTGTAGATATGCACATGCACGGCATGCGGAATTACGATGTGATGGATAGGCAAATCGCGAGTTTGCAGGCAATGTCTGCGTTACTGCCGCGCTCTGGTGTTACTTCATTCGTGCCGACCACCGTCACCGCTCCCCTATCTGTCATTGCGGAAGCAATGCAGATTGCGCGTGAGGCAAAATGTGTCGCAATGTCTGGCGCTGAGATGCTGGGACTGCACATCGAGGGACCGTATCTCTGCACACCACAACGCGGCGCGCATCGCCTCGATCTGCTCCGCGCCCCACAACCCGACGACATTGCGATGTTTTCCCAGTATGCGGATGTCATTCGCTCGTTCACACTTGCCCCGGAATTACCAGGAGCATTGGATTTGATTCGCGCGTTAAAAGAGCGCGGTATCTTGATTTCCGCCGGGCATACCGATGCCATCGACGAAGAGATGGAACGCGCAGTAGGGGCAGGGTTATCACACGTAACGCACATGTTCGGTAATATGGGAACGCTACGCCGCGTCAATCTGCGGCGCGTAGCGGGAGTCGTGGAATCGACATTGCTTGATGAGCGTTTGACCACCGAAGTCATCGGCGACGGTTATCATATTTCACCCAGTTTGATGAAACTCATTTTGAAAATCAAAGGTCCTGAACGGCTCGCTGTCGTCACGGACGCGAGTCCGCTGATGAGCTTGCCGCCCGGCGCGTATCAAGTTTGGGGGATTGACGTGATTCTCGAAGAGTCAATCGCGTTTGTGGCGGATCGTTCGTCGTATGCCGGCTCGGTTGTCCCAATGGATCGCTGTCTGCGCCAAGTGATCGCGCATACGGGAGTTTCATTTCGTGACGCACTACGAATGCTCACGCTTACCCCGGCAACGATTTTAGGTGTGTCCAATCGCAAAGGGAGTTTGGCGGCGGGCAAGGACGCGGATATCGTGATTCTCGATCACAAATTAAATGTTGTGCAAACGATTGTCGCCGGAAGAATTGTGTTTTCAACCGTCGAGAGGTAAGCCAAGAATGATGACTGGGAAAGAGCGCGTCAAAATAACACTAGCACATCGCGAGCCGGACCGAGTGCCCATCGGCGAAATGGGGATTGATTATCCGGTGATCGAACAGGTTTTGGGACATCCCACTTTTTATCGCGCGCAAGGAAAAGAGCGCGCCGCGATCTGGGCAGGGCGTCGCGATGAG
>CAIKBD010000274.1 GCA_903825565.1 uncultured Anaerolineales bacterium | reverse complement strand
TGCAGTTCGACAGCAAGCGTCTCGGCGCGCGCGGGCGTGCGATTCACGAGCGTGATCCGCGCGACACCCAGGCGCGCCAACGCGAACGACACGCCGCGCGTTGCGCCGCCTGCACCCAGGATGTGCACATGCGTATTTTTCGGATCAAATTGCAAATCCTTCAAGGCGAGCGTAAACCCAACGCCGTCCGTGTTCTCGCCGATCAATTTGCCATCACGCTTGACGAGCGTGTTGGCGGCGTGCAACTCGCGCGCGCTGTCGCCCAAGCCGTCGAGCAACGGCACGACTGCCTCTTTGTGCGGAATGGTGACGTTCGCGCCGATGCACTCGGCTTGCCGCAATTGTGCGATTGCCGCCGGCAATTCTTCCGCCGCCAAATCCCAGAGCGAATATTCCCAATCGAGACCCAGCAAGCGGATGGCGGCGTTTTGCATCGCCGGCGAAATGGAATAGCCGATCTGGGTTCCCAAAACAAATAGGCGTTTCGTCAATCCTATCTCCTCGATTTTTTTGCGGCGCGGCACTACTGAATTTTGATCAGCGCTTTGGCAACATTGCCGGCGAGCGCTTGATCATACGCCTCTTGCGCGTGATCCAGATCGGTGGTCAATCCGACGAGGGCGAGCACGTCCACCGCGCCGGACGCGATCAATTGGATGCCGCTGGCAAATTCGCGCGCATGATAAAGATACGAGCCGCAGATTTCGATTTCGCGCCGCACGACGATTGCCGGGATGACTTGCGCCGGTCGGTTTGAGATGCCCACCAGCACGACACGCCCACCCTGCGCCGCCATCGCCACGGCTTGTTCGACGGTTGCGGCAATGCCGGCAGTTTCCATCACCACTTCGAGACCCAAGCCATCGGTCATTTGTTTGATCGTTTCAACGGGGTCGGTGTCGCGTCCGTTGATGATTTCGTCCGCGCCCAGTTTCTGCGCCAACTCCAATTTGCTGGAGACGACATCTATCGCCACGACGCGACACCCGGCGGCTTTGGCGCACAGCAACGCCAGCAAGCCAATTGTGCCGCAACCAAGAATCGCAAGCGTATCGCCCAGTTTGGCGCGCGAGCGGCGAAAGCCGTGCAGTGATGCCATCAACGGTTCGACCATCGCGCCCTGCGCGTAACTCATCGTATCGGGCAAGCGCCAAGCGAACGCCGCCGGCACTTTGACATATTCCGCCTGACAACCATCCACATGATACGCCAAGCCGATTCGATTGACGCAGAGGTTTTGTTTGCCGGCTTGGCAGTAGACACACTTGCCGCACCAAAAGTTCGGCTCGGCGGTGACGCGCTGACCCACCTTCAGGTCGGCGACGTTTGCGCCCACCTGCACGATATCCCCGGCAAATTCGTGCCCCAGGATGAGGGGATAATTCGCCGGGAAATTTCCAGTGTAGCGATGCAAGTCGGAGCCGCAGACGCCCATAGTGTGGACGCGGATGAGCACTTGGTCTGGATTGATCACTGGCTCGGGAACATTTTCAAAGCGCATGTCCCGGGGAGCATGTAAGCGATATGTTTTCATGATCTATTTCCTAGCACGCCGATCAACCGGCGGGTGGCGTTTCGGCTTGGGCGCGATCTTGCAGAATGGCGATGAGCGCATGGAGACCGTGCAGATAACTGCGCCAGCCAAAGCCGCACAACATCCCCACGCACACGGGCGTTAGCACGGTGCGGTGGCGAAACTCCTCGCGGGCATGAATGTTCGAGAGGTGAACCTCGACGGTCGGTAGTTTGACCGCCGAGATTGCATCACGCAACGCAATCGAATAGTGACTATACGCGCCGGGGTTGATCACGATCCCATCCGCCCAATGGCGCGCCTCTTGGATCGCGTCCACCAGCGCGCCTTCGCTGTTCGATTGAAACACGCGCAACTCGGCGTCATTTTCCGCCGCGACTTTGATCATGCGCGCGTTGATTTCGTCGAAACTCATTTTGCCGTAGACCGCCGGCTCGCGCCAACCGAGCAAGTTCAGGTTCGGTCCGTGAACGAGCAAAATTTTGAACACGGGACTCCTTTAGGGTTCGTAAAAAAATAACTTCCCGCATACCACTGTCGCGTCACCCAAGTTGTCATTCTGAGCGAAGCGAAGAATCTCGGATCGCTACGCGCGAGACCCTTCGCTTCGCTCAGGGTGACATCCGGGAAGTTATTCTTT
>CAIKBD010000273.1 GCA_903825565.1 uncultured Anaerolineales bacterium | reverse complement strand
TGTCAAGTTTACGCGCGTTGTTACGAAAAGAAATCATCGTGCTTTGCTCCGTTGTGTTTTTAGCGGATGTGGTCGCCGGCATTGTTTCGCCAACGTTTTCGCTGTACGCAAAATCGCTTGGCGTGTCGGTCGTTGTGATCGGCGCGCTCGGCGGCGTGATGGGCTTGACCCAGATTCTCGCGTCGGTGCCAATTGGCATGATCTCGGATGCGCGCGGACGCAAAGCGGTCATCTCCGCCGGGATGTTGTTTTTTGCCGCGTCGTCGTTTTTGTACACGATGGTGCCGAATGTGTATTTGCTTTTTCCGTACCGCATCCTTGCGGGCTTGGCGATGATCGCGACGTTCTTTGTCGGCATGGCGCACATCGGCGACATTGTGACGAAACAAGAACGCGGCGTCGCGATTGGTGTGTACAGCACCGCGCTCGCGCTCGGCTTTACGATTGGTCCGATCATCGGCGGAACGATCGCGTCTGCGTCCGGCTATGCGGCGAGTTATTATGTTGCAGCAGTGATCGCGTCATTCGGATTCTTTCTCGCGCGGTTTGGTTTGAGCGATGCCCGTCCGGTTGAAAAAATAAAATCGTCCGTTGCGTCATCCTCCAAGTTAGGTTTGCTATTGACGAGTCCGCACATCCTCGTCGCCGGTTTAGCGAACCTGGTTTTCAGCACCGTGTTCAGCGGCGCGGTCACAAATTTTTTTCCACTATATGCGGCGTCCTTATCGATCGGTGACGCGTTGATTGGCTCAATGTTCGCCGCACGTGCTTTCATGTCTATGCTAACGCGCCTTCCCACAGGCTTGTTGACCACGCGCGTTGCCAGCATCATCGTCATGGTGCTGGCGCTGATTCTGGCGATGACTGCCATGTTTGCGATTTCGTTATCTGCGTTGCCGCTTTGGCTTGCCATCTTTTTGGCACTCGAAGGGGTATCGTTCGGGATGTTTCTCACATCAGGGCAAGCCTTTGTAATCGAGCATTCAACCGAGGTTGATCGTGGAACTGCAATCGGAATTTATAGCATGGCAGGTAGTATCGGCGCCACCGTGGGCCCGTTTATTTTTGGCTTTGTCGCCGGACTATGGAACTTGGCCGCCGTTTTTCAGGTCACGGGTGTACTTGTCGCGATTGGCATTGTTGCGTTGATGCTGGTAAATGTGTGGCAACGTCGAGCAATGCCGGTTAGTGAACACAAAACGATTGAATAATCTAACAAGGTTGGAATTCATGTCACTATGGCACGCATTACGTGGATTGTTACGTCGCGATGTACTGACGATCTGTTTAGTGATCTTTACCGCTGATTTAGTGAGTGGCATCTTGTCGCCGACGTTCTCGCTCTATGCTAAAGACCTGGGAGCCTCCTTAACGCTGATTGGCATACTGAGTAGCATTGTCGGACTGACGCAGCTTATCACTTCTATGCCAATCAGTGTACAATCAGATAAGAGTGGCCGCAAAATTGTTTTGACACTGGGAATGTTGAGTTTCGCGCTCGCGACATTTCTATTTGCTGTTTCACCGAACGCCTATTTCCTTTTCCCAGGTCGAGTTTTATTCGGTTTAGCCGCCGTCTCCACATTCTCAGTGGGAGTTGCCTACGTCGCAGATATTGTGACACCCGCCGAACGCGGCTTGGCTTATGGGTTGTATGCTACCTCTATGGGTGTGGGGTTTGGCGTGGGGCCATTGATAGGTGCCATAGTTGCACTGAACTATGGTGTTGCTGCAAGCTATCTGGTAGCAACGGGACTGGCATTAGTGGGAGCGGGACTGGCGGCAAAAGGATTGCGCACAATTCGCCAATCACCAGGTACACCTGGTGTGCGCCCACCAAGACTGCACTGGTCTGATGTGCGTAATGTCATGCGTGATCCCAGTGTCATTGTTGGCAGTCTCGCAAACTTGATTATGAGTACATCATTCAGTGGCGCTATCGTCAACTATTTTCCAATGTATTCGTCTCAAATTGGTTTGTCGCAGACGACGATCAATTCCATGTTCTCGGCACGTGCATTTGGATCTGCCGCGGCGCGATTGCCAACCGGTGCAATCACTCATCGCATATCAAGCCGGATTGTAATGGGTACAGCGTTGTTGTTGGCAATGGTTGCCGTTGTGTCAATGGCACAAACTGATGCGCCGTTTCTCCTCGGAGTACTTTTATTGGCAGAAGGTATAGCTTTCGGTACTTTTCTAACGTCTGGGCAGGCGTACATTGCAGAATGTTCAACGCCGGCAACCCGAGGTACCGCCGTTGGCGTTTACAGCACAGCTGGTAGTTTGGGCAGTACACTCAGCCCTGTGGTACTAGGTATGATCGCTGAAATTTGGGGTGTACAGACAGTCTTTCGTGTAACTGGGGCATTGATTTTGATCGGTTTGTTTGGTATTACCGGGCTATATATCCGAAACATGCGCGCAAAGCCGGCTGTCAAACCGAAGATTAGCGATCACGATTCTGGAATTGGTGA
Organism: uncultured Anaerolineales bacterium; assembly: GCA_903825565.1. GTDB lineage: Bacteria > Chloroflexota > Anaerolineae > UBA4142 > UBA4142 > CAIKBD01. Next base: position 1,423 of record CAIKBD010000273.1, on the reverse strand, counting down.
TTAAATTCAAAATCAGAGGAACACACCATGGGCACATTGCTCGAAGTAAAAAATCTGCGCACCGAGTTTCACACCCAAGATGGCATCGTGCATGCTGTCAACGGCGTGTCGTTCGCGGTGGATGAAGGCGAAACGCTCGGCTTGGTTGGCGAATCGGGATGCGGCAAATCCGTTTCCATGTTGTCCGTCATGCGCCTGATCCCAATGCCGCCCGGCAAGATCGCCAGCGGCGAAGTCTATTTCCAGGGCCGCGACTTGCTCAAGGTGGACGACGAAGAAATTCGTTCCGTGCGCGGCAACAAAATCGCGATGGTCTTTCAAGACCCGATGACCTCGCTCAATCCCGTGCTGACGATCGGCACCCAGATCGGCGAAGCGCTCGAATTGCACATGGGCATGACGCGCGAGCAAGCCCGCAAACGCTCCGTCGAATTGTTGAAGATGGTCGGCATCCCCGAAGCCGAAGGTCGCCTCGACGATTACCCGCATCAATTTTCCGGCGGCATGCGCCAACGCGTGATGATCGCGATGGCGCTCTCGTGCTCGCCGCAATTATTGATCGCCGACGAACCGACGACCGCGCTCGACGTGACGATTCAAGCGCAGATCGTGGACATTGTGAAACGCTTGAAGCGCGAACTCGGCATGGCGATCATTTGGATCACGCACGACCTGGGTGTGATTGCGGGCTTGGCCGACCGCATCAACGTGATGTATGCCGGGTTTGTGATCGAGAGCGCGCCGGTGAAAGAAATTTTTGGCGACCCGCTGCATCCGTACACGCTCGGCTTGCTCGGCTCGATTCCGCGGCTGGATGAAAAACGCAAGAGCAAGTTGACACCCATCGAAGGACTGCCGCCCGATCTGATCGCGATGCCCAAGGGGTGTCCGTTCTACGATCGGTGTCGCTTCCGCACCGAGAAATGTGTGAACGAAAATCCCGCGCTCGAAACGGCGGCGGTGCGCCATCACGTGGCGTGCTGGAACTGGCAAGACGTACGCAAATCCCGCGGCGCGCAAGGTTAAGCGCGAGAAAATGGAGAACAAGATGTCCACGAATAGCAGTAGCGCCCTCGTCCAAGTGCGGGGTTTGAAAAAGTATTTTCCGATTTCGCAAGGGATCATTTTTCAGCGCAAGGTGGCGGATGTCAAAGCGGTAGATGGGTTGGATTTCGAGATTCGCAAAGGCGAGACGCTGGGGCTGGTCGGCGAATCGGGATGCGGCAAGTCCACGACGGGGCGCACGATTTTGCAATTGTATCGCCCGACCGAAGGGAACGTGGTGTTCCAGGGCAAGGATCTCGCCGCGCTCAAAGGCGAAGACCTGCGCAAGATGCGGCGCAACATGCAGATGATATTCCAGGACCCGTATGCGTCGTTGAATCCGCGCATGACGGTGGGCGACATTATCGGCGAGCCGCTC
>CAIKBD010000272.1 GCA_903825565.1 uncultured Anaerolineales bacterium | reverse complement strand
GAGCGATTGGGTGAGTGATTCGGTGAGCGGCGTAAAGCCGGAAATGTCGGCAAAGAGGGCGGTGCCTTGCGTATGGTCGGGGAGTGTTTCTGCGCGGGCGATGGCGCGACGGCGATCTTGGGGTAGGAAGGGAATGAGTGACCCGCTCATAGATCAGTCACGGGTTCGCTGAAAATTCGATTGCGTCCCGCTTGCTTGGCGGCATACATGGCGCGATCCGCGCGCTGGATCAACGCATCAATCCCGGCGTTGTCCTGGGGGACGAATAGCGCAATGCCGATGCTGGTGGTAAAGCCCACGGGCCCGGTTTCGGTGATGAGGCGGACGGTGCGAATGTCGGCGAGCAAGCGTTCGGCAGATTGGCGCGCGGTCTCTAGATCGGTCTCGGGCATCAGGACGACAAATTCTTCGCCGCCGTAGCGTCCCAGAATATCCGCCGCGCGCAAGTTTGCCTGCAAGTGCTCGGCGAGTTTTTTCAACAAGAGATCGCCCGCGGCATGTCCGTGCGCATCGTTCACTTGTTTAAAGTGATCAATGTCAATCATCATGGCGGCAAGTGCGTGACAATACCGGCGCGCTTGTTCGATGGCTTGCTCACCGAGTATGAACAGGTGCCGCCGATTGAACACGCTGGTCAGCGAATCGGTGATGGCGAGATGTTCGAGTTCCGCGGTGCGTGCGCGCACCACTTCTTCCAAATGATCGCGATGGTGGCGCAGTTCGGCTTCGACCTTGCTCCGTTCGGCAATTTCGATTTGCGCTTGGCGATACAACTGGGCATTCGCAATGGCGCTTGCGGCGTGATTGGCGAATGCTTGCAGACGTTCGCCGTGAGTTTCAGTGTACAAGCCCTGCGTGGCGCTCATCACGTTGAGAAAGCCGACCACTTGGTCGCGCACGATAATGGGCGCGCCGACATAGGCGCGAATCCAGTGATGTTCGGGGCGCGAGTAAACCCAGGTGGGGTCTCGCGTGACATCGGGCACGACGATGCTGCGCCGGGTCTCACGCATTCGGCGCAAGCCCGCCACCTGCGCCACATTCAGCGTGGTGGTGTTGAGCGTTGCGGCGGTGCCGAATGGCGCGTACCCGCGGCCGCGAAAAACGCGCGCGATATTCGCGGTTTCGATCAGCATCATATTGCAGGTATCACTGGGAATGACGTGAGCGATTTGTTCGAGAATCCGATCAATGACTTGATCATAGTCGAGTGTACTGGTCAGTGCGGTGCTGGCATCGCGCAAGGCATCTGTCATGCGGAGCAGTTCTTGCTGGGCTTGCGCGAGTTGTTTATAGCGTTCGATTTGACGCGCGTTCTCGATGGCAATGGTTGCTTGGGCTGCCAGCGCAGTCAAGACCTGAGCGTCCGCATGGTCAAAGCGTTGCGGGGCGTTTTTATTTTCCGCTTCCAATGCGCCGATTTTGCGATCATGGAATTTGAGCGGCACGGCTAACAAGGAGCGGGCGGGATAATTGACGAGTTCGGCGATTTTTGAATAATAACGCGCGTCAGCATTGGGAGAATTGGCAATGATCGGTTGGTTGCGCGTGAATGCGGTGCCGGCAATGGAAGCATCAATCGGGACGGGGAGATTAAAGAGACGATCCTCGTATAGAGAAACCGCCACAAAGCGCAAGGTGTTGGGTTCATCTTCCGCCAGCAGGATACCGGCAGTCTCGCAATCGGTCAATTCAGCCGCGACTTGGACAATCTGATGCAAAATATCGTCGAGCGAACGATTAGATACAAGTGCGTGGCTGATGGCGAGGATCCGTTGCATTTGGCGCAGTTGGGTTTCCAGAGAACTCATTCTTTCCTCGATTGGCACTCGGTTTCATGGGGACATGGCGATGACACGTCTCTCCAAGTGAGATTATATTCCATTTCAAATGATCCGTCACACACCTTCCATCGCCTTCAGCGCTTCATCAATCGCCTGGTCAAGCGTCATTTGCGCGCCTTGCGCCCACGCCGCGTCAAATTCGGTGGGGCTGAGCGCGGCGCGCGCCTGCGCGATGGAACGCGCGAGAAACTTTTGGTCAAGGGGACCCAGCTGGTCGGTGGCAGAGGCGCGCCAAGTTTCGAGCGCGGCAGATGATCGCGCGGCGTTCGTGTGCAAGCCGCGATGGGTTGCAATGGCGGTCAGTCCTACCGAAATGTACGGTAGCGAACTCGTCTTCTGGATTTCCCGCGCGAGGAGAATACTTTCTTGGTACAACATTCGGGCGGTCTGAAAGTCGTCTAATTCAATCATCACAATCGCTAGATTATTCAACGTTGTGACCGTCGTGGATTTGTAACCCCATTCGCGCGCATAAACCAGGGATTGCTCATACCAACTGCGCGCGCTGGCATACTGACCTTGCTTGAGCGCCAACGATCCGAGACTATCGAGCGCATCGGCGACGCCGCGCTGGTAGCCAATGGCTTGGTGGATCGCCAAACTTTCTTGCAGTCGCGCTTCAGCCCGCGCATAGTCACCGATTTTCCATAGCGTGTCTCCTAGTTCTCGGAGGACCATCGCTGTGCGCTGGCGGTCACCCATCTCCCGCATCAATTCAAGCGACTCGTGATAGAGTCGTACCGCTGATTCATTCTCGTTGCGGCGAGTAGCCGCTAATCCCAAATTATTGAGCGTCATTGCGATCATTGCCTTGTCGCCGATTTCGCGTGAGACGGCAAGCGACTGTTCGAGCAATGCTTGCATCGTGGCGCGGTCACCCAAGGCATCGGCAACCATACCGAGATTGTTGAGCGCTTTGTTAATGCCGCTCTTGTTATTCGACTCCTGAAACGCCCGCAATGCTTCGGTATAAGATTCTCTGGCTTGGATCCAATTGCTCTGGTTATAGTCCAAGTTCCCCAGATTGAGGCACGCTTGCGCGATGCCCCATTGGTTTTTTGTGTCGCGCGCGATCTGCACGCCCAATTCCAGATACTGCCGCGCCGATGTGTTATCGCCTTGCCGTCTCAGAATGTCGCCTTGCGTGACGATGGCGCGACAACGTCCCGTCGCATCGTTCAACGCTTCAAAACTCGCCTGCGCGCGACGGCACCATTCCAACGCCTCAGCGTAATTACTGCGTTGCAGAAATAAATTGCCAATTTCATATTGCGCTTGGGCGGTTACTTGAAGATCAGCCGTCTGTTCGCCCAATGCCAACGCGGTGCGAAGGTCTGATTCTTTTTCTTCCCAGCGTCCAACCAGGTCGAGTACTTTGGCGCGCTTGAGCAGAATGTCGGCGTGTTCCTGGGATGGAATCAACGTTAGCCAGCGCGTATAAAAACCAATCGCCGCGTCGTTCGCAAAAATTTTTTCCGCCGCATCCGCCGCCAAGCCCAGGTATTGTTTTTCCTTTGTCACATCCTCAGCGTAACGATAGTGATAGGCGAGCAGTGGATAGTGGGTAGTGGATAGTGATTGGATTTTCTGACCACTCCCCACTGACCACTCACCGCTATTCTCGTACCATTCCGCGACGAGGCGATGCAACTCGCGCCGCTGTGAGAACAACAAGGTTTGATACGCCGCTTCTTGCGTGATGATGTGCTTGAACAGATACGTCAATTCCGGTTCGAGCGTTTCGGGGAGCGTGAAATCGGCTTGCGTCAGCGCCGTGAGATGTTGCTTGAGCGATTCGTCCGCCATCGTCGCGTACTGGTTGACGACGTGATGCAACGGCGTGAACGCGAACGCCCGTCCGATTACTGCCGCAACCTTGACGACGAATTGGCGTTCGGCGGGCAAGCGATCAATGCGCGAAAGAATAAGCCCGTGCAGAGTGTCGGGCAAGGTGCGTTGCGCGGTTTCCAGGTCGCCGACGATGCGGACGGAGACCTGGAAGGTACGCTTCGCGGAAACCTTCCAGGTCTCGATCACGCCCGTATCGCGCAAATTGAAAACAAGCTCTTCCGCGAAAAATGGATTGCCGTTCGCGCGCGCTTGTACGAGTTCGACGAGCGGCGCGGGCAGCGTGTCAGCGGCGACGTTCAAACGATTAGCGATGAGCGCGACGATTTCGTCGGGCGCGAGCGCGGACAGCGCGAGTGTTTGCGTGATGTTCAGCGCGCGCAATTCGGCAAACACTTTTTGTCCGATGCTATTTTCTTCCAGCGGGCGATTGACCAGCACGAACAACAACGGCGCGTTGGCGAGCGAGAGCGTGCGCGCGACTTGAATTGCCAACTGCCACGACAAGCCATCGAGCCAGTGCGCGTCTTCGAGAATCAGCACCAAGGGATGTTCGTTTGTCCACGCGCGCAAGAGCGCGGTCAACACCAGCGTCACATTTTGTTGGCGCAGGTTCGCGTCGAGCGCTTGCGTCAATTCATTTTCGGGAATGCCGAGCCCCAGGACATCGTTGAGCACGGGCACGCGTGGCGCGTGTTCGGGAATCAGTTGCGGCACGAGCGATTCCACGCGCGCGCGCCGTTCGCTCGCCTCGGTCACATTGTCCAGCTCAAAGTACGAACCGAACACATCGCGCCACGCGCGGTACGGTGTGTGTTGTTCGATGCTCTGCCCATTGCCGATGAGACCGGTCAATCCGCGTTCGCGTGCCGCGCGTTTCAACTCGTCCACCAAACGCGATTTGCCGATACCGGCTTCGCCTTCGATGAATAGCACGCGTGTCGCGCCGGCTTGCACCGCATCCAACATTTTTTCGATGGTGGCAATTTCTGCACAGCGACCGATGATTTCATTCTGACTGCTGACTGCCGACGGCAGACCGCTGGTTGGCTTGTAAACCCGGACGAGTCCGGCTTTGCCTTTGATGCGAATCGGCGGCAAAATTTCAAATGCGCGGCGTTTGCTCGCGGCGCGGTAGACGTTGTAATCGCAACGAATTTCGCCAAGGGGTGCGGCTTGCATCAAGCGCGCGGCAAGATTGGCGGCGTCGCCAATCGCGCCGTAGGTGAATTGGGTCGCGCCACCATACGCGCCGACGCGCATTTGTCCTTCGGCGATGCCCATGTGAGTAGAAAGTGGAAATTGGAAATTGGAAGTTGGATGCTTTGCGTGGAGATTAGCGATTAGGTCAAGCGCGGTGCGGACTGCGCGCACGGGGTCGTCGTCGTGCGCGGTGGGCGCGCCAAACACGGTGTAGAAAAAACTGCCCTTGTCGCCAATCGTCAACTGGAGAATGTTGCCATCGTACTGTTGGACGATGCGTTGCGCGTGACGAATGTACGCATCCAGTTTTTTGCCCGCATCTTTATCATTGGCGTAATCAATGCCGTGAAACTGGACGAACAATGCTGTGGCGGCGCGTAGTTCGGTGGTGAATTGTTCTTGTCCTGCGGCGATCCGTGCGTAGAGCGATGGCAAAACCCAGGGGCGCATTTGTTCTAGCGTCAACGCGTTAATGGGCAAAGCATCCCAGGGCATCGGCGCAACGGTGGTGGTCAATTCACGAATGACCGTGAATTGATCGCTGGAGCGGATGGGCTGGACGCTGTGCCCCAAGTTTTGCATCGTCGCAAGCGCAACCACAATCTCGCCTTTTTCCGCCAGTTGTTCGGCGTGTGCCATTTGGCGAATCGTTTCGCCCGCGAGCGCGTCAAGCAACTGAATTTGTGGATCGCCGACGAGGAATCGCCGCGCGGGACCGGTGGCAATGCCGATTTTGATGGCAAGCTGGGGAAACGCACGCATCGCGTTTTGCATTGCCAGCGCGCACGCAACGGCTCTCAGGGATGAGGGTATTTTTTCATCCTTCCTACTTCCGCCTTCATCCTTTGAATCGAACCAACACGTAATCGCATCGCCGACAAACCCAATGACGCTACCGTGATAGTTGTGAACCTGGGTGATCAGCGCAGCGTAAACCAAATTCAATTGGCGCGTGAGTTCTTCCGCGCCGCGCTGTGCACCGAGCGATTGTGCGAGCGATTCGGCGAGCGGGGTAAAACCGGCAATGTCGGCGAAGAGCGCGGAGCCAAAGGTGCGGTCGGGGAGGGTTTCGCCGCGCGCGAGCGCATGGCGACGATCCATCGGCATGTAGGATGCGGGCAAATTCATTGCGCTAAAACCTCATCTGCGCGAATTATACTTGGAGCGGCTACTTTGTGCAAAACGGGCGAGCACTGCGGTTGAGCGATTTTTTTCTAGTACTCTGGTCATGGTTCGGTTTGTGTCTTGTCACACAATTGTGATTCCCAGCGGTTGGGGTAACATAAATTGTCACAAAAAGGCAACATCTATTTGACTCGGTTTTGACCTATCAATGCTAAGATGGCGACAGTGTTTCATTTTTCTCAGGGGGGAATTTTATGCAACGCGACAGCAAAGGGGCTGGTACGCAGGGCGGTCGTGCGCGGAAAAGCAATAAATTGGGCAAGCGCGGTTCAACCGGCGCAAACCAAGAACGCGCCCGTGACGAAAGTTTGAACTCTGGGATCGACGATCTGGTCTATTTGTATTTGCGCGAAATTAGTCGCACGCCACTTTTGAATCGTAAACAAGAGGTGCAGTTGACCCAAACCATGTGGCGAGGGCGTGCCGCAGAGCACCAGCTCAGTTTGCTGAATGGCGCAAGCGAACGCGCGGCGCGGCTTGAACATCAGGTCTATGCCGGTCGGGTTGCGCGTTGCCGACTGATGGAAGCGAATTTACGGCTGGTGGTCAATTTGGCGAAACGCTACGTGGGGCGCGGTCTGACTTTGCTCGATCTGATTCAAGAGGGCAACATTGGGCTGATGCGCGCGGTGGACAAGTTCGATCATCGGCGCGGCCACAAGTTTTCTACACACGCGACGTGGTGGATTCGCCAAGCCATCACCCGGGCAATTGGCAATTTGGGCACCACGCCGCGCTTGCCCGCGCACACCAACCAATGGTTGCGGCGCTTGGATCGTTTGACGCATACCTTGACACAGGAATTGGGGCGTGAGCCAACCGAAAGCGAACTTGCCCAACACATGCACATGCCGATTCGCAAAGTGCGTCACTTGATCGAAGCGAGCGCAGGCACACTTTCGCTCGAAATGGAATTGGGCGGCGAGCAAGAGGCGACGCTCGGCGATTTTGTCGAGGATCAGCGCACGCCGACACCCTGGCATGCGGCAGTGGCAACGCTTTTGCAAGAAGATATGCACTCTGCCTTAGCGACGCTCTCGCCCCGCGAGGCGCGCGTGCTCGTTTTGCGGTTTGGCTTGCGCGATGGGTACGATCAAACGCTCGAACAAGTGGGCGAAAAATTCGGCTTGACGCGGGAACGCATTCGCCAAATCGAGCAGAACGCGCTCAAAAAGTTGCGCTTGGAGGGACGGGCGGTGCGCTTGCGCGGTTACCTCCTCCCAACCGCGACCGGCGAAAGCAGTGCGCTTCCGGTTGGGGTTAGGCAAATCTGAAAATTACCCGAAGGATTCAAAATCCTTCGGGTGTTTTTTTCGTGGAATGACGAAGGTTCCTCCTCGAAAATGGGACGCGGCTAAAACGAAACTATCTGTGCTTGCCCGCGCGCGCGGAAAACTCTCCCGCGAAGGCGGGGGTAGAAAGAGGAGTGGCGGACGATTTTTGACAAGCCGGGGCGATAGTACCACGGCTTTTCAAAAGTCGCTTGACATCACCCCTCACCCCGATAGCGCGTCCATAACGCGGCAGAATGCCGCACAGACGACGCGCTATCGCCTCTCCCCAATCGGGGCGAGGGAATTTACCCCTTCGCCCTTTGAGGGAGAAGGTTGGGATGAGGGTCGCCTGACTTTTGACAAG
>CAIKBD010000271.1 GCA_903825565.1 uncultured Anaerolineales bacterium | reverse complement strand
TGGCATCAATGCCGTGCTCTACAATGGCGTGGTGCAACAAAAGAGCGCGTGGGACATTGCGAAGGATTTGGAAGGGTACTTGGGCGCGAGCCAGGATTGCCCACGCTGGACGAGCACCCGGCTCTACAAATTGACGAAGAAGGACATTGCGGCGGGCAATCGCGCGGGCTTGCGGACGGGTCCCGAATGTGACGGGAAGGGTGTGGCGTACAACGCGTTGCGGATGGCGCGCACGGAATTGCAAGCGGTGCATCACATTGCGACGCAAGATGTGATGGACAAAATGCCCTGGATCGAAAAAGAGCAGGTGATGCTGAGCAAGGCGCATCCCGTCAAGGATATTTGCGACGAGAAGGCAGAGGGCGGCGAAGACGGCAAGGGGATTTATCCCAAGGGAACGACGAGACTGCCGTTTCATCCGAATTGACTTTGTTATTTGACTGCCGTGCAGCAGTCGTTAGATGAATTCACAGCGCGCGTGCGGGATTGGATGCGCGGGGGCAGTGACCCCGCGATGGAGCAGTACGCGGAGATGATGCGGGGCGCTGGGCAGATGGCGACGGCGGCAAGGGTGACGCGGGTGGTTCAGATTGAATTGCCGACTGCGCCAGCAACCACGATGCAACAGGTTGAGCCATTTACGCCAAAGCAATTTACTTCGCGCCGAGAAATGTACCAATGGTTGGATGAGCATTTCGCTGAATGGCGCACTACGCTGACGACTCAAGAAAAGCGTTGGATTCAAGATTATGGCGGATCATACTATCGCGCGATTAATGCCACTCTGCGAGGAACGAAACTTGATCCAGATGAACGTTTCACTTTAACAAAAAGACAAGTCAAACGAGCCATTCAGAACTTGGATTCGGCAGTTGCCAAAGGAAAAATTCCAAAGAACATAACGCTGTATCGAGGCATCGGAGAAAATGATCTATCCAAGTATGTCGTAGGTGATGTCAAGAGCGATGCGGCGTTTCTTTCCACGTCACTTGACGAAGTAGAGGCAATCGACTTTGCAAACCAATCCGTCGATTACGGATACAAGCATAAGGTCTTGCTTGAAATTCACGTCCGCAATGAGCATTCAGCCGCGCAAGTGTTTGGAGGACTGCAAGAGTACGAGGTTTTATTGCCAAAAGCAACTCAACTGAAGATTGTTGCTAAAAAGCAGGAAGGCGAATTACTGCGCGTGATAGCCGAATTGCTGTAATCAATCCGACTCAGATTTGACGGTTTCGAACTGCGGCATATCGACCAGATTGTTTTTATACAACCAAATGATTCGCGCCGTGCGTTCATCAATAACCTTACCTTGCTCTAGTTTCTCTTTGATGATGGCGGCGATTTCTTCAGGGGTCGGTTGGGGATGATGAGTGGGTTTCAAATCGTTGTTTGCCATAGCTCTATTATACCACACTCGCGCAATGGGTGAATACTGCAAAGGTCTATCAATATGAGTTTACGCGATGACATTCTGTCCGCGCTCCAGGCGGACGCCCAACTGACCCCGCTTTTGCTCGGCGGCATCTATGCCGAAGCGATTTCGCGGCAGGACACGCCCGACGCGTTCGACGCAAATTCCGAATTGCAACCCTGCGCGGTGGTGACGCTCGAAACCGAAACGCCCACGGGACCGTATGCGAACGCGGCGCGCTTGTTCTTTAGCGTGTATTTCTACGGAAATGTGGACGACGCCGCGCGCGAACGCGTGTTCGCGCTCCTGCATCGGCAAAAAATCGGCACGCGTGTGTGGACGATTGAGCACGCGGACGACGTGTTGAATCAAACTGACCCTGGGCTGAATGTTGGGATGATGCTGAGTCGGTACGTGGCGACGAGGTTGCGATGACCTTGACCTTCCTGGGTTTTCACATGCCGCGCGATGGCTACGGCTATGGCACAATCAAAATCGCCGAGCAGTTGCAACGGCTTGCGCCAGACACGGGCATCGTGGACATGCGTAACCGTGAAGGCGCGTTCGGCGTCTCCGGCGACCGCGCGTGGCGTGTGGCGGGCACGGCGGTCGCGCTCTGCACGCCCGACTGGTTGCCGTTCATCCAGTCCGAGCGCCTGGTCGCATACACCATGTTCGAAGCGACGAAACTGCCGCGCGGCTGGGTCGAGATTCTGAACACCTACGCCACTGCCGTCGTGGTGCCGTGCGAATGGAACGCCGAGGTGTTTCGCGCTAACGGTGTCACCCGCCCAATCTGCCTGGCGCGCTGGGGCATTGACCCGCGCGACTATTTTCCGCTCGCGCGTCACCGCGCGGTGACCGAACCGAACACCTTCCTGTGGAGCGGGACGCCGGACAGGCGCAAGGGCTGGGACGTGACCTATCGCGCTTTTCGGCAAACATTCGGCGCTTCAAACACAGTGCGGCTCATTCTGCACTTTCGACAAAAGCCGGCATGGTTGACCGGCGTGGACGATGCGAACGTGGAATTCGTCGAGGGCTTGCTCGATGTGGCGCAACAACGCGCGCTACTCCAACGTGCCGATGCGTATGTGTTCCCGTCGCGCGGCGAGGGTTGGGGCAGTCCCCCGCGCGAAGCCGCCGCCACCGGCTTGCCCGTCATTGCGACATATTTCGGCGGACTCGCGGAAGAGATTGCGCGCTGGGCATTGCCCCTGCGCGTCAAGGGCATGAGCAACGCCGACTATGGATATTGGGACGACATTGGCAAATGGGCAGAGCCAGACGGCGACGATTTAGGCAAGTTGATGCGCTGGTGTTACGAAAATCGTTCCCGTGCCATGTTCGCCGGCTTGGACGCGGCGGCGTGGTTGAGCGCATCTGCAACGTGGGAGCGCACGGCGCGCGCGCTATTGGAAATTGTCGAGGAGGAGCGATGTTGATTCGGTACACCGGCGGCGCGCGGCAACGCATCGTCGGATCGCACGTGTGGTCGCAAGCAAATGGCTTTGTGGTGGACATTCCAGACGCGGAACTAGCGGCGACGCTTTTGACGGCGCGCGGGTTTGGGGTGGCGAATGACGAGCCGCTTGCCGGCTTGCCCGGCGTGGGGGCGCAACGCGTGGCGGAACTCACGCTTGCTGGCATTGCCTCAATGGGCGACTTGCGCGCCCTGGACGATGCCGGCATTGCGCGCGTTGCCGCATTGATTTGGGCAAGTGAAAAACAAATTCGGAACTGGGTCGAATTGGCGCGGGGCACGGCAACGCCTGAGCGCGTTCGTGCGCGCCGCGCTAAACACACCAAGGAGGATGAACGATGAGCAAGCCAATGGGTTTGCGAGACTTGAAAGTTGCGCCGTATCCAACCGGCGCGGCGGTGGATGTTGGCGCGGCGATTGAGGCGACGGTCGAAGACCGCGTCAAGACGGCGGAACTGCCGGGCGACGATGCGATTGCGGCATTGAGCTCGTACATCGAGGCGGCGACCGTGAAGCTGTCGGCGGGCGGCATCTCGATGGAGGCGATTCAGGTGCTCGCCGGCAAAACGCTAGTCGAGAGCGGCTCGACGCCGACGACGGTCCGCACCCAAACGACGACGGCGGGTCGCTTGCCGTACTTTCGCCTGTTCGGTAAATCGCTCGGCGAAGGCGATGATGATGTGCATATCAAGGTCTACAAGGTCAAGCTGACCAAATCGCCCGGCGTTTCGATGAAAAACGGCGAGTTTCACATTAGCGAGTGTGAAGGGCTGGCGTTGCCGAACGACTCGGGTGACATTTACGATACGGTCGAAAACGAGACGGCGGCGGATTTGCCGGCGAGTTAGTTCTCGGCGCATAAAAATTGCGGCGGTCGGCGGTCATTCGTCGGCAGTCGCGTGGCCAAGGAGACCTCATGGCTGAATCATCTGCGCCGCCGGCAACAGGCATGAGCGTTGGCGCGTGGCGCGCCAGCCGCGTCAACGCGCTCACGTTGCCCAGCGGCTTGACCGTTACCGTGCGGCGTTTGGAAATGTCGGACCTGCTCTTGCTGGGGCATGTGCCGATGCCGCTGTTGACCGTGCTCGACGAACTGGCGGCGCAACCTTCGGCGCGCGAGATGATCACCTACGCGCAGACGCATCCCGAATTTATGGATTTGATGACCCGAATCACGCGCGCGGTTGTGGTTGCGCCGCGCATCGTGGACGGCGAAGCAAGCCCCGCCGATGCCGACAGTATCCGCATGGACGAAATCCCGCCGACGGATCGGTTGGCGATCTATAATGCCGCACAAGGGGGTGTTGCCCCGCTCCTGCCCTTTCTTGCGGGAACCGGCACAAGTGAGCGTGCTGGCGATGCTGGCGGAACGGTATCACAAACGCCCGAGTGAGTTTTTCAAAATAGATGACGATTGGCTGGCGTATCAGTTCGACGTGGCGGTGACGGTGATTGGATTGACGGAGCAGGGCGCGCCCGCAGGAACGCAGCGGGGCGGTGGGCGGCCATCGCGCGGCGCGTTTCGGAAGTTAAAACCGGGCGCGCGCAAAGTGCGCCTTAACGCAGATGGGACGTGGTAG
>CAIKBD010000270.1 GCA_903825565.1 uncultured Anaerolineales bacterium | reverse complement strand
GAAAAGCGCGCGCTCGATAATTTGCGCTTTGCGCTGTGGAACCTCAACCAAGTGCTCGGCGCCATTGTGCTCCAAGCCGACCGAGTCAATGTGCATTTTGAATGTCATGCGGATTGCCATCTCGACGTGGACGATTTTAGCAACGCGATTCGCGCCGCCGAACGGCAAGCCGCACCGAGCGGCGCGGATGCTGTTGCCAACTTGGAACGCGCCGTCGCGCTGTATCGCGGCGATCTCTTGACGGGTTTCGAACTGGGCGGCGCGCCCCTGTTCGACGAATGGTTGCAACGCGAGCGCGCGCACCTGCGCGAAATCGCCATTGACGCGCTCCATCGGTTGGCGCAACACTATGCCGCGCGCCACCAATTGCCGGCGGGCATCGCCACGACGCGGCGGCTGCTCGACATGGACCCCTGGCGCGAGGAAGCGCATCGCCAAATGATGCGATTGCTGGCGCGCGCCGGACAACGCACCCACGCGCTCGCGCAGTACGAAACGTGCCGGCGCATTTTGCGCGCCGAACTGGACGTGGAACCTGCCGCCGCCACCACCCTGCTTGCCGAACGTATCCGCCTCGCTGATGCACTCCCGCGTCACAACTTGCCGACTATTTGGACGCCGTTCATCGGGCGCACCGCTGAACTTGCCGAACTTGAGGCGTTGCTCGCGCAACCCGCGTGTCGGTTGCTCACACTCGTCGGCGCGGGCGGCAACGGCAAAACGCGCCTCGCGCTCGAAATTGCGGCGCGCCGGGTCAACGATTTTCTGCATGGCGTGCGCTATGTCGCGCTTGCGTCGCTTGCCGCGCCGGAATTTCTCGGCGCGGCGATTGCCGATCAGATCGGCATGACGGTGTCCGACGCGAGCGATCCGAAAACGCAACTCTTGAATTACTTGCGCGAAAAGGATATGTTGATCGTCCTCGATAATTTCGAACGCTTGGTGGAGGGCGCGGAATGGCTCGTCGAGGTTTTGAAACACGCGCCCGATGTGAAAATTTTGGTCACCTCGCAGAGACGTTTGAACTTGCAAGCCGAGTGGCTGTTCGACGTGCGCGGCTTGAATTTTCCCGCTTCGTCCTTCGCTCTGCCAGCGGCGGATGCGGAAAACCGGCTGAACGGTGCGGGACTGCAACGCGATGCGCTCGATTTTTTTGAAGCGTGCGCGCGGCGCGCCCAATGGCGCTTTGCGCTTGCGCCCGCCGATCTGCCGCACGCGATTCGGATTTGCCAACTCGTGGATGGTTCGCCGCTCGGCATCGAACTGGCGGCGGCATGGACGCGGTATTTCACCTGCGCCGAAATTGCCGCGCGCATCGAGCGCGACGCCGACTTTTTGTGGACGACTCAGCAAGACCTGCCCGAACGACATCGCAGTTTGCGTGCCGTGTTCGATTATGCGTGGAATTTGTTGGAGGTGGAGGAACGCGTCGTATTTTGCCGGCTTGCCGTTTTGCGCGGCGCGTTTTCGCAAACGGCGGCGGAGCATATTGCCGGCGCGACGCCCGCGCATCTCGACGCGTTGAGTGCGCTATCTCTCGTGCGGCGCGATCCCGACGGAACGTATCATCTTCCCGAAACGTTGCGGCAGTACGCCGGTGAAAAATTGCGCGCGGATGGTGCGATTGACGCGGCAACGCACGCCGCGCACGCCCGGTACTTGATCGCCTGGCTCGTGCGCCAGCAACCTACCTTGCGGCAAGCCGAACGCGTCACGCTCGATCAGATCGCACGCGAGATTGAAAATATTCGCGCCGGCTGGGATTGGGCGCTCGCGCGCGATCCCAGTTTGGTGAGCGGCGCGGCTATCGAAAGTTTGGGGCTATATTTCGAAATGCGAAACTGGGCGCGTGAGGGCAACGCGCGCATGGCGCGGGCGGCGCGCGCGCTTGCCGCCGACCCGCTACGCGCGGGCAAGGCGTTGCTGTGGCAAGGCGTATTTGCGCTGCGGCTCGCCGATTACGCGACCGCGCAAGCGGTGTTGCAAGATGCGTTGGCGCATTTGCCGGCGGAGACGGCGCCGAGCGATCACGCATTCGCGCTAAACCACCTGGGATCGGTGGCGGAGCGATTGGGCAACCGCGAACAGGCGCGCACGCACCTCGAAGCGAGTTTGCGCGTGGCGCGGCAAGCCGGCGACGACTGGGCGGTGGCGCGCGCGCTGAATAATCTAGGTTTCATCTGCCACCTTGCCGGCGAACACGTTACGGCGCGCCAATTGCTTGACGCGAGTTTGGCGTTGCGCCGGCAACTCGCCGATCAGCCCGGCGCGGCAAAGACGCTGAGCAATTTGGCGTTGACGCTCGACGCGCTCGCCGAGCCACACGCCGCGCGCCAAGCGTATCTGGCGAGTCTTGCGCTGTTTCGGGAACAGGAGAACCGGCTCGGCATCGCCGTGTGCCTCAACAACTTGGGCTTTGGCGCGCTTCGGCAACAGGACTATGAGCAAGCTCACCGCTTGTTCGTGGACGCGTTGACGATTCGCCGCGAGATTGGCGATCCGTGGGGCATTGCCGTCGCGCTCGAAAACTTGGGTGCGGTCGCGTGCGCGCGCGGTCAATATGCCGACGCGCGCGGCTATTATCGGCGCGCGCTCAAACTGGCGAGCGAAATTCGCGCCGTGCGCCGCAGTGTCGAGACGCTTGTCGGCGTCGCCACGCTGTACGCGCGCCAGCCCCAGCCCGATCGCGCGCGCGCGGTTGAACTGCTCGCGTTCGCGCTTCAGCACCCGGCGCTTGGCCAGGAGACGCGTGCGGCGGGGGAGGCGTTGCGCGCGGAATTGCAGACCCAGGTTGCGCCGACAGTGTTTGCGGCGGTGCAGGCAAGCGGGCAAGCGCAAACGCTTGAGGGCTTGATCGAAAAAATCTTGTGCAGTGAATCACTCGGTTGATGGGGGGCAGGATGACGAAGGAACAAAAAAACATTGTGCAATTGTTGCTCGGGTTGAACATGCTGGTCTTTTGTTGCGGTGCGCCCGCCGCTTTGATTTTTTTCGACGTGGGCGGCAGTCAGGCGCAGGCGCAAGAATGGTTGGCGCGCGGCGATGCGTTATTGCCCAAGCGCACACCTGCCGGTACGCGTGCGCCGGCAAACGTGCCGGCAAATGCGCCAACGCGCGCCGTGCCGCCGCTCACGCTCGAAGCCGGGTGGAAGGTGTATGCTGTCGCGGCGGATAAATTTGCGATGGCACTGCCGGCGACCTGGGTCTTTCAGGAGTTAGACGCGGCGACGTTACAGCAAACGATTCAAACGATGAAGCAGAAAAATCCACAGTTCGGCCAAGCGATGGAAGCGCAGAGCAAACAACTGCTCGCGTCGGGCATTCGCTTTTATGCGGTGGACGGCGCGCCGAGCGCGAGTGTGGGCGGCGCGCTGACGAACGTGAACGTGATTCGCACGACGCACACACAGGTGTATGCGCTGGATTATTTTGTCACGCTCAACTTGCAACAATTGGAATCCCAGAGCGCGGTGTCCAAGCCGATCAACCGGCGGCGCATCCAACTGCCGGTGGGCGAGGCGGAAGAGTTGCGCTATACGCTGACCCTGACCGGCGCGAACAATCAAGCCGTCAAATCCATGACGACGCAATATTTGATTTTGCGGGGCAAGGATTCGTACATTGTTACCTTCACCTGCCCGCCCACACTCGACGCGAAAAATTTTCCGACGTTTGAAAAGATCGTGCGCACGCTCCAGTGGCAATAAGCAAACTCAAACTCCAGGAGTTGGTATGACGATCCAAGCCGCCCGCCGCATCATCGCCGAACGCGTGGACATTTTCGCGCGCAACCGCGAACAGTACCGCGCCGACGAATACAAGGAAGCGCGACTGCGCCGCGAGTTTCTCGATCCGTTCTTCGAAGCGCTCGGCTGGGACGTGATGAACCGGCAGGGCTGGGCGGAGCAGTACAAGGAGGTGGTGAACGAGGACGCGCTGAAAATCGCCGGCACCACCAAAGCGCCGGATTATTCCTTTCGCGTCGGCGGCGTCCGCAAATTT
>CAIKBD010000269.1 GCA_903825565.1 uncultured Anaerolineales bacterium | reverse complement strand
GTTCATGTCCTGGGAAGGTGGCAATTACGAGGATGCGATTCTCATTAGCCAAAAAATGGCGTGGGAAGACAAGTTCTCCAGCATCCACATCGAAAAGCACGAGATCGAAGCGCGCGACACGAAACTGGGTCCCGAAGAAATCACGCGCGACATTCCGAATGTCGGCGAAGACGTGCTGAAAGATTTGGACGAAGAAGGGATCATTCGCATCGGCGCGGAAGTGGGACCCGGCGATATTCTCGTTGGCAAGATCACACCCAAAGGCGAAACCGATCTGACACCGGAAGAAAAATTACTGCGCGCGATCTTTGGCGAAAAAGCGCGCGAAGTCAAAGACTCGTCGTTGCGGTTGCCGCACGGCGAGCGCGGCAAGGTGGTGGATGTGCGTGTGTTTACGCGCGACGAGCACCATGAACTGCCGGCGGGCGTGGACAAACTGGTGCGTGTCTCCATTGCGCAACAACGCAAGATCACCGAGGGCGACAAGATGGCGGGGCGACACGGCAATAAGGGCGTCATCTCCAAAGTCGTGCCGATTGAAGACATGCCGTACCTCGAAGACGGAACGCCGGTGGATATTATTCTCAACCCGCTGGGCGTGCCGGCGCGGATGAACATCGGGCAGATTTTGGAAACGCACCTGGGTTGGGCGGCAGACCGGCTCGGCTTTAAGGTTGTGTCGCCGGTGTTTGACGGCGCGGATGAAGCGGAAATCAGCGCGGAACTGGCGCGCGCCTGGTTGATCGATCTGGCGTGGTATGAAATTACGGAGCGCGCGTGGGTGTGGCTGAAAGAGCAAGGACACACGCTCGACGAGTTGAACGACGACGACGAAGCGCGTGCGCTCTATTTGCAAAATTGGTTGAAGGATACGGATCGCCGCAAATTGGCGAACGATAAAACGTATGCGCGTCGCCAAGCGTTGCGCGCCTGGTTGCGCGAACGTGGTTACGATCCCGACGCGTTGCTTTCGTTTGAGGACGACGCCCGCTCGATTGACGAACGGCGTGCGGCGGATAAACTTGCGCGCGTGGTCTGCTATCGCTTGTGGCTTGAAGCGCGCGGGCAAAAAGTGTCCGACAAATTGAACGAAGAACAACTGTACACCGAAGTCGAACGCGTGAGCCAACAACACAAAGTTCCGCCACCCACCGCCGGCAAAATGATCTTGTATGACGGCAAGACCGGGATGCAGTACGATCAACCGGTCACGGTTGGTGTGATCTATATGATGAAGCTCGCGCACTTGGTCGAAGACAAGGTGCATGCGCGCTCGACGGGCCCGTACTCGCTCGTGACGCAACAACCGCTGGGCGGCAAGGCGCAATTCGGCGGGCAACGCTTTGGTGAGATGGAAGTGTGGGCGCTCGAAGCCTATGGCGCGGCGCACACCTTGCAAGAGATGCTCACTGTCAAATCGGACGATGTGACGGGGCGCGTGAAAACGTACGAAGCCATTGTCAAGGGCGAGGAAATCTTGGAAGCCGGCGTGCCCGAATCGTTCCGCGTGCTTGTCAAGGAATTGCAGTCGCTGGGGCTGGCGGTCGAAGTGTTTAATGCCGATGGCGAGCGCATGACGTTCGGCAAGGAAGAGAGCGAAGAGCATGTGCCCGCGCTGGGCATGGGCTTGCTCCACGGCGAAGCCGCGCCGCGCACCGAGCGCGATATGCAACGCGAACGCCGCGAGCGTTTTGCGCGCGGTGAACGGATCACCAAAGGCAGAAGCAAACCCAAGTCGAAGGATGATGACGACATCGTAGCGGATGAATAGTCCGCAGTCAAGCAGACAATCGGTTAAGCAAGCAGTCAGTTAATCAGGCAAGCAATCAACTAGTCGCTGGGTAGGATCGGCGACTAGTTGATTGCTTGCCGAACCTCGGCGGGCTGTTTGGTGGAGTGGAGATGGAACTCAAAGACTTTAGCGCGATTCGCATTAGTTTGGCTTCGCCCGATATAATTCGATCCTGGTCGTACGGTGAAATCACGAAACCGGAAACGATCAACTACCGCACGTTGCGCCCGGAGCGCGAGGGCTTGTTCGACGAACGCATTTTTGGACCCACACGCGACTGGGAATGTGCGTGCGGCAAATACAAAAAAATTCGCAATCGCGGCATTGTGTGCGACAAGTGCGGCGTGCAGGTTGCGCCAGCGCGCGTGCGCCGCGAGCGAATGGGGCACATCGAACTGGCGTCGCCCGTGTCGCACTTGTGGTACGTGCGCGGCGTGCCGTCGCGTATTGGCTTGCTTCTCGATATGTCGCCGCGTCAGTTGGAGCGCGTGCTGTATTTCGCGCAGTACATCGTGATGCAGGTGGACGAAGATCAACGCAAGCGTGTGATGCAACGATTGAGCAAGGAAACGCAAAACCGCACCCAGGAATTGGAACTGCGCGGCGAAACTGAAATCGAATCGCTCGAAAAGCAACTCGCCAAAGAGATCGAAGCGTTGACGCGCAAGACCGAAGCGGCATTGCAAAAGCTCGAAGAGCAACTTGCCGAGAAAACGGATCAGATCGTCAGCGCGGCGAAAAAACTCGAAGCACGCATTGACGAAGCGCGCGAAAAGGGCACCGAGATTCGCAAGGCGATTGTGTTCGAACCGACCGGCGACACGATTGCCGAAGAGGGCGAGCAGATCATCGGCAAGCATCGCAAAAAATTGAACGAAGCCGTGCAGGCGCATCTTGCGGACATTGAGCGCGACCTGCGCGAAAAGCAAGCCGACAAACGGTTGATGCTCGATGCTGAAAAAGAGCAAAAGAAACGCGCTACGCAAGACGAGATCGCGCGGATCCGCCAAAAACTCGACGCGCAGATCGAAAAAATCCGCGACGCGCATGACGAAAAGTTGGACGAGATCAAGGCGATTCGTGTCGGCGAGATTATCAACGAATCGCGCTATGCCGAAATCCGCGACAAGTGGGGCACGATCTTTCAGGCGGCGATGGGCGCGGAAGCGATTCACGCGATCCTCAAGACGATTGACCTGGAGCAACTTTCGGCGCAGGTGCGCGAGACGATCCACACAACCAGATCGAAACAGCAAAAGAAAAAAGAGATCAAACGCTTGCGCGTCGTCGAATCGTTGCGCCAAGCCGGCAATCGCCCCGAGTGGATGGTGCTTACCGTGTTGCCGGTCATTCCGCCGGACTTGCGCCCGATGGTGCAACTCGACGGCGGGCGGTTCGCCACGTCGGACTTGAACGATCTGTACCGCCGCGTGATCAATCGCAACAACCGGCTCAAACGCTTGCTCGAACTTGGCGCGCCCGAAGTGATCGTCAACAACGAAAAGCGCATGTTGCAAGAGGCGGTGGACTCGCTGATTGATAACGCGCAAAAGGGCAAGGCGGTTTCGCAGCGCGGGCAACGCAAACTGAAATCGCTTTCCGATTTGCTCAAGGGCAAGCAAGGGCGGTTTCGCCGCAACTTGCTCGGCAAGCGTGTGGATTATTCCGGGCGTTCCGTGATTGTCGTGGGGCCGCATCTCAAACTGCATC
>CAIKBD010000268.1 GCA_903825565.1 uncultured Anaerolineales bacterium | reverse complement strand
CGCCGATCATAGTACGCTAATTCGTATTCGTGCTCCAGCACGATTGCGCCCGTGGGGCACGCCTCTTCGCAAAAGCCGCAGTAGATACAGCGTAGCAGGTTGATCTCGTAGCGTTGGGCAAACCGCTCGCCGGGCGAAAACCGCGCGGCGTCCGTCTGTTCCGCCGGCTCGACATAGATCGCATCGGCGGGACACGCCGCGGCGCACAACGAACAGCCGATACACTTTTCCAGTCCGTTCGTGTGACGTTTCAACTCGTGCCGCCCACGAAACCGCGCGGCGACCGGACGTTTCACCTTGGGATATTGGATCGTGACCGGCGGCGTGAGCATTTCACGCAGGGTCACGGACATACCTTTGAAAATCGCGCCAATGTCGGGAAAAGCCATATTCAAACCTCAGAGCCCAACGGCAAAGAATCTTACACCTTTTCGATTTCCACGCGCGCGCCCAGCGGCAACGCCAACGCGCCACCGAGATTTTGCGGCATCAACACAACGCCCGGCGGCACCCGCCCATCCACGTTCGCCGGCGCTTCGATCACGCGCGCCTCGAATGTTACACGCACGCGCGCGCCGCGCACGATGCCAAGCGCTTGCGCATCCTGGGAATTGATTTCGAGGTACAGCGCCGGCACGCGCGGTTGCACAATCGGCGTTTGGCTCACGAGCGTGCCGCGATCATAAATCACACGCGCCACAGCAAGCGTATACTGACCCCTGGCCCCTGCCCCCTGACCCTTCGGCTCGTTCCACATCAACTCGAACTTGACGCTCGCATCGCTCTCCGCCACACTCGCCCACGTTTTGCCGCTCGAAATATTTTCGAGATCACCCATTGCGATCTCGGTCGGCGCATGACTCGCATTGCCTTGCCCCGCGCGCGGACGCGGCAGTTGGACATTTTCCGCGAGCGTCGCGTAATTCATCCCGGCGTACAGCGGAACCTTTGCGGCGATCTCATCCATAATCTCGCGCGCGGATCCATAATTCCAACCGCTCCCCAGCCGTTTCGAAATTTCCGCGATGATCCACCAATCGGGTTTTGTTTCGCCCATCGGTTTTAGCGCCGCGCGGAATAGTTGCACGCGCCGTTCCGTGTTCGTGAACGTGCCTTCACGCTCCGCGAACGCTTGCGCCGGCAAAACCACATCCGCCAGTTGTGCCGTATCGGTCAGGAACAAATCTTGCGCGACGAGAAATTCCGGCTTGACGAACGCGCCATCCGCCGCCGGATCGCACGCCATCACGTAGAGCGCGCGCACCTTGCCCGTTGCCAGCTCGCGCGCCGCCAAACCCTTGACGCCGAGTTGCGCCCGCCCCAAGCCGTGATCCGGCATCAAACCGAAATCCAGCGCGCCGGTCGAATTATTGTGCGGATACAGCGCGACGAGACCATTGTTCGCGCGGCCCACATGCCCGGTGATCAGCAACAAGGTGGCGATGCCGGACGCCACGGCAAGATCGCTTTGTTGCGCGAACATTGCCTCGCGACCGTACACGATCAACCCGTTCGGCGCTTGCGCGAACGCACGCGCCGCGCCGCGGATCGCCTCGACGCTCACGCCGGATAATTCGGCGCATTTTTCGACCGAGTACGCTTCAAGCGATTTGGCGAACGCGCTCAAGTTCGTAATCCGCGTCGCCGCAAACTCCTGGTTTTCGAGATGCTCGTCCAAAATCGCGCGCGTCATTCCCAGGAGGAACGCCGCCTCGCCCCCGTGCCGATAAATCACCGCTTGCTTCGCGTGCTTTGCCAGTTTCGTCACGCGCCCGTTCGCCACGATCAACTGCGCGCCGAAATTTTTCGCGCTCCGCGTGAGCCGCAAGCGCAAGACCGGTTGCTCTTCTTCCGGGTCTGCGCCAATCACCAGCACGGTTACGTTTTTGTCGAGCGAACCCAGGTTCGTACCAACGCCCGCGCCGTACAGCCGCACCAAATCCGCGCCGACGTTCGTCGCGCTCCAGCCGACGCGATGTTCCAAGTTCGGCGATTCGATTACGTGACGGAATAATTTTTGGAACAGATATAAATCTTCGTTCGCCGCGCGGTCGCCGCCAAACCCGCCAAGCGCGTGCGCGCCGTTTTGTTTTTTGATCTCGGCGAATTTCGACGCGACGAGATCGAGCGCCTCGTTCCAACTTGCCGTTTCGAGTTTGCCGTTGCGCCGAATGAGCGGCTGGGTCAAACGCCCCGGCGCTGTCGCAAAGTGATGCGCGAAACGCCCCTTGTCGCACAGCCAAATTTCGTTGACCGCTTCGTTCTCGCGCGGAACGATGCGCTTGATCGCGTGATCGCGTTCGCCGATCAACAAATTGCACCCGACGGAGCAGTGCGCGCAGACGCTGGGATAATCGCGCAGTTCCCAGGTGCGCGCGCTCAGGCGAAAGTCGCGCGAGGTGAGCGCGCCGACCGGACAAATATCAATCGTGTTGCCGCTGAACTTGGAATCGAACGGCGGATCGGACAGCGTGGTGATTTCCAAGCCGCGCCCGCGCGCCTGAAAACCCAGCACCGGATCGTCCGCGATTTCGCTTTGAAAACGCACGCACCGCGAGCATTGGATACAGCGTTCGCGGTCGAGCATAATCAAATCGCCGAGCGGCACGCGTTTCTCGTTGTGAAATTTCGATTCGACCGGAAAACGCGACGTGCCGGGCCCGTACGCCATCGTCAAGTTTTGCAGAGGACACTCGCCGCCCTTGTCGCAAATCGGGCAATCAAGCGGATGACTCGTCAGCAAAAATTCGACAATCGCGCGGCGCGCATCCGCAACTTGCGCGGTATCCGTCCGCACCGCCATCCCTTCCGAGACGACCGTCGTGCATGCCGCTTGCGGTTTGGGCATCCACGCGATCACCGGCTTGCCGTTCGCGTCCGTTTCAATTTGTCCGTCCTTGCCGCGTTTCGGCGTACCCACTTCGACGAGGCACATGCGGCACATGCCGACCGGTTGCAATTTCGGATGATAGCAAAAAACGGGGATGTCAACGCCCGCTTGCTTGGCGGCTTCGACGACGAGTGTGCCATTCGGCACGGACACTGGTTTGTTATCAATAATTACATTTGGCATTTTCGATTTCCGAATTATGATTTATGATTTGCGAATAGTTTTTCTACGGAAAATATCGGTAGAGGTCTTTGCGGTGTAAAAAGCGAACCAGGATAACTGTATCGGTGTCGAGAATCAGACCGAGGCGGTAATCACCGATGCGAATGCGATAGTAACGGTCACCGCCTTTGAGTTTCTTGATGTCGCTAACTTCTTGAAGCGACTGAACGCGCTCTATCAGTTCAAGCGTTTCTTTGACTTGCCTGTGCAAATGAGCGTCACGGATTTTCCGCAAGTCTTTGGCGAAACTACGCTTGAACTCGATTTTCACGCCACGCTCCCGAGAATCTCGAAAATCTCCGAGCGACTCACCGACTCGTCGGCTTCGCCTTCACGAATCGCGTTCACCAGCGCCGCATCTTCGATGACCTCGGCAAACAAATCGTAGAAAATATCTTTGCGTTCGACGAGCAGTTCGAGCATCGCCTGCTTGAACAATTCCTTAAGGTGACCTTCATCGAGAGTTGTAGTAGTCATTGGCATACTCTCTTTCTATTTGTCGTGGACCCACTATCCACTAACCACGCACCACTTATTTCTTCGCCCAGCACCCGCGCTCTTTCACATGCCGTTCGTACTCTTCGCGGAACAATTTCACCGTGCCGAGGACGGGCGACGTGGCGAACTCGCCGAGCGGACACAGCGTGCGCCCTTGCATTTGCGTCGCGACGCTCGTCAGTAGATCAATATCCGCCATTGTGCCCTCGCCCGCGTCAATGCGTTCGAGCAGACGCCAGAGCCAGTACGTCCCCTCGCGACACGGCGTGCATTTGCCGCACGATTCGTTCTTGAAAAAGTGCAACATTTTTTTCGCCGCCCACACGACGCACGTGTCTTCGTCGAGCACAATCACCGACGCCGAACCCAGGAGCGAGCCGAACGGCGCAAGCGATTCGAAATCGAGTTTCACGTCGAGCACTGCTTCGTTGACGAGCGGGCTGACCATCGGACCACTCGCGCCGGCGGGCAAGATGCCTTTCAACTTTTTGCCGTTGCGAATGCCGCCGCCCAAATCGTAAATCAATTCGCGGAACGTCATCTTGCCAAACTCGCCTTCGTAATTCCCAGGACGATTGACGTGACCGCTCAGGCAAAACACTTTGGGGCCCGTGGATTTCGGCGTGCCCAAACTCGCGTACCACTGTGCGCCGCGCTCGATGATGAGTGGCACGTTGATGAGCGTTTCGACGTTGTTGATGACAGTCGGCTTGTTGTAAAGTCCGACCGCCGCAGGGAACGGCGGTTTGACGCGCGGCTGTCCCAGTTTGCCTTCGATGGATTCGAGCAGGGCAGTTTCTTCGCCGCAGATATACGCGCCTGCGCCGCGATGCACGACGATCTGCAAATGATAATCGGTGCCGAAAATATTTTTGCCGACGTAACCCCGCGACTCGGCATCGGCAATCGCTTGCTCCAAACATTCCGCCGCGTACGGAAATTCGCCGCGAATGTAGATGAACGCTTGGTTGCACTGAATCGCGTACGAAGCAATCGCAATGCCCTCGATGAGTTGATGCGGATTGCGTTCCATCATTTGGCGGTCTTTGAACGTCCCAGGTTCCGATTCGTCCGCATTCACAACGAGGTAACGCGGGAACACGCCCTTGGGCAGGAAACTCCATTTGACGCCCGCGGGAAAACCTGCGCCGCCGCGTCCGCGCAAACCCGATTGCTTGACCGCGTCAGTCACCTGATCGGGCGTCATCTCTTTCACCGCTTTGCGGAACGCCTGATAGCCGCCGTGTTCTTCATACACAGCGATGTTTTTGATATTCTGAATGTCAAGGTCTCGAAGGATTAGATGTTCCATGCAACACCAGATTTAGAGTCGACAGTCAACAGTCGACAGATTTACTTTTGCAAATATTTGCGACTCGGAGCAAACTTGCGAATCAGCCCCGTTGTCATGCGCGCAACTTCTTCCGCGTTAGCAATAAGTGGGTCGGTGATTTCTTGTTTGCTATATTTCAATCGCGTCGCGATTTGCAACGCAGTTACCGTTTCGTACGTCGAACGCAACGCAATGTCCAAGAATCGCGCAAACTCGACATCACTCTCACACCCAGCGCCCTCGGCAATGTTCAGCGCAATTGAAACTGCCGCGCGCCGCAACTGATTCGTCAGCCCAAACAATTCGTCTTTCGGAAACGTGCGCGTCAACGAATAAATTTCGACAACTAAATCCATCGCCTTTTGCCAAACCTTGAGTTCCTTGTAATTGTGCATTGTCAACTCCGATGGTTTTGTCTGTCGTCTGTCTACTGTCGACTTTTATCTGTCCACGTCTCCCAGGATAATATCCGTCATCGCAATGATCCCAACGAGATCGGCGATGTAATAATTCTTGGAAAGGAGCGGCAAGGTTTGCAAGTTGGCGAACGATGGTGTGCGCACGCGCACGCGATGCGGATTGCGCGAGCCATCGCTCGAAATCAGAAAACCCAACTCGCCGCGCGGCGACTCAATCGGCGCATACACCAAACCGACTGGGGGCTTGATCCCTTCCGTCCACAGTTTGAAATGGTGAATCAAACTCTCCATCGAGGTGGCAAGTTCCGCTTTGGGCGGCGGCGCGACCTTGCGATTGCGCGTGACGTATGGCTGCCCGTTGGTTTTTTCCAGCTTGGGCAATGCCTGCTCGATGATCCGAATGCTCTGCCGCATTTCTTCCATGCGGATGTAATAACATTCCAAGACATCCGCTTTACTGCGCGTGCTGACCGGCACCTCGAAATCGTACTGCTCGTAACCCAGGTACGGAAACGCTTTCCGCAAATCCCAATTCACGCCCGCCGCGCGTAACATCGGGCCCGTCACGCTGTAGGCGAGGGCGTCCTCGGCGGTGTACTCGGCAATGCCGCGCGTCCGTTCGAGCCAGATCGGATTTTTGTTGAGCAGGTCTTCGTACTCTTTGAGACGTGGCGGCAACATTTTGAGGAACGCGCGCACCGAATCGGAAAAGCCCGCCGGCAAATCGAGTGCGAGTCCGCCAAAGCGAAAATACGAAGTCATCATCCGCGCGCCGGCGACCGCTTCAAAAATATCGAGCGCCGTTTCGCGTTCGCGGAACGCGTATGTCATCACCGTCACTGCGCCAATGTCCATCGCTTGTGAGCCGACGGCAATCAGATGCGAGGTGATGCGCTGAAGTTCGGACAGGATTACGCGAACAAGTTGCGCCCGCTCCGGCACGTCCACATCCATCAACTTTTCAACCGCCATGACGTACGCAAGGTTGTTGAAGAACGTGCCCAGATAATCCATCCGATCAAATAACGGCACGGCTTTGAGGTACGTTTTGTACTCCGCCGTTTTTTCGATGCCGGTGTGCAGATAGCCAATGTCCGGCATCGCGTTGACAATCTTTTCGCCGTCCACTTCGAGCGCGACGCGCAACACGCCGTGCGTCGAGGGATGATGCGGGCCCATATTGATCAGCAACGTTTCGGCTTGCGTGCCCGACCAGGGTGTGGCGGGATCGGACAGCGTGAGCGGAATTTCTTGCGGCGTTCCGCCAATACTGCCGATCAACCGGCGCGGCTTGGGCGGCGGCACCGCACCCGGTTTATCCGGCTGAATTTCATCGTACGTGTGCGTGAACTCGACTGGCTCATAGCCCAGCGGGTGATCTTTGCGGAGTGGGTGACTCGTTTCGTAATCGGGCGACAAGAGCCGATGCAAAAACGGATGCCCGGAAAAGGTGATGCCAAAGAGATCGTACACTTCGCGCTCGTAAAAATTCGCGCCCGGGTAAACGGCAGTCAGAGAGGGCACGTGCAAGTCGCCGCTCGCCAGTTGCACGCGCACGCGCACGCGCGTCTTGTGCGACAGCGAGAGGAAGGCGTACAAAACGTCAAAGCGCGGTTCGCGCGGCAACCAATCGAGGGCGGTCACATCCGTCAGCATGTCAAAACGGAGCGCGGGATCGGTTCGTAAAAAACGCGCAAGGTCAAGCAAGGCGGCGCGCGGGATCGTCACCGTCGTCTCGCCGCGAAACTCGTAAATGTCGCCGATTGCGCCGGCGAAGCGTTCGCGCAGTTTGGTGATGGTTGTTTCAATTGGCGTCATCGCATCGTCCTGTGTTCCTGATTCCTAATGGCAAATCACGGCGCGGTTATCCGCGCAAGCCCCAATCCGTGATCCGAACTTGGCCCTTCGGCTCGCTGTTCTTGATCTTTTCGTGCAGGCGCAGAATGCCATCCATCAACGCTTCGGGGCGCGGCGGGCACCCGGCGACATAGACATCCACCGGGATGATCTCGTCCACCCCTTGCAGAATCGCGTAATTGTTGTAGATGCCGCCGCACGCCGCGCAATCCCCCATCGCGATCACCCACTTGGGCTCCATCATTTGATCATACAGTTGGCGCACAACCGGCGCCATCTTGCGCGAGACGCGTCCAGCGACGAACATCAAATCGGCTTGGCGCGGCGACGCACGATACACTTCCATACCAAAGCGCGAGAGATCGAAACGCGGCATATACACAGCCATCATTTCAATCGCACAACACGCCAACCCAAACAACAGGGGCCACATTGAGCCGGTGCGCGCCCAGCGCACCACATCGTCTATCTTGGCAAACACGATCCCAGGTTGCCCGGTTTTCGCGCCCGCATCCGCCGGCGTCGAAATTTCATTTGGCTTGATCGTTTGAGCATCCATTTCAATTTCGCTCCTTATCAACTTGGCGCGCATTATAGCACATCGTTCCGCATATCACAAAATCATCCCGGCACGCACCCCATCCGCACGCCGGAAAAAAGCGGGACGGTTCCAAGCCCCCATCCCCCTTCCAACGCGCTATGCCCACGGTGGCAACAACTGCCGCCGCTCGGTGTCAATCACGCCCTTGTCGGTAAATTTGAATTTGGGACTCACACTTAACGCCAGAAGCGACAAGATCAAAAAGGGACGCTGATGCGCAACGCCGAGATCGCGCATCACATTTTCGAGCGCGTCAAAATCGTGGACGAGCTCGGCGAGCGGCGCGTCGCTGACAAGCCCAAACACCGGCAAGCGCAACGTCGCCACAGGTTTGCCCTCCCGCACGACGGCGACGCCGCCGTTGATTTCGCGCACGGTGTTCGCGGCAACTGCCATATCGTTCGCATCGCGCCCGACGACGAGCAAATTGTGGCTGTCATGCGCGAACGACGACGCAACTGCACCCGCGCGCAAACCGAAATCCTTGAGCACGCCGACCGACCGCGACGAATTGTCGCGCGCGATCACGGCGACAAGCGCAAGCGCATCGCCCGCCTCGAACTGCGCGAACCCGTTAGCGACGCGCACCGGCACGCGCGCCAAATCAGTTGTGCTTGCCGTCGCGCTCAACAGCGTGACCGCGTTGGCAATAATTTCGCCTCTCGCCTCTCGCCCCTCGCTCCTCAGCACAAAATCGCGCGCCGTGAACGGACCCGGCAATTGCACATTTGCCGGCATCGGCGGCGACGCCGGTAACGCCCGCGCACCAAATTTTCCTGCGCTCGCCACACGCGCGCCGCCGACAAAAACCTCGCGCGGCGGAAATGCGGCAAGATCATCCATCACCGCGAAATCGGCGTAGTGTCCCGGCGCGATCCCGCCCAGATCGCGGAGACCCAGGTACCGCGCCGGGCGAATCGTCGCGCTGGCGAGCGCTTCGATGGGCAACATGCCCGCGTCAATCGCCAGCGCAACGATGAGCGACAAGTGCCCGCGCACCAACAGCGACGGCTCGATGTCGTCGGTCACGAGAATGATCCGCGAGCGATCCGCAAGGTCGTTCACGGCGGCGATGTTTTCGCGCGTGCACGATTTTGTTTGCAACATCACCACGAGCCCTTTGGAGATTTGCTCGCGGATTTTTTCCGGCGAAGTGAGTGTGTGATCGGACGTGACGCGCCACGCGAGATATTGCGACAAGTCCGTGCCGCGCAACGTGGGAATGTGCCCCTCGACCACCAGACCGGCAGTATGCGCCGCGTCTACCAATCCACGCAGGCGCGGACTGTCTGCGAGGACTGCGCCGTAATCCATCACTTCGCCGAGCGCGATCACGCCGGGTTCGTGCGCGAGCCGCGCGACCACGCCAGCATCGAACACCGCGCTCGTCCATTCCAGGTCGGGCGAAGTCGCGGGGACGCAACTGGGAATCGCGTGAAAAATGCGGAGCGGCAAATTTTGCGCCGCGCGAATCATCCAACGCACACCTTCTTCGCCGGCGACGTTCGCCACTTCGTGCGCGTCGGCAAGCACTGCCGTCGTGCCGTACGGCAAAACAGCTTGCGCGAATCCGCGCGGCGTGACGTGCGACGACTCGATGTGCATATGCGCGTCAATCAACCCTGGGACGATCACGCGTCCGCCCAGGTCGCGTGATTCTTTGGCGACGAGGTTCGCCGGCGGTGTGCCCTCTTCGACGTAAACGAATCGTCCATCGCGCACGCCAACCCAGCCCTCAAACACGCGCAGGCGAAACACGTCGGCGATGCGGGCGTTGTACAGTAACAAGTCGAGTGAAATCAATTTGTCTCCTCAAGAATGAGGGGGAGAGAGGGAGAAGGGGGGAATAGGAGATTTTGTCTCCCCCTCTCCCTTTCTCCCCTTCTCCCCTTCGCATTATATTCCGCGAGCCGCCAACAACTGCACTGCGCGCAACGCAATCGCAATCGCCTTCTTTTCGCCAACACGAAACAGTTTTTCTTTTTCTTCGAGCGTTGGTTGCGCCGGCAACCAAATGTTCGAGTCGGTCGAAACAATCGCGCCGACGCGCACGCGCTTGACGCTACCGACGATGAACAGGAGTGACGCTTCTTGCTCCGCCGCCACGACGCCAACACTTTTCAGCAGTTCGTTCAATTGCTTGTCTTGCACGTAATACGCGTCGCGCGTAAAACCAATGCCGACGCGATAATCCTCGCCGGCTTCGCCCGCCGCCGCGACGAGTGCGTTCGTCACATCGAGATCGGCGACCGCCGGAAATTCGACCGGCAAGTACACTTTCGACGTGCCCTCGCCACGATGCGCCGCGGTGATGATGACCGGCGTGCCAATCGGAATATCGTCTTGGCGTCCGCCCGCCGAGCCAACGCGAATGAAAACTTGCGCGCCGACCTTGACCAACTCTTCAATGGCAATGGACGCCGCCGGTCCACCGATGCCGGACGAGCACACGCTGACGGGCACGCCGTTTGTCGTGCCGGTGTACACGACGTACTCGCGATTCTCGGCGATGAGATGCGCCTCGTCCATCTGCTCGGCGATGCGCTTGACGCGCCCGGGGTCGCCGGGCACGAGCACGTACTTGGCAACATCACCGGGTTTACAGCGAATGTGTTTTTGAATTTCGGACATTCTACTAAACACTCCTCATAAAGACATTGGACTAACGCGCGAGAGTATAGTTTAAACTCGCAGATGCGTCAACACACTGGTTAGAAAAAACCGTCTGCCGAAAAAATCGGCAGACGGTTCGCGCCCTGCACGTTCTTATCTAGCGCGCACTCACCCTCTTTGTTTTTGCTCGACCGCAATCGGAACAGATATTGTGCCGTGGCGTCCATTAAACCATTTCAACGCTTCGAACCAAGCGATGCTCACCAACCCGGCGACGAGACAGATTGTCACGTCAATCGCATCGAGCGCGCCAAACTGGAACAGGTCGCGCAAGAACGGCACGGTGAGCGCCAAGGTCATAAACACCGTCGCGCCGCCGAGCACCCACCACAATGCGGTGTTCGGCGTTTTCAGTGTTGCCACAATCGTCCGCGTCCACGAACGATTCGTCAGAATCAATCCCAGGTTCGCGACAATCAAGGTCGTGAAACTCAACGCGCGCGATTCGTTCTCGCTCAAGCCGCGATACAACGCCATCGCAAACACAGCGAACACAATCGCCAACACACTCGCGCCCTGCAAAACACTCATCGCCAACGTGCGGCGACCGAATAGCGGTTCGTGTGAATTGCGCGGCGGACGATTCATCACGTTCGCCTCTTCCGGCTCGGCTTCAAACACGGTCGAGCACGCCGGGTCAATGATGAGTTCGAGAAAGACAATATGCACCGGCATCAACACGAGCGGCATCTTGAACATCACCGGCAACAGCGACATGCCGGCAATCGGCACGTGAATCGCAAAGATATACGCAATCGCTTTTTTGATGTTGTCGAAAATGCGCCGACCCAGGCGCACGGCTTGCTCGATGGACGAAAAATCATCATCGAGCAAAACGAGCGCGGCAGATTCGCGCGCGACATCCGTGCCGCGTCCGCCCATCGCAATCCCAATGTGCGCCGATTTGAGCGCGGGTGCATCGTTCACGCCGTCGCCGGTCATTGCGACGATTTCGCCATTGTCCTTGAACGCGTTCACGATGCGGAGTTTTTGCTCCGGCACCACGCGCGCAAAAATGTTCGCGTGCGCGATACGGCGCCGCAATTCCACGTCGTCCAGCGCATCGAGTTCGGGTCCCGTGATGAATTGATCGTTCGGCGTCAAGCCGATTTGCCGCGCAATGTTTTGCGCCGTGCCCGGATAATCGCCGGTAATCATCACGACGCGAATGCCGGCATTGTAACATTCCTTGATCGCGTTCGGCACGGTCGGGCGCACCGGGTCGGCGAGCGCGACGAGACCCAGGAATTCAAAATCGAAATCGTGTTGTTCGCCCGGTAAATCGGTTTGCGCGAAACGCGCGCGCGCAACACCCAGGACGCGCAAGCCCTCGTTCGCGAGCGTGTTGATGCGCGCGGCAAGTATCTGGCGATTCGTTTCGCTCAGATGACACAGATCGGCAATCGCTTCGGGCGCGCCTTTCGCGGCGATGATGAACTCGGCGCCATCCGGCGATTTCCACACGTGCGATAACGCAAGCAATTTTTTCGACAAGGGATATTCGCGCACCAAAATCCAATCGCCGTGCAAGTGCTCGGTCTGCGCGAGTTGTGTTTCGCCGAGTTGGTGAATCGCTTTTTCCATCGGGTCGAACGGGTCTTGTTGACTCGCTAAAATGCTAAACTCGACGAGTTCGTGAAACGCGTCCGGCATTTTGCGCTCGATGTGACTCACGTCAAAATATTTATCGTGCGCGAAAATTTTGCTGACCGCCATTTTGTTCAGCGTCAACGTGCCAGTCTTGTCCACGCACAACACCGTTGCCGAGCCGAGTGTTTCGATGGCGGGCACACGCCGCGTGAGTACGCGCTTTTGCGAAATGCGCCACGCGCCGAGCGCGAGAAAAATCGTCATCACGACCGGCAACTCTTCCGGCAAGGTCGCCATCGCGAGGGTGATGCCGGCAAGAAAGCCGTGCAACCAATCGCCGCGCGTGACGCCGTACAACACAATGACCAAGATGCACAACGATGCGCCGACGATTGCCAGGTTGCGCACCAGTCGCCCGGTCTCGCGTTGCAAAAGTGTTTCGGCTTCTTCGACGGTTTGCAATGCCTTGCCGATTTTTCCAATCTCGGTGTGAATGCCGGTGGCTTGCGCTTGCGCGATGCCGTGACCTTGCACAACGAGCGTGCTCGAATAAATGAACGGCAAATCATCGCCGCCTGGTTTGCTCATCGGCGAAATTTCTTCGGCGGCGATTTTGCGAACGGGAACCGATTCGCCGGTGAGCAACGATTCGTCCGCGGACAAGTTCACCGCGGACAGGACGATGGCATCCGCCGGCACGCGGTCGCCTTCCTTGATGATGAGCACATCGCCACGCACAACCTCGCGACCTGGGATGCGTTTTTCGACGCCGTCGCGAATGACGAGCGCGCGCGGGCTGGACAAATCGCGCAATGCTTCGAGCGCGCGTTCGGTCTTGCGTTCCTGGTATAACTCGATGCCCATAATCACAAACACAAAACTGAGCAAGAGGATCGCTTCTTGCACATCGCCGAGCAAAAGATAAATCGTGCCGCACGCAACGAGCAAAAGAAACATCGGCTCGCGCACCACGCCCCACGCGATGGCGAGGATGCTCCGTTTTTTTGACGAGGGTAATTCGTTATAGCCCTCGGTTTGCAAACGTTCGGCGGCTTGTTGTTCCGTCAGCCCCTGAATGTGTTTGATGTCAAGATCGTTGATCAAGGTTTCCTCCCAGGATTACCCAAAGATGTCAAAGAGGTCGCCGAATTCAAAGCGGCGTTTGCGACGTGGTCCGCCGTTTTGATCATACTCGACGCGATGTTCGTCGTCATCATCGTCATCGTGATGGCGCTTGGAATGTGGCACCGGCATTGTCGCATCGCCTTGTGCCAGCGACGCGCGCACAAACCCGACGATTTGTTCGAGTTCGCCGGCTTCGAGCCAAACGCCCTGGCAATTTTTACACACGTCGAGTTGCACACCCCATCGTTCGACCTGGTGCAGCGGTTGTTGACATTGGGGACACATTTTAGACATGATGATTCATCCTTTCTTTCGATTCGGCTTTTTCATCGGGAATAATTTTTTTGACGGGACACTTGCCGGTGGCGGGCGGGAAAAGTAAATGCAAGGCAAGTGTTGCCAGGGCAATCACCATCACCGCGCCAAGCAAGAGCGCGGGAAAACCAAACTCGCTCCAGCCAGCATCGAGCCACATACGCGCCTCCCAGTTAGTCCACTTGTGCTTGGTCGCCCGTAGCAAAATAATCGAGTTTTGCCCCCATCACTTGTTTGAGAATCCGATATGCCTGGGTGCCGGTGCAATGCCCCGTGTACATTTTTTCGATGGGATATTTCAAAAGCGCTTGACCCAGTTTTTCGATATCGTCGCGGCTCCCGGCTAGGTTGTTGATGAGTGGCAAATCAATGAGGTGCAAGCCGCCAAAGACGGCTTGAATGGGCTGACCTGGGAAATGTTCAAGCACGGCATCCAACATATTCAGGATGCCTTGATGCGAACAGCCGGTGAAAACGACCAATCCCGCGCTTTGCTTGATGACCAGAATCAACTCGTGTTCAAAATCATCGAGCCGTTTGCGAGACCCCGTATCCATGAACAGATAGCGGTTGCCCTTGGGCATTGTGTGCCGCCGGTTAATCTTGGTGATGATAAATACGTTGGGCGCAATTTCAGAAAACTGGTTGACCAAGATAAATCGGTCGGGATGCGCTTGAAGCAACGATTCATCCAAGCCCACTTGCCGGCGAAGCAAGCCAAAAATATCGAGCGAGAATTTTTCGGTGCCACTATGTTTCAGATATACCTGGGTCTCGCGATTGGCTTGCAATAAAGCCGCTAATCCGCCGCCATGATCCGAATGATGATGCGATAAAACGGTCAGGTTCACTTGCGCGATGTTGACATTTAATTTTTGCGCGTTCTGCTGAAAGCGCCCCGAACTGCCGGTGTCAAACAGAATCTGTTGGTTATCTGCGCGAATGAACAGCGCAAGACCATGCTCGGTGTGCAGGTCTTTTCTATTCACTCGCCCGGTGTTTTCAATCAGAGAAATCACTTGAAGCACAGCCACCATCCTTTGAGCCAATCCAGTTTTCTACTCACCATCATTCTAGCGCGGCGATGTAACGAACGCTTGACGGGATTGTGACAATTTGATGAAGAAAAAAATAAACGCGTTTCCTCAAGGGAAACGCGTTTCGCTGATGGGCAGTGCGAAGGTGAATGTACTGCCTTGCCCCAGCCCGCCACTTTCGACCCAGATGCGCCCGCCGTGCGCCTCGATGAGATGCTGGGCAATCGTCAAGCCGATGCCGCTCCCGCCGCCCGCGCGCGAACGCGACTTGTCCACGCGGTAAAATCGCTCGAACAAATGCGGCACGTGTTCCGGCGCGATACCGATGCCGGTGTCTTGGATCGCGACGCGCAATTCGTTTTGTTCGCACCGCACGCGCACGGTCACGGTTCCATTTTCCTGCGTGTACTGCAATGCGTTGCCCAACAAATTCGTCAAGACCTGGGTCAGCCGATTCGCATCCGCGTTCACGTTCGGCAAAGTGGGCGGCACATCGAAACGCAACGCGACATGCTTGTCCTCGAATTGCCAGCGCAAACGTTCCGCGACGAGTCCAATCACTTCGGTGATATCCATCGCGCGCAGATCGAGGCGAAACTGACGTGCTTCGACGCGCGAAAGTTCTTCGAGATCGCGCACGAGGCGTTGCATCCGGCTCACTTCGCGTTCCAAACGCAAAAATGTTTCCGGCTCACTCGGCACGATGCCGTCCTGCAAACCTTCGAGCGTACTCTGAATGCTTGCCAGCGGCGTGCGGAGTTCGTGCGCTACGTTGCCAATCAAATCCATCCGGCGATGCTCCGTCTGGTCGAGTGCTTCTGCCATTTGGTTGAACGATTGCGCGAGCGCGCCGAGTTCATCCTGGGTCGGTGGCGCAAGACGTTCGTGATAATCGCCGGCGACAATGTGCTGACTCGCGTGCATCATTGCTTGAATTGGTTGCACGATGCGGCGCGTGGTAAAAATGCTCGCGGCAAGCGCGGCAAGAATGCCAGCCAGCGTCGCAGGAATCAAAAGCTGATGAATGACCGTTTGGAAATTGGCTTCGAGCATGGCGAGCAAGGCGGGGTTGGTTTCGGGGAGCGATTGCCACTGGGCAATGTTGCGTGTGAGCGCGTTCGGCGTTTGCAATTCGGCGATCACATCCAGCACGACAATCGCAATGAGCACGATAAGCAAGTACGAAAAAAATAATTTCCAACCCAGGTGTTGGCGAATCGTCGCAAACAATTTCATCGCGGCTCATCCTCAAAGCGATAGCCCGCGCCGCGCACGGTGACGACGAGCGTCGGGTTCGCCGGGTCGTCCTCGATTTTTTTGCGGAGGCGACCGATGTGCACATCGGCAACACGGTCATCGCCGTAATAATCATTGCCCCACACGTGCTCGATGAGTTGCTCGCGGCTCAACACGCGTCCGCGATGATGTGCGAGCGTGTGCAACAAATCAAATTCGATGTGCGTTAATTCGATGGGCGCGTCGTCTTTCCAAACCTGGCGCGCATCGGGGTCAATTCGCAAACGCTGAAAGGCGAGCGGAGGATGTTCATCGGTCGTGGCACGGTCGCGGCGCAGGATGGCTTTGACGCGCGCAACGAGTTCGCGCGGACTGAACGGCTTGGTCAAATAATCATCCGCGCCAACACTCAAGCCCACGACCTTGTCGGTCTCGTCGGCTTTGGCGGTGAGCATCAACACGTACACGTTTGAGGATTGACGCACGCGCCGCAACACTTGAATGCCATCGAGACCTGGGAGCATCACATCGAGGATGATGAGATCGGGCGCGAACGTGCGCGCGGCAGATAATCCGGCATTGCCATCCATCGCCGTTTGCACCGTGAATCCTTCCGGCTCTAGGTATGCACGCACGGTATTCACGATGGTGGGTTCGTCATCAACGATCAGGATTTTTGTGTTGCTCATCCAAAAAATTATCCTGCGCGCACCTGCTCCGCAAAATGACACGCCGAGCGATGACCGTTTTCAAATTCGCGCACCGGCGGCACCTCGGTTTTGCAAATCGCTTGCGCGTACGGGCAACGCGGATGAAAGCGACAACCGGTCGGCGGCGCAAGCGGCGAAGGAATGTCGCCCATCAGATGACGCGCCGGACGCGCGCGCGCTGGGTCGGGCACGGGCGCGGCAAGTGTGAGCGCATGCGTGTACGGATGCGCTGGGCGCGCAAACACATCTGCCGCATTGCCCTCTTCGACAACCGCGCCCAGGTACATCACCATCACGCGCTTGGCGATCAAACGCGCGACGCCGAGATCATGCGTGATGAACAAATAAGCGAGTTGATCTTGCGCCTGCAACTCTTGCATCAATTTCAAAATTTGCGCGCGCACCGACACATCGAGCGCGGACACGGGTTCGTCGGCGACGATGAATTTCGGTTGCGAGGCGAGCGCACGCGCCAAGCCCACGCGTTGACGTTGTCCACCGGAAAGTTGATGCGGAAAGCGCGACGCAAATGTTTTCGGGTCGAGTCCGACGCGTTCGAGCAATTGCGCCGATTCACTGCGCGCTTGTTGTGCGCTCAAGCGCCGATTGAAAATCAGCGGTGACTCGACATTGTCGCCGATGCGTCGGCGCGGATTGAGCGATGCGCTCGTGTCCTGGAACACGGCTTGCACGTCCGCGCGAAATTGGCGTTGTGCGTCACCTTGCAATTGCGAAAAATCGGTGCCGCGATAACTCAATGCGCCGGACGTTTGCGGAATCAAGCCGAGCAACATGCGACCCAGGGTGGACTTGCCGGAGCCGGATTCGCCGACGAGCGCGACGGTTTCGCCCGGTTGAATTGCAATCGAAACATTATCCACCGCGCGCAAGTTCGCATTGCCGCGAAACAATCCCAGCCGCACGCGAAAATCTTTGATGAGGTTTGTGCCTTGAAGCATTGTATCTCGTTACAGAGAATAGAAGTTGGAAGTTGGAGGTTAGATGTTGGAAATAGTCGTCCAACTTCCAACCTCTAACTTCCAATTTCCAATTTCCAAATATCACTCGCCGCCGCGCGTTCGACATTCCAACACGCGACTGCGCTCGCATCGTTCGCAACGAATGGCGGTTCTTGTTTGCATTGCGCGTTCGCAATCGGACAGCGCGGCGCGAAACGACAACCCGTTGGCAGTTCGTTCAAATTCGGAACCGTCCCAGGAATCGCAAACAGTTCCGCGCTCGCGGATTCGAGCGAGACCGTACTGCGAAGCAGACCTTGCGTGTACGGATGACGCGGCGCACGGAACAATTCGCGCGTCGTGTTGTGCTCGACGATTTTGCCGGCGTACATCACGTAAACGCGGTCGCACATTTCGGCGATCACTCCCAGGTCGTGCGTGATGAGCAAAATCGCCGCGCCGGTTTGGTCGCGCAGATCGCGCATCAAATCGAGAATCTGCGCTTGCACGGTCACATCGAGCGCAGTCGTCGGCTCGTCCGCAATCAACAATTTCGGCGCGCACGCCATCGCACTCGCGATGAGCGCGCGTTGCTTTTGTCCGCCGCTAACTTGATGCGGATAGCGGCGCACCATCAATTCCGGATCGGGCAAGCCCATCTGCGCGACGAGTTCGCGCGTGCGCGCGGTTGCGTTGCCCGCAAAATTGTGCGCGCGCAGTGGCTCGGCGATTTGATTGCCCAGCGTCATCAACGGATCGAGAAACGTCGCGGGGTCTTGAAAGATCATTGCGATTTGCGCGCCGCGCACGCGCCGCATTTCGTCCGCCGTGAGTTTGGCGAGATCGCGATCCTCAAACTGAATTTGTCCGCTGGTGACGCGCGCCGCCGGCGTCGGAAACAATTGCATCAACGAAAACGCGGTCATGCTTTTGCCGCATCCCGATTCGCCGACGAGTCCGACAATTTCGCCGCGCCGCACATTGAACGACACATCGTCTACGACGCGCAACCAACCGCGCCGCTGATGAATTTCGGTGACGAGCTGGCGCACCTCCAAAATAATTTCGTTCACGCAGTCTCCTGCAAACGCGGATTGAGCGCGTCGTTGAGCGCATCGCCCAGCACGTTGAATGAGAGGACGACGAGCGAAATCGCAATCCCAGGAAAGACCGCCATCCACCACGCCTGGCGCAAGTACGGTTGCGCGACGTTCAACATGCCGCCCCACGAAATCAGGTTTGCATCGCCCAAGCCAAAAAACGACAGCGACGCTTCGAGCAAAATCGCGGACGCGATGTCGAGCGAGCCGGTGACGATGACGGGCGCGAGCGCGTTCGGCAAAATTTCGCGCGCGATGATGCGAAGCGAGCCCATCCCGCTGAGGCGCGCGGCTTCGACGAACGTGGCTTCGCGCAGACTCAAAATTTGCGCGCGGACGAGGCGCGCGATGGGGGGCCAGGAGAGAACGGCGAGGACGATGATCAATTTGAAAATGCCGCTCCCGAAAAATGCGACGATGACGAGCGCGAGGACGAAACGCGGCAACGTTTGAAAAAATTCGCTCGTCCGCATCAACACGCCATCCACCCAGCCGCCGAAAAAGCCGGCGAGTGAGCCGACGACGAGACCGAGCACGCTCGCGCTGAGCGCGGCGGAGATGCCGACCGCGAGCGACACACGCGCGCCGAAAATCAGCTCGGACAAAACGTCGCGGCCCAGGTGATCCGATCCCAGGATGAAACTCTTGCTGCCCGGCGGAAGCAACGCGTCCGCGCCGCCGCGAAATGGATCGAACGGCGCGAGGAACGGCGCAAATACGGCGGCGACGACGCAAAGCGCGATGAGACTGAACGCGATTCCGGTGCGGAGATTCGCCATCGTTACCTCGTGTACCGCACGCGCGGATCGAGCGCGGCATACGCCAGATCGGTGAGCAGGTTGGCAATGACGACGGTGAGCGACACGAACAGCAAAATACCGGTCATGACCGGGTAATCGCGCTTGGTGATCGAATCAAACATCAACCGCCCGACGCCGGGCCAACTAAACACAGTTTCGATCAGCGCGGAGCCGGCGATCAGCAGACCCAGGTTGTAGCCGATGACGGTGACAATCGGCAGGGAGGCGTTACGTAAAACGTGCGCGAGCAAAACTCGCCCCTCGCTCAACCCTTTGGCGCGCGCGGCGAGCACGAAATCGGCGTTGAGCACTTCGAGCATGGCGGAGCGCGTGATGCGCGAGAATAGCGCGATGAACCGCACCGACAGCGCGGTCGCCGGCAAAATGAGGTACGGCAAAGTTTCGAGGAACGCGTCCAACCCGGTGGCAACGGAGCGCGCCGAGCGCATCCCTTGCGACGGGAGCAGAGCGAGCGTGACGGCGAACAAAATAATCAGCACCTGCCCCAGCCAAAAGTCCGGCACGGAATAGCCGACGAGCGCGCCAATCTGCGCGATCCAGTCCGCGAGTTTGCCGCGACCGCGCGCGGCAACGACGCCGAGCGTTACGCCGATTACGATCGCGATGACGAGCGCAGTGAACATCAATTGCAAGGTTGGACCGATGCGCTTGCCGATCAATTCGGCGACGGACATCCGGTTGGCGAATGAGTAGCCCAGGTTACCGCGCGCCAGTTGTCCCAGGTACAGCACGAGCCGCTCGGCGACCGGGCGATCCAACCCGTACTCGGCGCGCACCTGCTTGACGTACTCTTCGGGCGCGGGGAAATCGCCGACGAGGAGCGTGACCGGATCGCCGGGCGCGAGCTGGATCAGCACAAAGTTGACGACGACGACGGCGAGCAACAGCGGCAGGGCTTGCGCGACGCGTTTAAGAATGTAGAACCACATTGGATTGGAAGTTGGAAGTTAGAAATTGGAAGTTGGAACTCGCGCTCCAACTTCCAATTTCCAATCTCCAATCTCTACTTGGGCATCCAGACGAGATCCCAGCGGTCGCGTGAGTCAATCCCCGCCCACACGCCGCTTAATTTCTTACTCGCAAAATCCACGCCTTCCTCGTCGAACAGCACGAGACTGGGCAAGTCTTTGGCAAGAATCACTTGCGCTTCGGCATACGCCGCTGCGCGCGCTTTCACATCGGGCGCGGTCGCGGCTTTGGCGAGCAGTTCGTCCACCTTGGGATTGGTGTAACCGGTCTGGTTCGTGAACTGCGCCTTGGTCGGCGTCGTGATGTAGAGGCGATGATAGCCGATGGACGGATCGCCGGACGATACGAACGATTGGAGGGTGAGATCATATTCCCAATCGAGGAAAACTTTTTGGATCAACACGGAGCGTTCGAGCGCTTGCAAGTCCACGTCAAAGCCAAGGTCTTTCAAATTTTCCTTGATGATTTGCGCCGCCGCGACAAATTGCGGGCGTGCCGAATCGTAAACGAGGCGCAACTTGCCGCGCATCCCGTCCGTGCCCGCGGTGACGCCGGCTTTGTCGAGCGCCGCTTTGGCTTTGGCGACATCGAGCGGGTACATTTTGGCGTAATCCACGTCGGGCGTGAGCAACCATTTGAAGCCATCGCCGAATGGACCGCGCGCCGCGCGCGCGATGCCGTTCATGGATTGATCTACGACGCGTTTGCGATCAATCGCCTGCGCCACGGCTTGGCGCGCTTCGGCAGTGGAGAGCGCCTTGGTACGCGTGTTCATCATCATAAAGTCAATCGCCGGCGCGCCTTGTCCGCGCTTGGCGGTTAGCTTGGCGTTGGCTTCGAGGCGTTTGACATCAGTCTTGGGCAGATAAAAGTCAACGACGAAATCCACTTCGCCGGTTTCGAGCGCGGTCGAACGATTCGCGCCTTGCGGAATAATTTGGAAGACAATGCCATCAAGGTACGGCTTGCCTTTTTCGAAATAGTTGTCATAGCGCGCGAGCTTGATCGTCGCGCCCTTGTTCCATTCGACAAACTTGAAGGGACCTGTGCCAATCGGTTTGACGTTCGCCGGGTTTTTCGTCACATCGCCTTGCCCGTCGTACACATGCTTGGGCAGGATCGGCGCATCGAACACAGTTTGCTGGATCATGAACGGCGCGTACGCGTCTTTGAGCGTGAACACAACGGTTTGCGCGTCGGGCGCAGCGACAGAGTCGAGGCGCGGCGCGAGCGTGCGCGTGCGCGGGTGCAGTTTCAGCAAAATTTCGTCGTACGAGTACTTGACATCTGCGCTGGTAAACGGCTTGCCGTCGTGCCATGTCACGCCACTGCGAAGTTTGAACGTGTAGACTTTGCCATCGGCGGAAACCGTCCACGATTCGGCGAGTTGCGGTTGCGGTTGATAGTTGCCGTCGAGCCAAACCAAGCCGTTAAAAATTTTCGAGGCAACATCCCCGGACGAATAGCCGGTCGTGAGACCCAGGTTCAGCGTTTCAGGGTCCGAGTCAATTGCAATCACGGCGATGCCACCGCGCGTCGGTTCGGCGGCTTTGGGCGCATCAGTGGGCTTGGGTGCGGCGGTCGGCGCGACGGTTGGTTTTGGCGCTTCCGTCGGCTTGGGCGCGTCAGTGGGCTTGGGTGCGGCGGTTGCGACGGGCGCGGTGGTTGGCTTGGGCGCATCGGTAGGTTTCGGTGCGGCAGTCGGCGGCGCGGCAGTCGGCGCGGGCGTCGGCGCAGGCGCGCACGCCACGGCGATCAACATCAACACGCTTGCCAGAACTAGAAAAAGAACGAGACGATTGAAACGAGACATACTCCTCCTTTTGAATTGCGCGAATCATTCGCGGGCGGATTATATACGATTGAACCGATATTTACAAACGGGAAAACAAGTTTCTCCATCTCGGCTCCTGCCGAATCAGCAATCAGCGAGCTCTTTGACACGGCTTGGTACGCGTGCTATACTTTTAACAGTGTGACCGTCGGCATGCGTTGTCACCACAACACCATCAATTTTTTGGCACGAATCGCGTATGCCACGCCGACCCGCGATTCCCGCACTTGCATTAGAAAGGCAACCGAATGGGTTATGATCCGACTCCCTGGGCAGAAGTAGACGAGCAGGGCCGCCTGACGCTTCCGCCCGAATTCGCCGCGCAGTACGGGCTGACGCCCGGGGCGCGGCTTCGCATTGATCGCGAAACGAACACGCTCCGCTTGCATCGCGCGCTCACGCATCTTGCCAAAGTGTACATCGAGCCGACCAGTTTGTGCAATATCGTCTGTCGCACGTGCATGCGCAATACCTGGGACGAACCGATGGGGCGCATGAGCGAGGAAACGTTCGAACACATTCTCGCCGGGTTGCGCCCGCTCACGCCGAAACCCGCTATCATGTTCGCCGGCATCGGCGAACCTACGTCGCACCCGCG
The DNA here is from genome assembly GCA_903825565.1 of uncultured Anaerolineales bacterium. Classification (GTDB taxonomy): domain Bacteria; phylum Chloroflexota; class Anaerolineae; order UBA4142; family UBA4142; genus CAIKBD01. The sequence goes on along the minus strand of CAIKBD010000268.1, from coordinate 9,364 downwards.
CATCATCGAAATGATCCGGCGCGTCAAGGAACTGGGGTGTACGGCGGAAATCACGACGAATGGAACGATTCTGAATCCGCACCGGTCGCGCCAACTGATCGAAGCGGGTCTCGACGTGCTGTGGGTCTCGCTCGACGGCGCGACGCCGGACAGTTACGAGGACGTGCGGCTGGGCGCGCTGTTGCCCCAAGTGCTCGAAAATGTTTCGACGTTTCGCAAACTCCGCAAAGGATCGCACAAGCCCAAACCGGAAATCGGGATTGCGTTCGTGGCAATGAAGCGCAACATCAACGATCTGCCCGCCGTGATCAAACTGGGGCGCAGTTTGGGCGCGTCGAAATTTTCGGTCAGCAACGTACTGCCGTACACGGACGAGATGCGTCACGATATTTTGTACGAGCGCACGCTCAAAAACATCACTTATTTTTCGTCGGACTGGTTGCCGCGTCTGAGCATGCCCAAGCTGGACATTAACGAGACGACGCGCGACGCGTTTTTCGCCGCGCTCGACAGCGGGTACAGCGTGACTTTTGCCGGCAATCGGTTGAGCGGCGCGAACGATGTGTGCGTGTTCGTCGAGTCCGGCGCAACCACGATTGGCTGGGATGGCAGTCTCAGCCCATGTCCGCCGCTCCTCCACAATTACACCACGCATCTGCGCGGCAGGGAACGCCAGTTGCATCGGCACGTCATCGGCAACGTGAACGAACGCGCGCTCGGCGACTTGTGGCTCGACCCCGATTATGTGACGTACCGCGAACGCGTCCACAGTTTCGGGTTTGCGCCGTGCACTTTTTGCGGCGGCTGTGAACTGCTCGACTCGAACCGGGAAGATTGCCTAGGCAATCAATTTCCGGTTTGTGGCGGTTGCTTGTGGGCGCAAGGCGTGATCCAATGTCCGTAACCACGGCGAACGCCCTGCCCCTTCCCCTTGCCGCGTGCGCGCAATCTCGCTATAATGCGCGCAATGCCTGACGAGAAAAAACTGACGCCGATGCTCGCCCAGTATCGGCACATCAAAGCGCGCTTTCCCGACGCGCTCGTACTGTTTCGGCTCGGCGATTTTTACGAGACCTTCGATGCCGACGCCAAGATCGCCGCGCGCGAACTCGAACTTGTGCTCACCGCGCGCGCGTTCGCCAAAGGCACGCGCCTGCCGATGGCGGGCGTGCCGCACCATCACGTTCAAGCGTACATCGCCAAACTGATTGACAAGGGTTACAAGGTCGCGCTCGTCGAGCAACTCGAAGACCCGAAAAAGGTGAAACGCCTCGTCCAGCGCGATGTCGTGCGCGTCATCACCCCCGGCACGGTCGTCGAAGATGCGCTGTTGCGCGCCAAGAGCGATAATTATTTGGCGGCGATTTTTCGAGATGCGGGCGGGAGAATGGGAGAAAGGGAGAGGGGGAGAGACAATCACCCACTCACGCATTCCCCCACTCGCCCTCTCGCCTTCGGTCTCGCCCTCGTTGACATTTCGACCGGCGAATTTGCAACGACACAGATCGAAGACGCGGACGCGACGCAAAAATTGTGCGACGAATTGCAACGCGTGCAGGCGAGCGAGATCGTTTTGCCGCGCGCGCTTGCTGCCGATGCGGAATTTGTCGCGCGGCTCACCGCGTTACACCCCGCGCGCATTTCACCGGTCGAAGACCGCACGTGCGACGAACTCGAAGCGCGGCGCGCCTTGTGCGAGCAGTTCGGCGTCGCCACACTCGCCCCGTTCGGGTGCGACACGTTGCCGCTCGCGATCATCGCCGCGCACCTCGCGCTCCACTATCTCCGCGCGAACCAACCCACGCACGAACCGCCCCATGCGCTTGCCCACCTCAACCATTTGTGGACGTACTCACTCGCGGATTATATGCTACTCGACCCGGCGACCCGGCGGAATTTGGAATTGACCGCCGCGTTGCAGGATTACGGCGAAACGTCCCGGCGCGGCGGCTCTCCACGCTCATTGTTCGGCGTGCTCGATCACACCTTGACAGCGATGGGCGCGCGGTTGCTCAAACGGTGGATTCAGCAACCGCTCCTCGATCTGGATGCCATTCGCGCGCGCCTTGATGCGGTGGACGAATTGTATCGCGACGCATTCTTGCGCGGCGACCTGCGCGCCTTGCTCGACGGGTTGTTCGATGTCGAGCGACTCGTCGGACGCATCGGCTTTGGCAACGCCAACGCGCGCGATCTGATCGGATTGAAACGCACATTGATGCGGTTGCCGAAAATAAAATCGCGTCTTGCAGAGACGCAAAATCTTGCGTCTCTGCTGTTGCAAAAATTACACGACGACCTCGACGAGTTGCAAGACGTGCACGAGTTGATTGATCGCGCAATCGTAGATGATCCCCCCATTCTGATCAAAGACGGCGGGCTGATCAAACCCGGCTACGCCGCGCCGCTCGACGAACTGCGCGCGAGCGCGACGCACGGCAAGGATTGGCTCGCCGAACTCGAAACGCAGGAACGCCAACGCACCGGCATCAAAACATTGCGCGTACGCTACAATGAAGTGTTCGGTTATTTCATCGAACTGCCGCGCCGCGACGCCCATCTCGTTCCGAAAAATTACGAACGCCGCGCGACGATCTCGCACGCCGAACGGTACGTCACGCCCGAGCTCAAAGCGCAAGCGACGCACCTGTTGGCGACCCAGGATCGGGTCAAGGATTTGGAGTACGAGTTGTTCGCGCAAGTGCGCCGCGCCGTCGCGCAACACGCCGCGCGCTTGCACCGCGCCGCGCGCATCCTCGCGCAACTCGACGCGTTGGGTGCGCTTGCCGAAGCCGCCGCGCGGCACGGCTACGTCAAGCCGGTGGTGGACGACGGCGAGGTGATCGAAATTTGCGAGGGGCGGCATCCAGTCGTCGAGCGGTTTCAGCACCCCGCCGCCGAACCATTCGTGCCGAACGACGCGCGGCTCGACAACGAATCGCAACGCGTGATCATTCTCACCGGCCCAAACATGTCGGGCAAAAGTGTGTTCGTGCGCCAGGTCGCGCTCATCGTGTTGATGGCGCAAATCGGCAGTTTCGTGCCAGCACGTTCCGCGCGCATCGCGCTGACGGATCGCATCTTCACGCGCGTCGGCGCAAGCGATGACATTGCGCAAGGTCGCTCGACGTTTCTCGTGGAGATGAGCGAGACGAGTCACATTTTGCGGCACGCGACGGCGCGTTCGCTCATCGTGCTCGATGAAGTGGGGCGCGGCACTTCGACGTATGATGGCATTTCGCTCGCGTGGGCAATCGCGGAAGAGATTCACAATCTCGTCGGCGCGAAAACGTTGTTTGCGACACACTATCACGAGTTGACGCAACTTGAGGCGCAGAGCGACGCGATCAAGAATTTTACGATGGCGGTCAAAGAGCAAGGGAACGAGGTGATTTTCTTGCGGCAGGTGATTGCGGGCGGCGCGGAAAAAAGTTTTGGGATTCACGTCGCGCAACTCGCTGGTTTGCCGGCGCGGGTGGTGGAGCGCGCGGAGGCAGTGTTGCGCGGGCTGGAGAAAAGTCGAGAGTCGTCAGTAGACAGTCAACAGTCAACAGTCGGCAGTAATCAGTATTCAGTGTCCAGTGTTCAGAGCGCAAACACAGTTGTTCACGAAGACCGCGCGATTTACGACACGCGCGCGGAAATGTGGCGCGCGGTGTTGCGGCAAATTGCGGACGCGGACATTGCAAACATGACGCCGGTGCAAGCGTTGAATGTGTTGAACGTGTTGCAGATCAAAATCAAGGCGGAGGGTCAGGTAGTCGAGTAGCCGTGGATCATTACCCTATGAAAAGCAATTCGCGCCCCTCAATCACATATCGCTTCTGGCTCGCGTTCGGCGCGCTGACGCTCGTTATCTGTGCCGGCACGCTCGGCTTTGCCATCCTCGAAGAGATGGACATGCTCAATGCGCTGTACATGACCGTCATCACGATCAGCACGGTCGGCTTTGGCGAAATCAAAACACTTTCGCCCGCGGGGCGCGTGTTTACGATTGGCTTGATCGCGTCGGCGGCGACGATTACCTTTTACACCGCGAGCATGGTCACGAACTTGATCGTGTCCGGCGAATGGCGTGAACGCTTGGAACGACAACGGGAGCAACGCATGTTGGAGCAATTGAAAAATCACACCATCGTTTGCGGTTACGGGCGCGTCGGACGTCACATCGTCCACACCCTGCTCGCGGAAAAAATGCCGTTCGTCGTGATTGACCCGGACGCGCAAGCCATCGCGCACTTGCGCGATCTGGGTCACATTGCGCTTCAAGGCAACGCGGCGGACGAAACGGTCTTGAAACAAGCCGGCATCGAACACGCGCGCGCGCTCATCGTCGCGGTCAACTCGGACGCGGAAAATGTATTCATCGTGCTGACCGCCCGCGGGATGCGCGCTGATCTGCAAATCATCGCGCGCGCAAATTACGAAGCATCGGAACCGAAATTGCTGCGCGCTGGCGCGAACCAGGTCATCTCGCCGTACCGCATCGCCGGCCGCCGGATGGTGACGACGCTCGTGCGCCCCGCCGTCGCCGATTTCCTCGACGAGGTCGCGCACGTCGGCAACGAGGAATTGTTGATCGAGCAAGTCACGCTCGCCCCGAGTTCGCCGCTCGTCGGCAAAACGCTCGCGCAAGCGCAACTGACCGAACGCGTGGGCGTCACATTGCTCGCGTGCAAAATGCCGAATGCCGCCGCACGCATCACGCCGAACGCCGAAACGGTTTTACTCGCGCAGATGCAAATCCTCGCGCTCGGCTCGCCGGAACAATTGCAGGAATTGTTGAAATGGACAACCTAGTCCACCTCCTCGCCAAACCCATCGCCGAGCGTATCGCCGCGGGCGAAGTCATCGAGCGCCCGGCGTCCGTCGTCAAAGAGCTGCTCGAAAACGCGATTGACGCACACGCCACGGCGATCTCCGTCGAAATCCGCGATGGCGGCAACGCGCTGATCCGCGTCGGCGACAATGGCGACGGCATGACGCGCGCCGACGCAACGCTCGCGGTCGAACGTTTTGCGACGAGCAAAATTTCAACCGACGCCGACTTGCGTGCGATCAAAACGCTCGGCTTTCGCGGCGAGGCGTTGCCCTCGATTGCGGCGATGGCGCAAATTGAAATTCTCACGCGCGCGAAACAAGACATTGAGGGCACGCGCCTACGCATTGAGAACGGAGAAAAGCGACTTGAGACGGCGGGTGCGCCGCTGGGCACGCACGTCATTGCGCGCAACCTTTTTTACAACGCGCCGGCGCGGCGCAAATTTCTCAAATCGCCGTTCCGCGAAACCGAGTTGATTCAAAAAACCATCGCACAGTACGCGCTCGCGTATCCGCCCATCGCGTTTCGACTCATCGTGGACGGGCGCGAAAATTTGGTCTTGCCCGCCGCGACCCCGCTCGAACGAATCGGCGCGGTGTGGGGGCGCGAGGTTGCCGGCGAATTGATCGCGGTGGAGTACGCGAGCGTGGATTTGATCGTGCGCGGATTCGTGACGCGCCCGTCGCTCGCGCGCGCCAGCCGCGAGTGGCAAATCTTTTTCGTGAACGGTCGCCCGATCCGTGCCGGCTTGCTCGCCGTGATGATCGAACGCCCGTATGCCGGTCGCTTGCCGCCCGGGCGGCATCCGCTCGCCGCGCTCCACATCGAACTCGATCCGCAACTCGTGGATGTGAACGTCCACCCGCGCAAAGCCGAAGTGCGCTTTTATCAAGAGCGCGCGATCTACGGCGCGGCGCAACAAGCAGTCGCGCAAGCCCTCCGCGAATTTCCGCCCACGTATTTCGGCACGAGTGAAACAGACTGGGCCTTTGACCAATTGGCAGTCGGCAATTCGCAATTTGCAAGCGCGGCGGAAGCGCGCGCCGAGTACTTGACCGGCAACTGGCGCGCGCTCAGCCAAGTGCACAATACCTACCTGCTCGCGCAAACGCCGGACGGAATGGTGATCGTGGATCAGCACGCGGCGCAGGAGCAAGTCTTTTTCGAACGACTCACCAGCGCCGACCGCCGACCACCGACCACCGACGGCGATCAGCGGTCGGTAATCAGCAATCCAATCCAAGTAATGCCCCGCGAAGCCGAACTGCTCAGCGCCCACCTCGACACGTATGCCGCGCTCGGCATCGCGCTGGAGCCGTTCGGCGCGAACACGTTTCGCGTGAACGCGTTGCCGGAATTTGCGCGCATCCCGGCAAATGAATTGCTGACCGCGTTGCTCGCCGAACACGAACGGCACCGTGCGCTCGCCGGCGACGCGTTGCGCGCCAAACTCGCGGCGAAATGCGCGTGCGTGTGCGCGCTCAAAGCCGGCGATGCGCTCTCACTCGAGCAACAACAAACGTTGCTCGATGAACTCGTCCGCATCTATTCGCCGGCGACTTGCCCACACGGGCGGCCCGCCTTTGTCGCGCTCTCGCTCACCGAACTCGAACGCCGCTTTTTGCGGCGGTGAGTCCGCCCGGGCGACCATTCAAATCGGGGCTTCTCAAAAGTCGCTTGACATTGCCCCTCACCCTAGCCCTCTCCCCGATGGGGCGAGGGAATTTGCGCCTTCGCCCTTGAAGGGAGAAGGTTGGGATGAGGGTTGGCTGACTTTTGAAAAGCCGTGCCATTCAAATTCGCGGCACTTGACGCCCAACTAAAATCGCGTATAATCAAACCATCTTACAGAAAGGAGTAACGGGCATGTTGTTCTTCCAAGTTGTCGGTGGGTTCGTAATTGTGACCTTGCCATAGTGTGCCCGTTGCCAGAGAATTAACCTTCCTGCCGTGGGTGCACTTGCGCCCACGGTTTTTTGTTGCTATCGCCGGAGCCGGTTTGTAATCGGTGACGTTCGCCGTGGGTTTTCGCAAACTCACGGCATTTTTATTTTCGGGAAAAATACAAGATGCATAGCGAAAAGCGAGAAAAATCCAAATGCACACGCAACTTTTTCAAGGCAACCTGATCCGTCTCACCGCGCTGGACGCCGCACGCGACGCGGAAACCGAATCGCGCTGGACGCACGACGCCGAATTCATGCGCGCACTATCCGCCGAACCACTCCGCCCGCTCGCACCGAATATCGTCCGGCAAAAACGCGAGACGGCACAAAAAGACCTGAAACCCCAGCACTTGCAGTTTGCGATCCGCCCGCGCGCGGAGGAGCGTCTGCTCGGCGTGGCACAGCTCGCGCGCCTCGATTGGACGAATGGCAGCGCCTGGCTCACGCTCGGCATCGCCGACGCGTGCGAGCGCGGCAAAGGGTACGGCGGCGAAGCATTGCGCCTGCTGGTGAACTATGCCTTTGCCGAGTTGAACCTGCAACGCCTCGTCGCCGTCACCGCCGACGATAACCCGCGCGCGATCCGGTTTTTCGAGCGCGCCGGCTTTGTGAGCGAAGTGCGGCGCCGGCAAGCGATCCACCGCGACGGCAAACGCTGGGACGCGGTGATGCTGGGAATTTTGCGCGAAGAATGGAGCGCCGGATGAACTGCGATCTTTTGCGCGGCGAACGCGTACGCCTGACGGCACGCAACGCCGCAACGGATGCGCCGCTTTTGGCGCAATGGAGTTACGATTCGGAATACCTGCGCTTGTCCGACGCCGGTCCCGCGCGGCTATATTCGCTCGCCCAAATTCAGGAATATCTCGAAAAAGAATCTGCGGCGGAAAATCCGCACGCCTTCTTTTTTGCGATCCGCACGCTCGCCGAAGAGCGCGTGATCGGCGACATTGAACTCGACGGGATTCGGTGGACGCACGGCGACGCGTTCGTCGGCATCAGCATCGGCGAACGCGCGCTGTGGAGCCAGGGCTATGGCTCGGATGCGCTACGCGTCATCCTGCGCTTTGCGTTCGACGAACTGAACCTGCACCGCGTCTCGCTCAACACCTTTGAGTACAACCCGCGCGCGATCCGCGCGTATCTCAAATGCGGATTTCAGATCGAAGGGCGACAACGACGCGCGCTAAACCGTAACGGCAAGCGCTGGGATGTGATCTATATGGGCATCCTCCGCGCGGAATGGGCAAACTCTGCCAGATGAAAAAACTCGACGCCTATTCCACGTTTCTGATCTTGACCGGCGCGGACGGTTTGATCATGTCGCTGATCTTTACGGTCAACATGATCTATCAAGCCACCGTCGTCGGGCTTGAGCCGCTCCAACTCGTGCTCGTGGGCACAACGCTCGAACTCGCGATCATTTTTTGCGAGGTGCCGACCGGCGTCGTCGCCGACGTCTACAGCCGGCGTTTGTCGGTCATCATCGGCTATGCGCTGATCGGCGTCGGCTTTATCGTCGAGGGCGCGTTTCCATTTTTCGCGCCGGTGCTGATCGCCCAAATCCTGTGGGGCGTCGGCTATACGTTCACGAGCGGCGCGCTCGAAGCGTGGCTCACCGATGAAATCGGCGAGGCGCGTGCCGGACACGCATTCTTGCGCGCGTCCCAGGTCGCCCAAGTCGCCACGTTCGCCGGCATCGCCGCGAGCGTTTGGATCGGCAATCTCCAAGTCAACTTGCCGATTCTTTTCGGCGGGGTGAGTTTGATCGGGGTGGCGCTCTGGCTCGCACTCGTGATGCCGGAAACCGCGTTCACGCCGAAAACGCAAGGCGAGCGTGATTCGTTCGCGGCAATGTGGCGCACGTTGCGCGCCGGAATTGCAATGGCGCAAAAGCGTCCTGCGCTCAAAACGATTCTCGGCATCGGCTGGTTTCACGGGTTGTTCAGCGAGGGCGTGGATCGGTTGTGGACGCCGTTCCTGCTCACGTTCGCATTTCCAGTTTTTGACGGACTGACGACCATAACCTGGTTCGGAATCATTCGCGGCGTCGCGGCGTTGCTCGGCATCATCGGCAACGAAGTCGCGCGCCGCCGCGTGCGGCTGGACGACGAAGCATCCATCCGCCGCGCGCTGTTCGGCATGAATGTGGGAATCGTGCTCGCGCTGTTCGCGTTTGCCGGCGCGCCAAATTTCGCGCTGGCGGTCATCGCGTTTTGGATCGTGTCACTGTTGCGCCGCACGCACGAACCGTTGCATACCACCTGGGTCAATCAGCGGCTCGATTCCAACGTGCGCGCCACGGTGATTTCGTTGAGCGGTCAGGTGGACGCGCTCGGACAAATCATCGGGGGACCCGTCGTCGGCGCGATTGGCAATGGGTCTTTGCGCGCCGCGCTGTTCACGAGCGCGACAATTCTGACGCCCGCGCTTGCCTTGTTCACGCGCGCGGCAAAACAAGATACGTAGGACAAATTTGTAAATGTGTCCCACCGTGCGCGCGCGGCAAAACAAGATACGTAGGACAAATTTGTAAATGTGTCCCACCGTGCGCGCGCGGCAAAACAAGATGCGTAGGACAAATTTGTAAATGTGT
>CAIKBD010000267.1 GCA_903825565.1 uncultured Anaerolineales bacterium | reverse complement strand
TTTTCAAAAGTCGCTTGACATCACCCCTCACCCCGCTAGCGCGACATCCGTACGGCGTCCCGCCGCGTTACGGACGCGCTAGCGCCTCTCCCCAATAGGGGCGAGGGAATTTACCCCTTCTCCCTTTGAGGGAGAAGGTTGGGATGAGGGTCGCCTGACTTTTGAAAAGCCCTGCCCAATTGGCGATTTGTCACGCGCAAATGCTTGTGGTAAGATGCCGCCGTGCAAAATTCAATTTACGTGCGCGCCGCGCGCGCTTCCGATCAAGACACGATCCTGGCTTTCTGCCGCAACACATTTCACTGGGGCGATTACATTTCCGAAGTGTGGAACGCGTGGCTCGCGGACACCAACGGGCAATTGTTCGTCGGCGTTGTGGACGAGCAAACCGTCGGCTTGCTCCACGCCGCGTTGCACGCTGACGCGAGCTGGTTGGAGGGGATGCGGGTGCATCCCGATTTTCGCCGGCGCCATGTCGCCAGCGCGATGACGGCGGCGGCAGGCGCGTGGGCGCGGGCGCGCGGCTGTCGGGTGGCGCGTTTGGCGACGAGCATCAAAAATATTCCGGCGCAACACATGCTTGCGGCAAATGGCTATCGGCGCATCGCGCAATTCAACGAGTGGTCCGCCGATCCTGCGCCGCGCGATTTTTCGGCGTGGCGCGTCGCCGGCGAAAACGATCTGCCGGCGATTTTGGCAACCTGGGAAGGTGCGGCGGCGCGCGCCGCGAGTTCCGCCGTTGTGCCGGATCGACACTGGCGTTGGTGCGCGCTCACACCCGCGCGCCTGCGCGAGCAAATTCGCGCCGGCGAAGTGCGCCTCGCGCCGAACGGATTCGCCTTGTTGCTCGCCTTCGACGAAAACGATTGGCATGGCTTGACCTTGCACGCGCTCGCCGGCGATGCGGACACGGCGCACGCGTTGGCATTAGCGGCGCGCGGCGAAGCGGCTAGTCGCGGGTACGCGCATCTCGAAGCGATGCTCGCCGATGAACCTGGGCTGAGCGCCGCGCTCGAACATGCCGGCTATCGCCGCGACAGCGCGATGTTGATCTACGAACAGGATTTGGAATGACGATCCAGAATATTTTTGGCGGCGCACCAAAATGGCGCGCGGCGGCGATTTTGCTCGGCGGGATCATACTCGGCGTTATGCTCGGCGCGTGCACGGCGCGCCCGGTGCCGACGGTCGTGCTCGAAACGCCCACGCCGCGCCGGACGGCGACCGCTTCGCCGACGATCACGCTGACGCCGACGCCCATGCCAACGGCAACGCCGACACCCACGCCGACACAAACGGCGACGCCAACGCTCGCTACGACGCCGCTCGCGTTCGAGCATAGTTCGCGCGCGATCTTGATCGAGGCGGATGTGTGGGGCGGTGCGAACGCCGCGCCGCGCGACGCGCACGTGCCTTTGTTCCGGTTGTACGGCGATGGGCTAGTGGTGTTCGCTGGCGCAAATGCGCCACTCACTTCCGGCTTGGATGCCGTGCCGCGCGTGGGGCGTTTGTCCGAAAATGAAATTCAGAATCTACTGGCGTACTTTAACCAGATCAATTTCTCCGCGCTAAAAGATTACTACGAGCCGCGCCCCAAGCCGACCGATATGCCAACGGCGAAGATCACGCTGTACGTTTCGCGCGTGAAAACGGTGCAGGTGTACGCGCCGAGTCATGAGAGCACGCCGCAAGTTTTTAGCGACGCGTTGAAACGTATTTTGCAAACCTTGCCGGCGGAATCCCAGGCGGTTGCGCCGAGCGAAGGGCTTTTGCAAACGACCGATGCCGGCGCGCCGGCAAGTCTCGTGACGAAGGAAGGCGTCGCCGATTGGACGATCCCCAATGTGCGCTTGGCGGAGGCGACGAGCGGCGTGACGCTTACGGGCGGCGCGTATACCCAGGTCGTCGCGTTGCGCGCGGAAAATCCGAACGCGGCATTTTATCGTGAAGGGGATCGCGCGTATCGCGTGCGCTTTACGCCCAAGTTGCCGCGCGCCGTTTTCCTCGGCGATTTTCTCGGCACGCTGTTGAACGCGCCGCGCGAATTTGACGGGCGCGTGATGGATTTCGTCGGCTATTATCGCGGCTGGAATTTGTACGGCGAGGCGCGCGGCAACCCGGTGACGCGCAGTGATTGGACGCTGGTGGACGAGACTGGCGCGATCTATGTGACGGGTATGGCATCCGTGCGCGGGCTTGATCCCGCTTCGCGTGCGGACGCGTGGACGGTGATTCGTCTGACTGCCAAGGTAGTGTATGTGCGGCTCGGCACGAGTTACCTCGAAGCGCGGCGCGTCGAAATTTTGGCGTCCGACATTCCCACGGCGACAGTCACGGCGACTCTGCCGGCTGTGGCGACGCCGGCGGGCACGCCCACGCCGATCACGCTCGCCACCGCCGAGGGCGCGATTGCCGCGGTCAAGGCGCGTTTCCCGGAAACGCAAAAAATTCAAAGAGCCGGCGTCGGGCTGATTGGCGGTACGACCGACATCAAAGTATTTGATCGCGGCGAGGGCTGGGAATTGGCGTTCGTCGAAGGTTCGGGCGATTGCACCGCCGGGTGCATTAACAATCGGTACTCTTATTTTTCCGTACGCAAAGATGGGCGCGTCACCAAAGTCGGCGAGTATGTGCGAATTTATAACGAAAGCGCCAACGCGTTTCAAACGACCGGCGTGCCGATGTGGGGCGTGCCGCGTTAGGGCTTTGCCTTTTTCCCAGTTTGGCGATAGAATAGAATTGCATGACGAAACTTTACCGGTTCAGCGCGCGCGCGCTGGTTTTGCTCGCAATCGTGGCGTGGGTTTTGCCGAGCGTGGCGCGCGCCCAAAGCAACGCCGTCGCCGATCTGGCGGCACGGATCAATCGCGAGCGTCTCGCGCGTGGACTCGCGCCGCTCGCGCTCAACGCCAAGTTGATGGCGGCGGCGCAAGCGCACGCCGACGACATTGCGCGCACGGCGCAATTCGGTCACACCGGTTCGGACGGTTCGAGCGCGACCATTCGGGTGGCGCGCGCGGGGTACGGCAAGTACAGTTGGGGCTATCGT
>CAIKBD010000266.1 GCA_903825565.1 uncultured Anaerolineales bacterium | reverse complement strand
TACCTCGAACGAGATCACCGAAGCCATTTCCGAACCGGTCGCCGCCATCTCAGCGGTCGTGCGCACCGTACTTGAAAAGACACCCCCCGAACTTGCGTCCGACATTATTGATCGCGGGATGGTGTTGGTCGGTGGCGGCGCAAATCTGCGCAACATTGATCGCTACCTGACGAAAGACACGGGCGTGCCCTGCTACGTCGCCGATAACCCGATGGCGTGCGTCGCCATCGGCGCGGGGCGCACACTCGAACAGCTCGAAATGTTGAAAAAGAGTATGCCGCAGTTGTAAAGTAAAAAGTTAAAAGGCAAAAGTAAAAAGGGAAAGACCTGGCGCACATCCTCGCCGAGGTCTTTCCCTTTTTTGCTTTTGCCTTTTAACTTCGCCCTTTTGCCTTTTGCCTTTTAACTTTTTACTTTTGCCTGTTAGCTTTTTACTTTTCACTTGAGATAATACGCCATACTTTGCAGCCCCACAACCGGATCGAGATAGTACACGCGCACCGCTGCGGGCACGCTCAACGTGATCGGCGCGTAATTCAAAATCGCGCGCACGCCCAATTCGACGAGTTGGTTAGCGACGGCTTGGGCAACTTGGGCGGGCACCGCCAGGATCATAATTTGCAGTTTGGATTCGCGGACCACGCGCGCCACCTCGCCCATGCTTTGCACCGTCAACGCGCCAACCGCCATGCCGATCTTTTTCGGCGCATCGTCGAAAATCGCCACGATGCGGAAACCTTGCGCGGCAAAACCCTGGTAATGCACCAGCGCACGCCCCAGATCGCCCGCACCAATAACGCCCACCTCCCACAGGTGATCAATGTTCAAAATCTCACGCAGTTTGCTCTGCAAAAACGGAATGGCGTACCCGGTGCCTTGCTTGCCAAACTCACCAAAGTAGGACAAGTCTTTGCGAATTTGCGCGGAAGAAAAACCCAGCCGTGTGGCTAACTCCTGCGACGAGGTTACCTGCCGCCCTTCTTTCTCCAAAAATTCGAGCGTGCGTAAATAAAGCGGCAAACGACTAATGACGACATCGGAAATGGGTTGCGTAGACATCTGGGCTCCTCGCGGCAAAGTGTATTCCGGCACTCGGATCATAGCACAAAAAATTCAGACTCGCAAGCGCGCGGGGAAATTGTAAAAAAAAAACGGAGCACTCGCCGCATGCGGAAAATGCTCCATCACAACAACCGGTTCCGTTAGGGATTCAGCAGACGGTCCACCTCTTCCCACTGTACCCAAGCTTCGGCGTGCGCCGGCACCATAAAGCGCTCTGAGTAGAGGTAGATCGCCCCTGTCGTCGCGACGACCTTTTTAATGTCGGCGAACTCGGCGCGATGCAACAAGCCCTCGATCACGGTCTCCAGCTCGCCAGGCGCGATCCGGAACACCGGCTCGTAAAATAACGAGACTTTGGTCGCGCGCGGGTAAATCCGCGATTCGTCGCGCACCGTTTCGGCGACCAGCGCGTACGGGTTCTTGGCTTCGACGCGCGCCAGCAACGCGGCATAACTGCCGGTCATGTGCATGTCGCAGTACAGATATGCAACGCCCGCAGAGTCCGACACGGTTTTGATGTCTTGGTACCGCTCGTCGGTCGTCATCGCCGCCAGGCACGCGTCCAGCGGCAGTGCCGCCGCGTCCGTCGCCAACTCTGCCAGCGCGGCGACCGGCGTCAAGCGCACCTCGGACTTGGAATCGGCACGCACCCGTTCCGCGATTTTTTCTTGGAGGCGTTCGCTTGCAATCTTCGCGCTCGCCGCTTCCGCCGAAATGTACGTCTCGGAATAGAGAAACGCCGCTTGGTCGGCGGACACGCGCACCTTGATGTCCTGATATGCGTCCTGCTTGAGCATTTCCGCCAGCGCGGCGACGATCTGCTCCGGCGTGAGCGCGGGGAATAACGGCGCGAGCGATTCGATCGGCGTGACGCGTCCCAAGGTCTCCGATTCGGCGCGCACCTTCGCGGCAATCGCCACATGGGTGGGATCGGGCGCGGCAGCGGCTTGCGCCTGCGCCGCAACGTCGAGTTCTTCCATACAGTAACCTCCACCACAATTCAGAATAATCAAGGGCTGGGCTGAAGCGTGCGGCTCCAGCCCAGCCCTGATTCAAAGCAACGCGTTGTCTGCATCTCGGGCAACGCTGGGTAGCCGGCAAAAAAGTTAGGCGATCAAACCTTGCTTGGCAAGTTCGTCCGCCACGTACTTGAGACCCGCTTTTTCGAGCGTCGCGCGCGTCGGCATCCCCGTCGCCTTGTCCCAGCCCATCTCTTCGTAGAACAAATCCTTGGCGAGTTCAATGTCCGCGCGATCCATCCGGCTCACGCCGGCAGACAATGCGGGCTTGTCGGCGGGATACTCGAACACCCACTCGTTCGCCTTGTCGTGGTTTTTCCGCATGTCTTTTTCGTTCATGTACCGCGCCGTGAGCGCGCGGAAGAGATGCAGAATCCGCATCCCGGTCATTTCGAGGTCGGCGCGGCTGACCGTTTCGCCGGTCACCATCGCCAACGCTTTGGATTCCATCGCAATGTCGCCGCGATATTTGCGATCCTTGCGTGGCGACACCCAGACCGGTAACGTCCAGTTGCACGCCGTCAACGAGTTGTGCAACTCCAAGTAGACGAGCGACAATTTGGCGAACACCGCCTTGCCCTTGTTCATCTTGGTATAGTTGTTGTTCGCGTCCACCGCGTCCGGCGTGCCGAACAGTTCCGCGCCGATTTCCTTTTGCACCGCCAACGGCAAGCCGCTCGCCAAATAGTTGCTGTGCGTGTGGCATTGCGAATCGCGGTTGTACATCATGTTGATCAACGTGCCGACTTGCCCGCCGTTTTCGTTCGAGTGATGCTTGGCGTGCGCGTCCTTCCAGCACGACGACTCGTACGTTTGATGGAACTGCGCGATCTCGGGCCATTTCTTTTCGAGGAACGCCGGACCATCCGCGAACAACTTGCCCAGCTCGCCCTGTTTGTAGGTGATCCGTTTCATAATATCGAGCAACCACGCCGGGTCGCCGGCATCGAGCAACTTCCAGGGGATGCTGTCATATTCCTTGGGATCGAGTTTCGCTTTGATGATCCCCTTGCGATACGCGTACAGAATATCGCGCGGGAATTGTCCATAGTCGCTCCACAGCCCGTAATCATCGGCGAGCGCGCAACCCAACTGCGACGCTTCGATGGCGATCTCGGAGCCGCTCGCCAAATTGTCGAAGAACGACTTGCCGAACGAGTTGCCGATGCACGTGTTGGCGTTGTACCGCGAAACGCCGTACTTGGTTTCCAACGCCGGCACGTCGGTGTACACGTGGCACCGAATCGGGCACGCGTGACACCCACCGCCGCGCACGGTGTGGCGTTGGCCGGGACCATCCCCGTGATCCAAAACGCCCTTGTGCGTGCGAAAGCCCATCTTGTTCAGATCGTCCGCCGAACACACGCCCGTTTCGACCGGCGGATTCGCCGCGCCCCAGAACTGCCCCTTTTGCGCGTTCCAGCGCGTCGCGCCGTAATACTCCGCCCATGGTTGCGGCGTGGTGGGCACAACGCCCTGGTTGTTCGCGCCGATCAGCGACAAGTATTCGTAGACAAAATCCTTCCACGCTTTTTTGTCGGCGGCGATTTGCACCGCCCCCGTGCCCTTGATCGCAATCGCCTTGAGGTTTTTCGACCCCATCACGCTACCCATCCCGCCCGCCGAGTGCGAGCGGTTGCACATTACGCACGACACGCGCACGAGGTTTTCGCCCGCCTGCCCAATCGCGGCGACCTGCACTTCGGGTCCCACCTCCGCGCTGATTTCGGCGGTGGCGCGAAAGACGCCATTGCCCCACAAGTGTTTCGCGTCGCGGATTTCCACCTTGTCGTCGTTGATGTACAGCCACACCGGTTTGTCCGCTTTGCCTTGAATGATCAACGAATCCCAGCCGGCGAATTTCAGTTCCGCGCCCCATTGCCCGCCCATGTGCCCCGTGCCCGGCAATTCTTGAATGTTGACCGGGAAGAGCGAGGTGATGGACGTGCGCCCCGACAGCGGCGAGCCGGAACCGGTGAGCGGTCCCACGCCGAAAATGATTCGGTTTTCGGGATCCCACGCTTTGGTGCCGGGTTTGACTTCATCCCACAAAATTTTATAGCCAAGCCCCGTGCCACCCAAATAGTCTTTGTATTTTGCAGTATCCTCGGTTGTGATTTTGCCGGACGACAAATCCACCCGTAGGATCTTGCCCTGATAACCACCAAGCGGTGCCATTGTTTATCTCCTTAATTCCTCGTCAATTCTTTTGATCCGCGCTATTTGTGGCACTGCACGCAGGTGCTTGCCACATTCGCCGGCGTGCTGAGGTACGCAGGCACCGACCAGCGTTGCGCGACATCCCGACTGCGATCCTGCCACGGCACATAGCGCAAGGCGCTATTCGGACATGCCTTGACACATTCCGGATCGCCATTGCACAAATGACACTTGGAGGATTTTTTCTTCGCCGCGTCGAATACCGTCATCGCCCAGGGACATGCCGCCTGGCACATCTGACAACCGGTGCACTTGTCCACATTAATGATCCGTGCGTTCACAGGTCCCGCGATCTCAATCGCGCCGTTCGGACACGCCAACTGACACGGCACGGGATGCGCGCACTGCCGGCACGTCTCTTGCACGATCAAGAAATTGCCGTAATTGCCTTCGCCGCGCGCCGCGCCGCCCTGCTCACCGCGCACGCCGAAATTCATGTTCCGCACGATCTTGACGCGCGAGAGCGCCGGTTGCGATTTGCCGTCGTTAAACGACGTGCACGCAATTTCGCACCGCCGACACCCGGTACACCGCGTCGGATCGCCAATGATCATCCCCTTGGCGTTGGGCCCGTACGTCTGCGCTTGCGGCGCGGCATCCGCGACGCCCACGGCAACAATCTGCGGCAACGCCAGCGCGGACGCGCCCACGCCGACGATCTTTAGAAAATCGCGCCGCGACAGAATGTGCCACTCTCCAGCGGGCGATGAAACCGGCAGGTCTACTTCCAACGTCTTGCCAGCGTCATCGCTGTTTCGTTCACTCATCTTTTCCTCCTGAACTCATTACAGGTTGTTGATCACGCCCGCTTGCCGCCGATCCTTGTTCGGTGGGCGGCGCACCTACCGCGTGCACCGGCAGATCGTGATCGAGGGATATGTTAGCGAGACGTTCTGCCTCGCCAGGATCAGTTACCCGCGTAACCGCTTGGTACAAGTCTTGCACACTTTGCAACGGCTTGCCCGCGCACGTGCAGAGAAAATTGTTTTGCACGCTGAGTTTGACCAAACGCGTGGGCAACTGCGCTTGCAAGATGGACTGCGCGATGGCAGAACAACTGACGAATGAATCGTCCACGATCACCACATCGGGCGTCATTTGCCCCAGTTGCGCTAACGCGTCCGCCAACTCGGTCGCCCTGCCCACCCATTCGAGGTTCGATTCGCCGCGCAAAAGCATCTCAATCCCCTGGCTATACAGCGGATAATTTGAAAGGATCAAGACACGCATAAGCCCTCGGTCTGGTAGCCACACTCAAAAACGAAATCTCCCGATCTCGTTGGCAGATCGAGAGATTTCGCGACCCTCATCATCGGCGAACGCCACCGATAAATGATAACTCAGCGGGACTATTATCTTACAGAAATTCACTTTTACAAATACTCGAATGAGTGATCTTGCAAAAAAAACTGGGCTATTTTTCGATAGCCCAGTCGAGTTAGTCATTCGGCGCGACGCATCACCCGGTCGGGGAAGGCGGTTCGCCGTCACGCACCAGTCCCTGGCGCACAGCATACACCGCCGCTTGGATACGATTGTGCACGTGCAATTTTTCGAGAATGTTCCGCAAGTGAATCTTGACGGTATCCTCGGCAATGGATAACGCCGCGGCGATCTCTTTATTCGTCGCCCCCTGTACGATCTGTTCCAACACTTGAACTTCGCGCGGCGACAAGGCATTGCTCGGCGCGGCGGGCGGCTGAACGTGCCCGCTCGGCTGGCGAAACTCCGCCAAAATTTTGCCAGCCAAGTTGCCGGAGAACGCCGGCTCGCCGCGCTGGATCGCTTCGAGCATCGCATACAATTGTTCTGGTTCGAGATTTTTCAGCAGATACCCGCTTGCGCCGTTTTTGATCGCGGCGAAGAGATCACGCTCGTCTTCGGACACAGTCAGCATGACGATTTGCGTTTGCGGCAACTCGGCTTTGATCGCCTTGACCGCCTCCAAACCGCTGGACTTGGGCATGTGCACATCCATCAGGATCAGATCGGGCTGGGTAGCGCGCGCACACGCCACCGCCTCCAACCCATCGCCCGCTTCACCGACAATTTGCACGTGTGGGCGCGTCGCCAGGATCGCGGCGATGCCTTTGCGAAACAAGATGTGATCGTCCGCCAAAACGATGCGGAATATGCTCATGGGTGATCTCCCAGCATTGGATACAAAGGCACGTCGAGCATGATGCGCGTGCCGCGCCCCGGTTGCGAGTCCACGTGCAAATCGCCGCCGATACTTTGCGCGCGCTCGCGCATAATCGCCAAGCCATAGTGTTGCCGCGCCGGCTCCGCTGGCATAGCCGGATCAAAGCCCTTGCCGTCGTCTTCGATGCAAATCTGCACGTGGTGATCGATCTGCTCAAAGCGCACGCGGGCGTGGCGCGCGCCCGAGTGTTTCCGCACATTCGCCAGCGCTTCTTGAATGATGCGATTGACCTGCGCCTGCACTTCAGCGGGAAACTCGGTGAGCCGCCAATCCGCCACGACCAATTCGGTGTGAATGGCGTGGTGCCGGCGATACCCCGCCAGATACTCTTCCAGCGTTGCGATAAATCCGTTGGCGGGTGTCGCGACTGTTCGCAAATTATAGATCGCCTCGCGGACTTCGGTGTACGCCTCGTTCGTGATCTGTTTCATTTCGAGCAAGCCGGCGGTCACTGGTTCGATTTCGTTCCGCGCGACCAAATCTTGCAAGATCGCGGTCTTGAGTTTGAGATAGCCCAACATCTGCGCCAAGTTGTCGTGCATTTCGCGCGCCAAGCGATCCCGCTCTTCCAAGATCGCGAGTTGGCGCGTCTCCCCTAACAAGATCGCGTTTTCTTCTTGCGACGCTTGCAACTGCTGGCGCATCGCATCAAACGTCCGGGCAAGTTTACCTAGTTCATCGTGGCTGGGCACGCGCACGGCATAACCGAGGTTGCCCGCGTGAATCGCAGTCATACCTTTTGCCAGTTCGGCGACCGGGCGCAATACCAATTTTTGCAACGCGAACCACAGCATCCCGATCAGCAAGACGAGCGTGACCAACGCCGCAAAAACGATGCGCCAAAAACTCGCCGTCAGTTGCGCGTCCAGTTCGCCTAGCGGCATTTCGATCACCAAGATTCCCAGCGTTGTCTGGCGCGCATCGTGACAGCTCGCGCACTGCGCTTGGTTGCGAATCACCGCCACGTTCAACAGCGCGGCGTGGCGATCCTGCGTCGTGCCAATCGCCGCTTGCGCGAGCGGGCGCGCGTCACGGTTGTGGCACGATTGGCACATCGGCATCGAGTAATCGAAAATCTGCCCGGCTTCCGCCGGCGTTGAGCTGGTTCGCACGATGCCACGCGCGTCCAAAATGCGAATGTGCTCGATCCCTTGCAATTGCGCGATGTCTTGCACGATGGTATTGATCTGCGCGCGATCATTGCGTAGCATGGCATCGTGCAAGCCGGCTTGCACCAACATCCCGGTGCGATGGGTCGTCGCCAGCGCCGTATCCACCAGTTGCTGGCGTTGCAAACTCAACACCAACGCCGTAGAAGCCCAAACGCCGAGCAGGGATGCGCCAATGACTAGCAAACTCAATTTGAAACTGAGGTTGGGGGTGGGACGTTTCAAGGCACAACGTTCGAGGAACGAACCGAGACGAAATTGGCGCATCAAACTCGTGACCGTTCTAGACCAGGCGATTTCGCGGAAGATAAAGATCAACACATGCGATAATTCAATTATATAAATGATAGATCGGAAAGTCAAAAATGCGGCCAAGTTGTATGCCGCATCAACGCACCCTCACCCCTGCCCTCTCCCTGAACAGGGCGAGGGAGCAAACCCTCTCGCCCGCGTTGCGGGAGAGGGCAAGGGTGAAGGCGGGTGTCAAGCGACTTTTGAGAAGCCGTGATACGGCTGGCGAATCCGCCGCCGATTCAAAGATTCTGTTGGCAACTCCGGCGGGCGATCAATCGCCCGCTGAAATTCGCTACGAATTCTCGTCCGACTATTTGTACGGAATCGCCACGTCGCCGATAAATTCACGTGCGATAATGATCTTCATCACGTTCAAGCCGCCCTCCGCGCCGACAACGTACGAGAGCAAGCCGCGCAACAGCATTTCGAGCGGCGTCTCGGTGGTGTACCCCATCGCGCCGTGATACATCATCGCGTGTTGCGTGATCGCAACGCCGAGCGGCGGCGCAATCAGTTTGCAGATCGCGACGTTCGCATTGATCTCGCTACGCGCGAACGATCCCGGCTGGGCGCGCTCCCGATCGATCATCCATGCCGTTTTCAGAATTTGCGTCTTGATCATTTCCAACTGTGCGTAATCTTCCGCAATCTCGAACGAGATGCCCTCGAACTTGGCGAGCGGCGTGTTGAACAACTTGCGTTGCTTGACGTACTCGGACGAAAGTTCAAGCGCGCGTTCCGCCCCGCCCGTGCACGCCGCACACACGAGCACGCGCGCGGCATTGAATCCTTCCATCGCCGCGTAAAATCCGCGATTCTCGCTGGCGAGTACATACTTGGCGGGCACCGCAACATTTTCGTACGTGATGATGCCGGTGGACAACCCGTTGCGTCCCATCATCCCCAGTTTCGCCGTGGTGATTCCCGGCGAAGCCAGCGGCACGTAGGCAAACGTCATCCCCTGGTTGCCCAACTCGGGCGCAGTCTTGAACAAGGTGACGTGCCCCCCGCCGCGTTGCTTGGCTTCGTTGACGCCACTGATATAAATTTTTTCGCCGTTCAAAATGTACGTGTCGCCCGCGCGTTTGCCCTGCGTGCGAATGTTCGCCAAGTCGGAACCGCCGCTTGGCTCGGTCGTCGCAATTCCCAGGAACCACTCACCCTTCGCCACGCGCGGCAGAACCTCGCGCTTGAGTTCTGGCGTGCCATGCTTGGCAATCAGATGCGCCCAACCCAACACGAGCAACAAGTACACCGGCAACGACATGGACAATTCGGCGCGCGCGATCTCGTGCACGACGAGCATCCCATAGACGAGTTCCTCGCCAGGCACACCGGCTCCACCATACTCCTCCGGCACGGTCACGCCGAAAATTCCCAGGTCTGCCATCCCACGAATAATTTCGTCGGGAATCCCCGCGCCCTTTTGATCGATCTCCCGCGCGCGCGGCGCAATGTGCTTCTCCGCAAACTCGCGCACGGTCTGTTTGAACAATTCTTGTTCTGCCGTCAAACGAAAATCCACCCGGACCTCCTCTAAAATTCTAGCGTCGAATTGCTCTCCGCGGTGCCTGCCGCATACACGACCGACACGCCGAGATGCAAACCGTCTTGCCGCAACAGCGGGCGCAGTTTGTCAAAATATTCGGCTTGAAATTTTGCGCGCACGGCATCCGCCATTTGCAAAATCGTCGCGCGATTGCCCAAGGTCAATTGAAACGCCCACCACGCGTCCAAACTCGCAAACACCACATCGTATTTTTCCAGCGCCGTTTTAATTTCGCCGAATCCAGCGGATGCCAACACCGTTTGCATTTCCACCGGCGTGTAGACAACGCGTTGCGGCGTGCGGATTGCGCCGCCGTACGCGCGCGCCTGCTCTGCAAAAATGCGCCACCCTGGATCGAACGGTGGCGGCGCATCGCCAAATACGGCTACGCCGATGTGCCCGCCCGGACGTAACACGCGGTGCATCTCGCGCAATGCCGCCGCCAAGTCGTGAAAAAAGAAAAGCGAGAACGCGCACGTCACCCCGTCGAAAATTCCATCTCGAAATTCGAGCCGCTCCGCGTCCATTTTGTACAGTTCAAAATTGTCGAGGTCTTGGGCGCGCGCCACGCGTTCGGCTTCGTCCAACATGTTTTGCGACAGGTCTACGCCGACGACGCGCCCAAATCGCCCGACGCGTTGCATCGCCGGCGCAAGCACGGCACCGGTGCCGGTCGCCACATCCAGCACGCGTTCGCCGCCGGCGAAACCCAGCAACTCGATCAAGTGCGCGCCCCACTCCCGAAACAGCGGCGGACCTTCGCGGTCGTACCGCTCCGCCGCGCCATCAAAGATTTCCTCGACTTGATGCTTGGTCGCCACCATCAGTTCAGCCACACCCACTCCATCCGTCATTTGTCATTGGTCACTTGCCCAATCACCACCGGTTCCCCCAACGCCTCGCCATCCGGTTGTGCGTACATTCCGCCGACGAGCGTGTACTCGCCGCGCGCCAAATTCGGCGGAAGGGAAATCACAAATTCATCGCGCAACGTTTCGCCCGCCTCCCACAAACGCGTCGGATAAAACGCGCCGCCCGGTTGGTGGTCGTTGCCTTGCGCAATTTTTTCGCCGCGCGCATCGCGCAGATGCACAAATGTCGTGAAATCGCGGTCGAGCGAGACAAGCGGACTCCAGTACACGGCGAGGCGGATCGCATCCGCCTCGCGTGTGAGATCGTAACCCAACACGCGCACCTTGCCCGCCAGTATCGCCGCGCTCGCGTGTTGCGGCGCGCGGTTTTGGTACGCTTCCGCCACACGCCACAGCCCATTCGCCGGCTCGACGCGATATTTGATTTCGATCCCAGGCATTGCCTTGATGAAAAACACCGGTCGCGCCGCATCCAGCACACTGTCCGTCACCCGCGCAACGTTTGCATGCTCGCGCGCCGGTGTGATCAGCGAGAAAATTCCCAGCAGATCGCGCCGCGTGTTTTCGACGTACTGGAGGTACCACAGCGGCATCATCTCGTCGCGATCATTCGAAATCAAGATCGCATTCGCCGGGATCGGCGCGGACAAACGGCGCGTCCATTCAGCGCGCGCTTGCGTCGCGCCGCTTGCATCGGCAAAGGGGAAATTTACGCCGAGTTGAAGCGCGGTTGCCAACACAAAAATGGCGAACAATCCAAATTTTGAATTACGCATTGCAAATTGCAAATTGCAAATTGCGTCCACACCGACGCCGATCCAGATTGCCCACGCCAAGTACGCCGGAATGTAATAGTGCGCGATGTCGCCGATGTGATACGCCGCCGCGAACAGAATCGTCGCCGCCCCGCCGGCGGCGAGCAGAACCCAGCGCGCCCACGCTCTGCGCCACAGCATCACGCCGCAACCGAGCGCGCCGAGCGCAACGCCGCCGCCGCCGAACTGATCGAGAAACCCTTGCGGCGTCGCGAGCAACCGCGCTATGCTCAACGCGTCCCAGCGCAACTCGCTTTGAAACGTGCGCCCCAAAATATAGTCGCTGAAACCGGCGAACGAGTTGTCGTACAAAATCAGGTCGCGCCCGGGCGCAAGCGGCAACGCCAAGTACGGCGACGCAGGCGCGCGCAACGGAATGTAGAGGTAAAGAAAAAGGGGAACCAAAATAGCAGAACCAAAAAGCAAAAAACGTGAAACATCAAACGTGAAACGGAACGCGTGAAAATGCCAAGCCAGGAAAAAAAATGCCGCGAACGCCGGCACCCACAAAATGATCGCGCGATGATGCGTGAGCGCGAAACCCAGCGCGAGGCAAAACACGCCGAAGGCGCGCACGCTTGGCGCGGCGTGCCACCGCACGGCAAGGTAGATCAACAGCGCGACAAAGAACGCCGCGAGCGCGTATATTTCCGTCGCACTGGCGTCCGCCCAAAACGTGCGCGTCACCGCGAACGCTGCCGCCGCGATCAGCGCCGCGCCGCGCCGCTGGGTGATTTCTCGCGCGGCGAGATACACTGCGCCGACTGCCGCCGCGCCGGTGAGCGCCGTAAACAGATTGAGCCGATACGCCGGATTGCCGAACGGCACCAGGTGTTGAAAGAGTCCGCCCAGAATGAGAAACAGTGGATAGCCGGTCGGGTGCACGAACCCAAAATTCCACGCGGCGAATTGAAACTCGCCGCCGTCCGCGTCCACCACATCCGGCGCGAGCGTGCGGACATAGAGCGCGAGCGCGGCAAACGCCAGCGCGAACGCGATCAGCCAATCGGCGTGGATTTTGAATTTTGAATTTCGAATTTCCGAATTTCGCTTCATCGTTTTTCGATGCGGATCGTCGTCACCGCCGCCGCGCGCGCCGTGTCCTCCGGGGCATGCCCGACGAAGACGAACGCCGCGCCGTCGCCGCGTGCCTGCTCGACCGCCGTGCCGCGCGCCGCGCCCTTGACGCCGATAAACGCGTGCGTGTTGCCCGGTTGCGCGCGCAAATCGATCCGCGCGCCGAGCGCTTGCAAGCCGGCAACCGTGCGCTCACCCAGGTTTGCGCCCGCTTGCTCCTGCGCCGCTACCGCGACGATCATCCCGTTCGGAATCTGCGCGAGAAAGTCGGTCATCGCCCGCGACTGCGCGCGATCCTCCATCGTGTTGTACGCTTTCGCGGCGATCACTGCGCCGCTCCGCGGATCGATCACGACGACGTTGTAGCCGCGTCCGAGCAAAGACGCCTCGCGCCCGTTCACCTTGATCGATCCCAGGTCGCCGCTGTTCGCTACAATGTCCACCGGGCTAGTCGCGCCGGTCGCGCCAATCGCAAAATTCGCGGGCAACACATCGCGCGGACGCGCAACATACGCGAACCGCAAACCCAGATCGTTCAAGCCCGCGCGCACCAACCGCGCCGGAATCGTCACAGTGTAATCCGTCCAAGCCGGCGACATTTCGAATTTTTGGAGCGGCTGATCGTTCACGCGAATTTCCAGCGTCTGGGTTGGCGCGCGCACGAAGGTGTACGGCAAAGCGCGCAGCGTCACCCGATAGTCCGCAAGCTCGCGCACGGGAAACAACACGCGCGCATCGGTCTGCGTCGCCCAGTTCGCCGGTTGATCGGCAATCACTCCCGCGCGTCCCCACCCTTCGGCTTGGTACGGATACGCTGTGTCTGCGCCGAATGCGATCACCTGGGTTGTCGGCAACGGAGCTTGCTGGACGCGATACGCGATCACACCGTCGCGCTCGTACACTTTATCGCCGAGCGGCAACACCGCGCGCGCATAATCCGCCGCCGCGTCGTGTGTGTCGCTGTACGGCGGGCGACCGGGGATTGCCGGCTGGATCACGAGAAAGCGCACATCGAAGAACGCCAGCAACGTCGGCGCGAGCGCGCGATCTCGCGCGAGCGTTTCGTCCGTGATCGGGCGGTACGCTTCGATCTCGGCAAGCGAGTGCAAAATCGGCAAGCGATCAAAATACTCGAACAGGAAGGGCGGGTTGCGCTGAATGTTCGCGGCAAACGTAAATTTCTTGTGCGCGCTTTGATAGTATTGCGTGCGCGCATCCTCCGCGCCGATTTGCCCGAACGAGTTGCGCCAACCAAGCGGCAAGGTCAGCACGGCGAAATCGCCCGGCTCGCGCGCGATTTGCGCGTATACGTCCGGGATGCGCGCATCGGTGAGCGGGAGCGGGACGGAAAGGTGCTCGAACAAAATTAAAAATAAAAAGGCGAAGACGAAAAGTAGATGCCACCTGGGAATTTTCGTTTTTAACTTTTGACTCGTCCACGCCAACGCGCACGCCACAAGCACCGCGAGCGCCAACATCACCAGCACACCGAACCGGTTCGGCACGCGATTCTCTTTGATCAGCGGGAGGTAATGCAACAGCAAAAATGGCAAGGGGAACGTGACCGCCAAGCCGTCGAAATCGAACTGCGCTTTGCCGGCGATATGTAACACGGGACCCAAACTCAACACGGCGAACGCGAACGCGCTGATCGCCCACACCTTGAGCGTGCGCCAAAAGCGGATCGCGGCGACGGATGCGAGCGCGAGTGTGACGTAGCCGACGAACACCGTGTTCACATCCACAAACCGCGCGATGCCCTGGCGCACGAGCGCCAGTTCGGATTCCCAGCCGCGCGCGAGCGGATGCAAACTCGTCGGCGCGAAAAAGCCGAACAAGTCCACCAACAGTTTTTCGGAATGGCCCCAGCCCGGCAAAGTGTACCCGCTGGCGTACAGTTCGCTTAGCATCGGCGCGAACAGGGGCGCGAACAAAATCGCCGCCACACCGACAACGCCGAGGAGCCGCGCGATCACGGCGCGCCGCCACACGGCGCGTCCCGCGCACGCCAGGTACACCAGCGTGAACAGAACGAGCAACGCCGCGTGCGTCGGCTCGACGTAGAGCGCGCACGCGGCGAACAGTCCGGCGAGTCCGGCGTTTTGCCAACGCGTCTCGCGCACGGTCTTGATCAAAAACAAAATGTAAAACGGCATCCACTCGCTGGCGACCACGTTATAGTGACCGAGCGCGGCGTAGACGAAACGATTCGACGCAAAGGCAAACACCGCGCCGCCGGTAAACGCCGCGAGCGTCATCGCCGCGGTGTCAATCTCGCGCGGATACATTTGGCGCACCAGGTATCGCGCCAGCAAGAACGCGCCATAGCCGCTCAGCACAAACGCGAAGAGCAACTCGGCATTGCTCGCCGGGATCAAACCAAACGCGAACTGAATCGGCAAGCCGAGCAAGACGTGGAGCAAGGTAAACGTGTACAGCACGAGCGATGTGCCGACGGGGTAGAGGATGTAATTCGTTTGGAACGGGTTGACGCCTCGCTCAAAAACCGCGTGCTTGAACCACCAATTGTTCCAGACGTAGCCGTACTCGTCCATTGACCAGGTCGTTGTGCCGGGCACGTGATCACTAAAGTGCGCGACGAGCGGATACGTCAGCGCCAACGCGAGGAGAATGTACGCGGCGAGGACAAGCATGTGCATCCGACGCGCAAGATGAAACGGAAAACGAAAAGCGTGAATCATTTTATCTCAACGAAAGGATCGGGGATGTCCAGGTTTGTTTGCCGCGCGTCAGTTCGACGCGAAACTGGGTCGCAACCGCCGGCATGTTTTCGATCTCGTACCACTCGACGAATTGATCGCCGAGGTTCCATTCCAGCGGCGCAATTGGAAACACGCGTTGCGCTTGCGCAACGGTTGCGCCACGCGCATCGAACAGCGCGAGCGTCGCGCGCAGATCGTCACGGCCCGCCGGTAATTGCGTCGCCTGCCAGTACAACGCCACGCCACGCGGCGCATCGGCGAACTGTGCCACGCCGATCAGTTTCAGCAGTGGGTTGAACTCGGCGGCGAGCGATTTCTGCGGCGGCGCAAACTCACCCAGCTGGAACACCATCGAGTACGTGCCTTGCTCGATCAATTGCGCGT
The DNA here is from genome assembly GCA_903825565.1 of uncultured Anaerolineales bacterium. Taxonomy (GTDB): domain Bacteria; phylum Chloroflexota; class Anaerolineae; order UBA4142; family UBA4142; genus CAIKBD01. The sequence continues at coordinate 2,163 of CAIKBD010000266.1, read as the reverse complement.
GCGGCGCAACACGCGCGAGCCAATCCGCCGGCGGTGTGTACTCTTCGCGCACGCACACCAGGGTCGCCGCGGCATTGACGATGAACGCGGCACGCGCGTCCGCTTCCTTGAAACGCGTCGCGCGTTCCAGATAACGCGACGTGGCAACGCGTTCGCCGAGCAACATCAACGTCGGCGGGCGATACACTTCTTGCGAAATTACCAGCGGCGCGCCCGCCGGTTGCCGCTGAATGAAATCGGCAACCTCCGTCAAATCCGCGTCGAACTTGAGCGGCAGGTCCGGCAAGTTTGCCCACGCCACAAAATAATCGTACGTCGTCCACAGCGCACTGCCGACAAGACACAGCGCGATCACGCCGCGCATCGCCAATTGCGAATGGCGCACACGGGCAAGCGCGGCATCCAACGCCAGCGCGGGAAAGATGAACACGCCCGGCGCGACACCCAGGACGCGCACCGCTTTCGGAATCATGTCGGCGGTGAGAAACGCCGGCGTCGCCATCACCGCAAACCACAGCAAGAGGAAACGATAGTGCGGCAGTTTGATCCGCGTGAGCGCGATCCCAACGCCGGCGAGAAACCAGGGTGCGATCAGCAAATCGAAAATCGGTTTGCCGGGCAAGTTGTAATGCCGGCTTTGATAGCCCATTCCCGGCACGACGAATTGCGCGAGGTTGCCGGCGACGGACGTGGCGAACGCCAGCGCGGGCGCATCGGCGTCCAAGATCGAAGTGCTGTCAAAACGCCGGCTGAACTGCGCCGGGTTTTGCGCGAAATACAACCCGAGCGGCAACATCACGATCAGCGCGCCGAACGCGGCGAGGAGCAAGCCGCGCCAGTGCGTCGAAAAAATTTCCGCGTGCGGCGCAACCTGCACGCGCCGGGCGATCTGCGCGATCAGAAATTCACCGCCGACGAACACCGCGACGAACACGCCGACGAAACGGCCCGGCGAATAGGTGTACACGGCAAGACCCAGGATCGCGCCTGCGCCGGCAAAGCACCGCCAATCGCGCGTGCGGAAAGCGCGCCACAACAGCCAATAGCCCAGCGCCTCGACAAGCGGCAACAAGGTGTCGCGGTGCGCGTTGCGCGTCATCTGCACGTGCCAGAACGAGATCGCGATCAGCCCGGTGGTCACCACGGCGATCCGCGTTGCGCGGTCGCGCGGAAAAACCGGCGTTGCCCATTCGCGCACCAGGAGAAACGCAACGGGGATCGTCAGCAGACCGGCGATGAGCGCGGGCAAGCGCGTCGCAAACACCGTGACCCCCAGGAGGTGGTACGTCAGCGCGACAAGGTAGACATAGATCGGCTCGCGCCCCAGGTGCGCGTGAAACCAAATGCCGTGATTGCCGGCGAGCACGTCCAGCGCGTCGAGTCCTTCCACCGCTTCATCACCGAACAAGCCGGGCGGCAGGCGGTCGAACGCCCAGACGCGCAGGGCAAACGCGATCAGCGTGATGAGCGCGAGCGCAAGCCAAGTCGAATGTGATCCCAGGTTTTTGATCCGCGCCATCAATTCGCTCAATCCCAAAATTATTCCAGATCGAACACGACGGACACGCGCGCATTGATCGTGATTTGACCGAGCGCAACGCTGCCGTCATCTGGCGCGGGTGCGCTGCCGCCGGCATTTTGCACGACGTTCTGCGCCATACTGCCGCCGCCCCAGCGCCAACTGTACCACGACCACACATTCGAGTACTCTTCGCGGATGCTACGCGGCTTGCCCACCTTTTGGCCCAACGCGCCCGCCATCGCCGTTGCCTTTTCCTTTGCGGCAACCAGCGCCAGGTTGCGCGCCTGATCGCGGTACTTGCGTAACTCGGTCGTGCGGTACTGCACGTTGTAAACGTTCGTCACGCCTGCGTTCAACGCCGCCGTCGTCGCCGCCTCGAACTTGGTAACATCTTTCAGCGTGATAACGATAGACTTGCGGATGAAAAAGCCGACGAAATCGCGCTTGGTATAACTGTCCGAATAACGCGGCTCGATACTCATTTGATCCGTCTGCACATATTTCGGATCGATGCCCAAGTCACGCGTCGCCGCCAAAATTTTCTTGATGCGCTCATCGTTCTGATTCTTCGCCGTGTTGAGATCGCGCTCCATGGTTTCGACACCCAGGATCATACTCGCCTCGTCGGGCACGACCTTGAC
>CAIKBD010000265.1 GCA_903825565.1 uncultured Anaerolineales bacterium | reverse complement strand
CGATAGCGCGTCCATAACGCGGCAGAATGCCGCACAGACGACGCGCTATCGCCTCTCCCCAATAGGGGCGAGGGAATTTACCCCTTCTCCCTTTGAGGGAGAAGGTTGGGATGAGGGTCGCCTGACTTTTGAAAAGCCCTGAAACGACGGGGGTGGCTGATTGACGCGATGGCTGAATCGCGCTATGATGGGAATGTTTCCGCGAACGGTTCGGCGTTCGCGGACGAGAAAAGAGATGGGCAAGTTTTTTCCGTTTGGGCTGCGCGCCCGTTTGATGCTCCTTGTGCTGACCGCCGTTTTGCCGGCGCTGGGCTTGGCGTTGTACGATGCTTACGAGCAACGCCAACTCGCGCTTCGCAACGCGCGCGCCGAGACGTTGCAAATCGCGCGTCGCGCGGTGACAATGCAAGAGCGATTGATTGACGCGGCGTACCAACAATTTGTGGTGATCGCGCAGTTGCCCATTCTGCGCGACGCCGATATAACGGCGTGTAATCTGTTTCTCGCCGATTTCCTCAAAGCGAATTCCCACTATAACAACCTCGCCGTGATCGATCTCCGCGGCAACGTGCAATGCAGTGCGCTCCCGTTTAGCGCGCCGGTCAACATCGGCGCGCTCGCGCATTTCCAGCGCGCGCTCAGCACGCGCGATTTTGCGCTGGGCGATTATCAGATCGGACGCATTTCCGGCAAAGCATCCCTCCCGCTCGCGTACCCCATTTTTGATTCCCAGGGCGCTCTGCGCGCCGTGCTGACCGGCGGACTGGATCTCGAAAACCTTGCTCCGATTGCCATGGAGACACCGTTGCCGCCGGCTAGTATGCTGTTGGTGATCGATCAGAACCGCACGCGTATCGCGCAATTTCCGGCGCGCGCCGCGCAGCTGGGTGCGCCGGAAACCGATCCCGCCGTGGCGCGCCTGCTGACGCTGTTGCCGACGGCAAACACCCTCGAAGCGCAAGACTCGGATGGCGTCGCGCGCTTGTACGCCATCACGCCGTTGCATGGCGTCCACGGTCAAACCCTGGATGTGTATGTGATCGTGAACATTCCCACCGCCGTTGCCTTTGCGAATGTCGATCAAATTGTCAACCATCATTTGCAGGGATTGGGCGTCGTCGCGTTGTTGGCGCTGGGCGCGGCGTGGCTGTTTGGCGAACTGTTCATCGTGCGCCGCACGCGCGCGTTGCTCGCCGCGACGCAACGCCTCGCCGCCGGCGATTTCAGCGCGCGGATGAATCAGCCGTACGGCGTGAGCGAGTTGAGCGAACTGGGGCGCGCATTTGATCGCATGGCGGAAACGATCCAGCAACGCGTCGCGGAGCAACAACAATTCGCCGACGCGTTGGCGCGCCGCGAAACGGAAACCGCCAAGTTGCTCGACAATTTGCCCGGCTATGTTTTCCTCCAAAACACCGAAGGGGTTTATATCACGGCGAACCAAGCGTATTGCCAATTGCTCGGACGTTCGCTCGTCGAGATCGTCGGCAAGACCGATTACGATTTGTTACCCCCCGCCCATGCCGACCGCATCCACGCGGAGGACGCGCAAATGCTGGCGACCGGCGAAGCGATGAGTGTTGGCGAAGTGGAAATCAATCAAGGCGCGCACCGGCTCACCGTGTTCACCCGCAAAGTCCCTTTGCGCGACCGCGCCGGCGCGATCATCGGCTTGCTCGGTTTGAGCGTGGACGTGACCGAGCGCAAGACCATCGAAGAAATTTTGCGCCGGCAAACCGCCGAACTCGAAGCGATCACCCGCGTGAGCCGCGACATCATCCGCGTGCCCGCACTCAACCAGGTGCTCGCCTCCATCGCGCGGCTCACCGCCGAACTGACGCAAGCCGACGCGAGCGGCGTCTACATTCCCGATGCGACGGGCGTCTTGCGCCTTGCGGCGAGTTACGGCGTGAGCGATGAATTTGTCCAGGCGATCACCAAACTGGGTATTCTGCCCAACCAGGGCGCGTTGGGGCGCGCGGTGGTTGCGCGCCAGCCCGTGCAAATTTCGGATGTGCTGGCAGACCCCAACTATGCGTTCACGGCATTGGCGCAACTTGGGAATATTCGCGCCATCCTCGCCGCGCCAATGTTTCGGGACGATCAGATCGTCGGCGGCATTGTATTGTGGCGGCGGCAGGCGCATCACTTTTCGCCCGAAGAGGTTTCCTTTTTGCAGGCGATTGCCCAGCAGTGTATCAACGCCATCGAAAACGCGCGCCTGTTCGACGCCGAGCGCGAGCAACGCGAATTGGCGGAAGCCCTGCGCGATGCCGCCGCCGCGTTGAGCGGCACGTTGGATTTCGACGAACTGCTCGACTGCATTTTGGAAAACGTCGGGCGCGTGGTGCCGCACGACTTGGCGACGATCATGCTGATTGAGAATGACCTTGCTCGCGTCGTGCGGAGCCGGCATCCCGACGCGACAGATTTTCGCGCGCTGGAAGATGTGCTCGTGGTGGCGGAAACCGTCAACCTCAAACAGATGTTGGAAACGGGCAAGCCGCTGGTGATTGACGACGTGAACGAATTTCCGGGCTGGGTGCACACGCCTCAAACGTTGTGGATTCGGGCGCACCTCGGCACGCTCATTCGCGTCAAGGGGCAGGTGATCGGCTTTTTGAATGTGGACAGCGCGACGCCCGGTTTTTTCAATGCCACGCACCTGGCGCGCTTGCAAGCGTTCGCCGACCAAGCCGCGGTCGCGCTCGAAAACGCGCGCTTGCTGACGGAGACGCGCCAACGCGCCGACCAATTCGCCGCGCTGTACGCAACGTCGCGCGACATCGCCGCGCAACGCGACTTGGGCGCGCTCTTGGAAACCGTCGTCGCGCGCGCGCTCCGCATCACGCACGCCGAGCATGGCGGCTTGTACCTGTACGATCCGGTGCGCGGCGATCTCGAACTGGTTGTGCAACACGGTTACCCGGTGGGTGTGGGCACGCGTTTGCGTTTGGGCGAGGGTATGGCGGGGCGCGTCGCGCAGTTGCGCCAACCGATTATCGTGGACGATTACCAAACCTGGGAATATCGCACGAACAAATTCGACAGTGTGCCGTTTGCCGCGGTGATCCAAGTGCCACTCTTGTTCGGCGGTGAACTGGTGGGCGTGTTGAGCATCGCCGAGATTGGCGCAGCCACGCGCCGGTTCCGCGAAGACGACGAGCGCGTGCTCAGTCTCTTTGCCAGCCAGGTGGCGAGCGCCGTGCGGAATGCGCGTTTGTTGCAAGAAGCGCGCGCCCGCGCCGAACAACTCGCGTTGCTGTACGATGCGGGCTTGGTGTTGAATAGTGTGTTGGAGCCGCGCACGCAATTGGAATTTTTGGCGAAACTCGCCGCGCAGGTGGTGCACGCCGACCGCGCCTCGTTCTTCCGCTACGATGCGGTGGCGCGGGAAATGCGCTTGGAAGTGAGCATCGGCTATGCGCCGGAGAGCGCGGCGCGTTTGCAAGCCGCGAACCAACGGATGAGCGATCCCAGCAATATCGTGGGCTGGATCGCCGAAAACCGGGTGCCCGCCAATTTACCGAACGTCACTGCCGATCCGCGCTATGTGGCAGTAGACTCGGAACTGCGCGCCGGCTTGTGGTTGCCGGTCGAACACGAACAGCAACTGTTGGGAGTGTTCGGCGTGTTGAGTAAACGCCCCGCCGCGTTTCGCCCGGAAGACGAGCGAATGTTGGCATTGTTCGCCAACCAAGCCGCGGTCGCGCTGGAAAACACCCGGCTGGTCAACGAACTGCAACTGTCGGTGCACGTGCTCACGCGCCTGTCCGAACTAAGCACGCAACTGCTCGCCGCGGTGACGTTTGAAGAGACCGTGCGCTGTGCCACCCAAATTTTGCGCGCCACGTTCAACATGCAAGCGGCGTGGATTCATTTGTTCGACGCGCAAGGTAAGCTTGAAGCCAGCGCCGGCGATGGCATTGCGGAACTGCAGGCGACTGATCTCGCGCCGCGCCCGAACGGATTGTCGGCGCAAGTATGGCGGTCGGGCGTGCTACGCATCGTCACCGACCCGCAAGAGCTGCATCCCGCCGCGCGCGCGCACGGCGTGCAAGCCGCGATTGTGATCCCTTTGCGCAGCGAGCCGCACAATCTCGGCGTGCTCTTTCTCGATTACGCCACCGCACATCATTTTACGGAACGCGAACTCGAACTGATCACGCTGTTTGCAAACCAGATCGCGCTGGCGATCAAACGCGTGCGGCTCGGCGAAGAAACGCGGCGGCAGTTGGAGCGCCTCGCCGTTTTGAACCGGATCGCCAGCGCGGTCAACCAAGCCCAACACCTCGACGAGTTTTTGCAGATCATCCAGCGCGAGATCAGCGCCGTGTTTCGGTACGACGCGATCAGCATCGCGTTGTACGATCCCAACACGCGAGAACTCGATTTCCGCGTAATGATTGACGAAGGTATGGTTTTGCCCCCAACCAAACACCCATTGGGCACGGGCTTGAATGCGCGCGTGATTACCGAACAATGCGCCTTGCGCGTGATGGATTGGGAGCAGGAGCAAACCCAGCTACCCTCACCGGTGGTGTGGGGCACGCTTCGCACGCCGCGCTCGTGGCTCGGCGTGCCGATGCAAATGAACGGGCGCGTCATCGGGTTGATCAAAATTGAAGCGTACCAACCCAATCAGTACGGTGCGGAGGAAGAGCAACTCCTCAGCACGATCACCGATCAAGTCGCGGTGGCGATCCAAAAATTGCGGCTGTTTGAAGAAACCCAGCAACGGCTTGCCGAACTCGAAGCCGTGAATCGCCTTTCGGTGGCGCTGCGCGCCGTCTCCACACCCGCCGCGATGTTGCCCGTGTTGCTCGACATCGTGCTGGATGTGATCGGCACACCCGCAGGCGCGGTGATTGCCTACCCGTCAGAGGACAGCCCCAGCGCAATGGCGGCGCGCGGTTGGTTCAATACCCAAGCGATGCCTGCCCTGTCGTTGCGGAATGGCGTAGGCGCGCAGATCTTTAAAACCGGCGAGCCGTACCGGGTGCACGATTTCCAAACCGATCCGCTGATCCGCGAATCGGCGCTTCCCGTTGTACCGGGCTGGAGCGGTGTGATCGCGCCCATTCGCTCCGCGCAAGCGCCCATCGGGTTGCTGATTGTTGCCACCCCGCTCCCGCGCGAAATCCAACCGCCCGAAACGCGTTTGCTCACGACGATTGCCGATCTCGCCGGCAACGCCATCCACCGCGTTGTGCTCCACGCGCAAACGGAACGCCGCTTGAATCGGCTCAACGCGTTGCACGCGATTGACACGGCGATCAGCGCGAGTTTCGATCTGCGCGTCACGTTAAACATCTTGCTCGATCAAGTGTTGGTGCAATTGCAAGTAGATGCGGCAGACGTGCTCTTGTGCAATCCGGCGGCGCAAACATTCGATTGCCTCGCCGCGCAAGGTTTTCATTCCAACGTGCTTACGCGGCGCGCCGTGCGTTTCGGCGAAGGGTATCCCAGCCGCGTCATGTTCGAGCGGCGCTCGGTGCACCTTCCGCGTTTGCCCCAAACGCCAGACGATCCGCGCGCCGCTTTGTTGCAGGAGGAAGGATTTGTCACGTACTATGCCTTGCCGTTGATGCCGAAAGGGCAAATCAAAGGCGTGCTCGAAATTTTCCTTCGCACCTTTTTCCAGCCCGATGTCGAATGGCTCGAATTTTTGGAAACGCTGGCGGGGCAAACGGCGATTGCGTTCGATAACGCGACGCTGTTTACCAGTTTGCAACGCTCCAACGTCGAACTCTCGCTGGCATACGACGCCACCATCGAGGGTTGGTCGCGCGCGCTGGATTTGCGCGATAAGGAAACCGAGGGGCACACGCAACGCGTCACCGAAATGGCATTGCGCCTGGCGCGTGCGATGGGCATGAACGATGCCGATTTGGCAAACATTCGGCGCGGTGCGTTATTGCACGACATCGGCAAGATGGGCATTTCGGATCGCATCTTGCTCAAACCCGGGTCGCTGACCGCGCCTGAAATGGAAGTGATGCGGCGACATCCGCAATACGCGTACGAATTGCTTGCGCCCATCGAATATCTGCGCGGGGCGTTGGATATTCCGTACTGCCATCACGAAAAATGGGATGGCACCGGGTACCCGCGCGGCTTGGCGGGTGAGACGATCCCGCTGGCGGCGCGGATTTTCGCGGCGGTGGATGTGTGGGACGCGTTGCGCTCCGACCGCTCCTACCGGCGCGCCTGGCCCGCCGAGCAAGTGACGGCGTATATTCAATCGCTCGCCGGCACGCATTTCGATCCTCGGATCGTTTCGGTCTTTATGCAAATTTTGCGTGAGGAGCAAACCGCCGCTGTATCCTCCCCCGCGCGTTAATCTTTTGTTAGATTCGTGCGCGAATGGCTTGACAATGCGGATGCCGGGTGCTATCATCTCTCGCGTCAATGTTTCGTGATGATGCGAAACAAAAAATCTCATGACCGGGAGCAGATCAAATGGCACACCAACTTGCGGCACAACAATTCGCTTCATTCCAAAAAGACTTGGAGGGCATTTCCAAGCGCACGATGGAAGAGCACTATAAACTGTATCAGGGTTACGTGAACAAGTACAACGAGATTCAGACGAAACTCCAAGCCCTGACGGCGGACGATTACAAGGCGGCAAATCCCACCTACTCGCTTGTGCGCGAATTAAAAGTGGAATTGGCGCGCGCGGTGGGCGGCGTCAAGAATCACGAACTGTATTTCGCGCATTTGGGCGGCAAGGGCGGCGAACCGGGCGCGGCACTCAAAGCGCAACTCGAAAAAGATTTTGGCTCGTTCGACAAATGGCTTGCCGATTTCAAAGCGACCGGCGTCGCGGCGCGCGGCTGGGCGTTCCTCGCCTGGGATCGCGAGTACGGACGGTTGTTCAACATGATCGGCGACGAGCAGTTCTCGTTCCCGGTTTGGAATGCCGTGCCCATTTTGGCGATGGACGTGTTTGAGCACGCGTTCTTTATTGATTTCGGCGCCGCCAAAGCCGGCTATATCGAAAAGTTTTTTGCCAATCTCGATTGGGGCGATGTCGAAAAACGCTTCGCGGGCGCAAAATAGGCGCAAGGCAAAAATGAGGAATTGGCAACCCTGCCGATTCCTCATTCCATTTGGAGCGCCGGTTCGGCAGGGCGGTGCAAGGGAGATGACATGGCGACGAATATTGTAATGCCGCAACTCGGCGAGAGTATCATCGAAGGCACGGTGGGCAAGTGGCTCAAGCAGGTGGGCGATTCAGTTGAGCAGTACGAGCCAATCCTGGAAGTGATCACCGACAAAGTGACGACGGAAATTCCGGCGCTGGCGGCGGGCACGCTGTTGCAAATTTTGATCGCGGAAGGCGCGACTGTGAAAGTTGGCACACCGCTCGCCGTGATCGGCGCGCCCGGCGAAACCAGTGCGGTTGTGCCGGTTTCGCCGGCAACCGCGCCCGCGCCCCAGCCGGTCGCTCCGCGTTTGACGCCCGTCGTCGCGCGGATGATCGCGGAAAATCACATTACCGCCGCCGAATTGACAACGATTTGCGGCACCGGCGACGGCGGGCGGGTCGGCAAAAAAGATATCGAGAATTTTTTGCGCGCGCGCGCAACTCGGACGCAAGCGCCGGCGGGGGAGCCAACTGGGACGGACGCGCGGGTACACCCGGCGGAACAAGCGGCGGGTGAGGTCATCCCGCTTTCCCCGATGCGCCGTGCGATTGCCGAGCATATGGTGCGTTCGAAGCAAACCGCGCCGCATGTGACGACCGTGCACGAAGCGGAAATGGCGCGCGTGATCGCGTATCAGCGCGCGCACGCGGCGGAGTGGGAACGGCAGGGTGTCAAGGTGACGTACTCGGCGTTTTTCGCGCAAGCCGTGATCGCCGCGCTCAAGGCGTTCCCAATCGTCAACGCGACGTTCACCGCGCAGGGCATCGTGCCCCAGCCCGACATCAACCTGGGAATTGCGGTGGCAGTTGCGGAGGGCTTGATCGTGCCGGTGATCCAACGCGCCGACGAAAAAAGCTTGCTCGGCATCGCGCGGGCGATCCACGATCTGGCGATGCGCGCGCGCGAAAACCGCTTGACGCCGGCACAAGTGCAGGGCGGCACGTTCACGCTCACGAATTACGGCGTGTTCGGCTCGCTCTTCGGCACGCCGATCATTCACCAGCCCCAGTCCGCCATTCTGGGCACGGGCGCAATCCAAAAGCGCGTGATTGTCGTGGACGACGCCATCGCCATTCGCCCGATGGTATACCTCGCGCTGACGTTCGATCATCGTTTGATTGACGGCGCAACCGGCGATCAATTTATGCAACGGGTCAAACAATTTCTTGAAACCTATCCGATCGTTTGAACAAAGGGAGAGACTGCGTAATGCAGTCTCTTTTGCTTTTCGGGCGCAAGTGGCTTATACTGGATTTGAGCAAGAAACCACACGTTGCGCGCAAAACGCGCAAGGTAGACGCAGGTGAATAATGTCCAAACTCAAATTCGGTTTGTGGTTGGTTTTCCTGAGCGGATTGGCGGCGGGCGTGTTTGTCGCGCCCAGTGCACCGGTTGGCGCAGCGCCGCCCAATCCGCCCAGTAACGTTATTGTCGGCAAGCCGGTCACGCCCGTTTCGTTCGACGGCGATCTGCGCCAGTTGCCGCGTCTTGCCACGACGGACACGGTGCCGCTTTTGCGTCGCCCGGCGGCTGTGCCAACGCCGAGCGCATCCAAACGCGCGCCGCTCACGAATACTGCGCTGGCGCGCCAAACGAAAATTGGCGCGGGGCGGATGCCCAGCCCCAGCGTCAATTTCGATGGGTTGGACAGTATGATCAATGCCAGCCGGCTGTTCCCGCCCGATCCCAACGGCGACGTGGGCCCGAATCACTATATTCAAACGGTCAATGTGGGCATTGGCATTTTTTCCAAAACGGGCACGCTACTCGCCTCGTTCACGTACAATAGTTTTTTCGCCACGGCGCTTGCGCCGTGCAACACCGGCAATCATGGCGATGTGATCGTGCTGTACGACGCGCAATCCGACCGCTGGTTCATCACCGACTTTGCGTGGACGATTGGGACGGGACCGTACTTTGAATGTATCGCCGTGTCCAAAACGGCGGATCCGCTTAGCGGCGGCTGGTGGTTTTACACCGTTGACATCGGCTCGACGACGACACCCGGCGTGTACTGGTTTCCCGATTATCCGAAACTGGGCGTGTGGTGGGACGCGATTTACATGTCCGCGAATATGTTTGCGGGTAGCACTGTGGTGAGCGCGCGCGCGTATGCCTTTAATCGCGCGGACTTGATCAGCGGTGGCGTGTTGCGGAACGTGGCGATTGACGTGCTCGGCGCGTATGCGTTACTGCCGAGCAACCTGCGCGGCACCGCGCCGCCCGCCGGCGCGCCGAATTATTACGCCGCGGTCAACCCTGCCGGCGCGTTGAGTTTGTGGGAATTTAGCGTGCCCGACTGGAACAATACGAGCACGGCAACGCTCACGGGACCCACGAATGTGCCCATCGCCAGTTTCGCCATTCCTTGCGTGGATCCGATTTTGGGAGTCTTGGCGGCGTGCGTGCCGCAACTGGGCGGCAGTTCCGTAGATGCGCTGGGCGATTTGCTGATGATGCAATTGCAGTACCGCAATCGTAGCGGCGTTGAATCGTTGTGGGTCAACCACACCGTCGCCGCGAGTAGCGATGTCGGGTATCCGACCGGGATCCGGTGGTACGAAGTGCGCGACCCCGGCGGCACGCCGACGATTTATCAGCAAGGCACGTATCAACCGGACACGAACTATCGGTGGACGGGCAGTCTCGCGGTGGATCGCGACGGCAATGCCGCGCTCGGTTTTAACGTTTCGTCCGCGGCGATGTACCCGGCGATTCGGTACACGGGGCGCTTGCTCAACGATCCGCTGGGCACGATGGGGCAGGGCGAAGTGGAGATTATCGCCGGCGGCGGTTCGCAAATCGGCTCGAATCGCTGGGGCGATTACAGCGCGATGACGATTGATCCGACGGACGATTGCACGTTTTGGTACACGGGCGAATACTATTCGACTTCGGGCAATGTGTGGCGCACTCGGGTCGCCGCGTTCAAAGTGTATCCCTGGTGCGGCTCGACGCCGCCGGTCGTCAGCGAAATTTATTACTTTCCCTGGGTCTCGAAAGCGGCTAGTCAGTAGGCAGTGGTTAGGGAGCGGGCGCGAATAGATGCGCGCGCAATGTCTCGCCCACGCTAAAATCCGGCACGATCACATCCGCGCCCGCGGCGATCAACGTTGCGCGCTTGCGCGCATTGATCCCCGTGCGCGTATCTTCGTTCGACGCGACGCCGACGCCGATGCCGCCGACCGCTTTGGTGTCGGCAATTTCCGGCGCGCCATCCCCGAACGTTACCAACTCGCCGGGGCGCAACGCGTGTTGCGCGACCAAACGCGCAATGATCGCTTTCTTGGAATGATTTTTGGGATCGGCATCGTGCGCGCCGAAAATGCCGGCAAAGTAGGGCGCAATGCCTAACGCGGCGGATTCGCGGCGCACAAATTCCTCGTCGGTGCCCGAAGCGATGTAACAGATAATCCCCTGCGTGTGGAGCGTGGCAAGCCACGCGCGCGCGCCGGGCACCAGCCACGCCTCGGCAGAATTTTCCCCCGCATGGATCGCCGCGAGGCGCGCGTTTGCGCGCGCCAGAATCCGCTCGGCAAATTCGCGTTTGTACGTCGCCGGCGTTGCGGGTTGCCCGCCGCGTTGCGCCACCTCTTCGGCGAGGCGTTTCATTTGATAGATCGTTTGTTGCCCGGTCGTCGCGTGAATCAAATCGTCAATGAATGGGCCGAGTTCGCCGGCGCTTTCACACGCCGGCGTTTGGCGCAACGCCTCAAACATTTGCGTTGCCATGATCGCGTGCCAGCCCTCGCGCAACAGCGAGAGCGTGCCGTCGAAATCGAACACGGCGCAACGGATTGCGCCGCGCAGAAAATTCGGGTTGACCAATTCAATCACGTGAGTATCCTTTATTCGTCGTGCGGCTAGATTTTTTTCCAACCGTACTGGCGCAGATCGATCTTGCCGGCACGATCCAGACGAACGCCCTCGGCGCGCAGGCGCGCGCGTTGTTCGGGATAGCCGCTGGTGGGACGCAGACTGATCGCGCCGCGCGCATTGACGACGCGATGCCAGGGCGCGTCTGCCGGGCACGCGCGCATTGCCCAACCGACGGTGCGCGCCGCGCCCGGCGCGCCGAGCGCGCGTGCGATTTGCCCGTACGTGACGACGCGCCCGCGCGGAATTTTTCGCACGAGCGCGTAAACGCGCTGGAAAAAACCGGATGCGGCGGCGGTCATTGCGTTTCCGCGGCGCGCGCCAACTCGGCGAGAAAGGCGCGATCGGCTTCGCTCAAGTCGGCGGCGGCAATCAAATCGGGACGCCGTAACCACGTGCGGCGCAATGCTTCGTGGCGTCGCCATTTGAGCACCTCGCCGTGATTGCCGGACAGCAACACTTCCGGCACGCGCCAGCCGCGAAACTCGGCGGGGCGGGTGTAATGCGGACCTTCGAGCAAGCCGGTGGCGTGCGAGTCGTTTGCCGCGGCGGCGGGGTCGCCCAACACACCGGGGAGCAAACGCGCCACGGCATCCACAATTGCCATCGCTGGAATTTCGCCGCCGGTGAGTACGTAATCGCCAATCGAAATTTCGTCGGTGACGAGGTGTTCGCGCACGCGCTCATCCACGCCTTCATAGTGTCCGCAGATCAACGCCACGCGTGGATGGCGCACCAGTTCGCGCGCGACAGTTTGCGTGAACACTCTGCCCTGGGGCGTGAGCAAGATCACGGGCGCGCTGGGCGGACAACCCAGGATCGCTTCGACGGCGGCAAAGATCGGCGCGGGTTTCATAATCATCCCGCCGCCGCCGGCGTACGGGTAATCGTCGGTGACGTGATGCTTGTCGGTCGTGTAGGCGCGGATGTCGTGCACCGCCACGTCGAGCAAATTGGCTTGGCGCGCGCGTTTCAAAATGCTTTCGTCGAACACGCCCGCCAAGATTTCGGGAAACAGCGTAAAGATGTCAAAGCGCATAACCGGATTTTAGCACGAGCCGCAAAATCGAGCAAACGCGGGCTTGGGTTTTTTATCAGATGTCAGACTTGCGTAACTGAAGAAAATTGGCGCGACACGCCCTCCTTGCCGCGCGTTTCCACCTCGCGCACAACGCGCGAAAACTCTTGGCGTGAGCGAACTGTTTCTCGCTCATCTTTCCTTTATCGTCATCCGCTTCCACGCCTTGCCCCCATCATCCGAGCGCTGAACGAACGGATCGCATTTCGCATCAGAGACATTGCAATTGCTCGGCGTCATTTTCAAGAACAAGGTCAAGCCCGATGCGCTCGTGCTCGATGCAAGTAAGGTCGCCCAGTTGTCGTTTCCCAGGTCGGAAATCTTTTCCCAGGTCACGGCATTGATGCTGGAGGCGTTCGGATTGCGTGTGCGCCACAATTGCCAACCTTGCGGATAGCCGTTCGCGGTCACGTACAAATCGCCCGTCGCGCCATCAATCGTCATGCCCACATCGATTTGACTGTTGTTCAGCGGCGTCGGCATCGTGTCCCAGGCATTGTCCACGAACGCGCGCCGCAAATAACTGCCGCCGTACTTGGGCATGATGATGGCGTACGCTGTGCGCGTATCGCGCGGGTCAATTCCCAGGTTGGCGATACCGCTAAAATGAATCAGGTTCGTGGACGCGTCGCGCCAGGCCTTGCCGCCATCGTCGCTGCGAATGATGGGGGCGTTCTTGTTCGGCGCGGCGGTCGCCCACAATTGATTTGGTTTTCCGTAGACGACGGCAACCATCCACGTTTCCTGGATCGAGATGCGTGTCCACTTGCCATCGCCCCAGCGAAACAAGCCCTGGCACGTGCTCGCGTACAATGCGTCGCGCGTCGCGTAATCGAGATTCACGTTTGCGATGCAATTGGGCGCGGCGGGCAACCCACCTGCGAACGCAGCCCAGGTCGCGCCGTTGTCATCACTGACGAGCAATTTCATTTTGCTCGAATCGAAAAGCATCGAGCGCGAGTCTGCCATCAACGCATACATGCGCGACGATGTGACGAGCAAGGTTCGCACTTCCCAGCCACTGCTCGGCTCAGTCGCGCGAGCGATGGGCGTGGACGTGCGCGTTGGATTGATTGCCGTCGGCGCGATGCGCGTGGGCGTGCTTGTGATTGTCGCTGTCGGCGCGATGCGCGTGGGCGTGCTCGTGGTGGTCGTCGTCGCCGATGGCGCGAGTGTTAGCGTTGCGGTGGGCGTGACTGGGTTGATGAGCGCGGGCTGGGTGACGATAGGGAACGGCGTTACCTGCGGCTCGCACGCGACGAGTGCAAACAAACCCAGTGTGAGCAGAATAAATTTGAAAGAGTGAAGCATGTGTTCCTTTGAAAATCAGACCCTAAAGGTTTTCTTGATGAATCAGGCAAAGTTTCATCCCGCCAATCTTGTACGAAATGTGATTTGGCTTGCGCAAAAAACCTTTAGGGTCTGGATGGTTCATCGTACCACGCTTGAAAGATGGTGTAATCGCGCACCTTTTCAAATCCGATTTTCTGCGCGGTGGCGACAGACGCAAGATTGCTTGCATAGCAATGCCAGCCGATGTTTTTCACGCCGCGTGCAAGTGCGTGCTCGATGAGCGCGGACGCCATCGCCGTAGCGAGTCCGCGTTTGCGAAATGCGTGATGTGTTTCGATGCCGACCTCGCACGCATCGCCAACGTTGTACTCGGAAAGGCAAAAGCCCGCGACCGCATTGTCGTGAATCAAGCACACGCCGAAACTCTGGTCGAGAAAATCGCCAACCGATGCGCGTTCCGATTGCATCTCTTGCGTCAATTCATCCAAGCCGCGAATATTCATGTCCGCAAGCAACGCGCGGTCAACGAGTCGAATCGAAAAATCGGACGGCAGCAAATCGCGCCAATCGTGTTCGAGTCGCTTGAGCAGAAAATGATAGCGCGGCGGTTGAATGGCATTTTTGTTTTTGAGGATGACACTCATTTGCATCGCCCAATCGCTCGGCTCGAAATACAAGCCCAGCAATTTCTTGCCCGCTTGAATCGCTTGCGGATAAACCGTCTCAGCGAAAAACTGTTGCAACGCCAAATTGAATTGGACATTGTGCGCGTCGCCCGCGAGATAAAAGCGGCGACGCGCGACGATGACAATGCCCGCGCGCGGATGAATCGCATCGTCCACGTACACCTCGCCGAGAAATTTGCCGGCAAGCACCGCGCGTACGGCGAGATGGTCGTGCATCGGCGCAAAGAGCGATTCGCCACGCGCATAATCATGGGGTTCGAGTCTGAAAAACATGTTTCCTTTTTCGTTTGACCATAAAGACACAGAGGTCGCCGAGTTTTTATTTTTCGCACGATAAATGCGAACGGGCAATGTGTCAATAGGGGCAAATGACCGTATTGGTAAGGGCGAAGCATTTTTCTGCGTAAGCGTTCAGAAAAATGCTTCGCCCCTACGTAACGACCGATTTCCTTTGATGTTTGCAACTCTCTGTGCTATACTGTCGCCATGTCACCACGCTGGGCAGACGAAGAAAACGAAATTCTCACCGAGCAAGAGATGCGCGCGAAAATCGAAACGCCGCGCCGGTTCAAGGTGCTGTTGCACAATGACAATTACACGACGATGGATTTTGTCGTGCTGGTGCTGGTGCGCGTCTTTCACAAACATCAAGCCGATGCCATTCGCATCATGCTCGACGTGCATCACAAAAATATCGGCGAGGTCGGCGTCTATCCGCGCGAAGTGGCAGAGACACAAGTGGAGCTCGTGCGCCAGATGGCGCAGGAGGCGCAATTCCCTTTGCTGTGCACGATGGAGCCAGAATGAGTGAACCCACGATTCCCCAATCGCTACGCCAATCGTTCAGCGACGCGCTCGCGGAGGCGACCAAGCGTCGCCACGAATATCTCACGCTTGAACATTTGTTGCTCGCGCTGTTGCGTGAAGAACGCACGCGCGAAATTTTGCACGCGTGCGGCGCGGACATGAAAAAATTGCAGAGCGCGTTGAGCGCGTATCTCGAAAAAAATCTCGCCGCGCTACCCCGAGGTTCGCGCGTCGAGCCGCAACAAACCATTGCTCTGGGGCGCGTGTTGTCGCTCGCAATGTGGCACGCGCAAAACGCGGGAACGAAGCAAATCGAGAGCGGTGACATTCTCGCGGCACTGCTCGAAGAAAAAGATTCGCACGCGCGATTTTTGTTGGAGCAACAAGGCGTCACGCGGCTCGCCGTGTTGAATTACATTTCGCACGGCATCGGCAACGAAGAGCCAGCCCAGGAAATCGCCGGCAAGGATGCGGGCGAGGACAAACCGGCACGCGACCCACTTGCGCAGTACACGACCGATCTCGTTGCGCTGGCGGCGAGCGGCAAGCTCGACCCGTTGATTGGACGCGAAGCCGAACTCGAACGCACGATTCAGGTCTTGTGTCGGCGATTGAAAAATAATCCCTTGTTCGTCGGCGACCCAGGCGTGGGCAAGACGGCGATGGCGCAAGGTCTCGCGTTGCGAATTCACGCAAACCAAGTGCCCGACTTGTTGAAGAACGCGCATATCTACGCGCTCGACATGGGCTTGGTGCTCGCGGGCACAAAATATCGCGGACAATTCGAGGAACGCGTCAAGGGAGTTTTGAAAGCGCTCGAAAACAAACCGAACTCGATTTTGTTCATTGACGAAATTCACACGCTCGTCGGCGCAGGCGCAGTGAGTGGCGGTTCGGTGGACGCATCGAGTTTGCTCAAGCCCGCGCTCGCCAACGGCGTGTTGCGATGCATCGGCTCGACGACGCACGAGGAATTCAAATCGCTCGAACGCGACCGCGGTCTCGCGCGCCGCTTTCAAAAAATTGACATCCTCGAACCATCGGTGGACGAGACCGTGCAAATTTTGTTCGGATTGAAATCGCATTTCGAAGCGCATCACGGCGTAACCTACACGGACGATGCGATTCGCGCCGCGGCGGAACTCGCCGCCAAACACATCAACGAACGCTATCTGCCCGACAAGGCGATTGATGTGCTCGATGAAGCGGGCGCGCGTCAACGTATTCGACCTGAGAATGAGCGAAAGAAAATTTTGGAGCGACGCGACATCGAGGTCGTCGTTGCGGCGATGGCAAAAATTCCAGCGGAGACGGTTTCGGGGAACGAACGCGAGCGTTTGGAGAAACTCGACGCGACTTTGCGCGACCACATCTTTGGTCAAGAGAAGGCGATTGATTCCATCGTCGCCGCGATTCGCTTGTCGCGCGCGGGCTTGCGTTTGCCGAACAAGCCCGTCGGGTCGTTTTTGTTTTTCGGGCCGACGGGCGTGGGCAAGACCGAACTCGCGCGCGTGCTCGCGCGTGCGCTCGGTGTCGAGTTGTTGCGCTATGACATGAGCGAGTATTCGGAAAAGCACACGGTCAGCCGTTTGATTGGCGCGCCTCCAGGTTACGTCGGTTTCGATCAGGGTGGCTTGCTTACCGATGCCGTGCGGCGTCAACCATACTCGGTCGTCTTGCTCGACGAAATCGAAAAGGCGCATCCCGATCTGTTCAACATTTTGTTGCAGGTCATGGATCACGCGACGCTCACCGACAACACGGGACGCAAAGCCGATTTTCGCAACGTCGTGTTGATCATGACGACGAACGCGGGCGCGCGCGAATTGTTGTCCGCGCCGATTGGTTTTCGCGGCGAGCAAATCGGCGATCCCGCCAAAAAGCCAATTGAAAATTTATTCAATCCCGAATTTCGCAATCGGCTCGACGCAGTGGTGCGGTTCGATACGCTCGATCACGAAACGATCAAGCAAATCGTGGACAAGCAGATGTGCGAATTGCAAGCGACATTGCAAGCGAAAAAAGTTTCGCTCGAATTCACGCCCGCCGCGCGCGATTGGCTCGCCGCGAATGGCTACAACAAGGATTTCGGCGCGCGCCCCATGGCGCGTTTGATTGACGATCAAATTCGCAAGCCGCTCGCCGGCGCGATTCTGTTCGGCGCGCTTGCCGATCACGGCGGTGCGGCAATTGTGGATGTGGCTGAATCGAAAATGGTGTTGCGGTACGTGAGTTGATCCAGAATTTGTTGAAATCGCCCGCGCGGGCGATTTTTTTATTTTCGTTCGACTCTGCCGCGCTTTTCGTTTTCGCCAAACGAGAGTATAATCTAGCCATGCCCACGATTGAACCCATTCAAACACTTGCGAATCAAGTTTCGACGAACGTCGCGCGCGTGATCTTTGGCAAACACGCCGAGATCGATCTTGCGCTGGTCGCCTTGCTGTGCCAGGGCCACTTGCTGATCGAAGATGTGCCCGGCGTCGGCAAGACGATCCTCGCGCGCGCGTTGGCGAAATCGTTGGGGTGCTCGTTTCGTCGTATCCAGTTCACGCCCGACATGTTGCCGACCGATGTGACCGGTGTCAGCGTGTTCAACCAGAAAACGCGTGAGTTTGAATTTCGTCCGGGTCCCGTGCACGCGCAAATCGTGCTCACCGACGAAATCAATCGCGCGACCCCGAAAACGCAAAGCGCGCTGCTCGAATGTATGGAAGAGCGCCAAGTCACGGTAGACGGCGTGACGTACCCGATGCCCGTGCCGTTTTTGGTGATGGCGACGCAAAACCCGATTGAGTACGAAGGCACGTTTCCTCTGCCCGAAGCGCAACTCGACCGATTCATGTTGCGCCTGCACTTGGGGTACCCTGCCCCGAAAGACGAAATGGCGATCCTCGACGCGCAACAATTCAAACATCCGCTCGACGAAACGACCCAGGTCGTCAGTGCGGAGGAATTGCTGGTGGCGCAAGCCGCTGTCAAAGCGGTGTACGTAGATGCGCTGATCAAGGAATACATTCTCGCGCTGATCGAAGCGACGCGCAAACATCCCGACATTTATCTCGGGGCGAGTCCACGCGGCTCGCTCGCGCTGTACAAATGCGCGCAGGCGCGCGCGGCAATCCAGGGGCGCGATTATGTGATCCCCGACGACATCAAAGCGCTTGCCGAACCGGCGCTCGCGCATCGGCTCATCGTCAGCCCCGCCGCGCGGCTGAAGAATGTGGACGCGCGGACAGTCGTGGACGAATTGATCCATTCAGTCGCCGTGCCCGGATCGCGCGCGGCGTAAAACCCACTCGATTTTGTCTCCCGCGCCGGTGGCGTTTGCAAGTCCCGATTCGCAACGGGAGGTGATGTCCAGCCGTTGACCATCCTGGCTCGATGAATCTGCGTCTCAAATCCGGTACACTCAAACTCAAGGAGGAGAAAAATGTCTCGCAATTTGCGCAAGGCAACGTTGCTCTGTTTGGCATTGATTGTGCTCGTGATTGTGGCGGCGTGTGCGCCGACCCCGGCGCCTGCACCCACTCCTGCGCCACCGACCACCGCGCCGGCTGCGCCGACCAAAGCCCCCGCTGCTGCAGGTGGCGGCAAACTCGAAATGTTCTCGTGGTGGACCGCCGGTGGTGAAGCCGACGGCTTGAACGGCATGTTCGCCGCGTACAAAAAACAATATCCGACCGTCGAGATCGTCAACGCCACGGTCGCCGGCGGCGCCGGCACGAACGCCAAAGCCGTGATGACCACGCGGTTGTTCGGCGGCGATCCGCCGGATTCGTTCCAAGTCCACGCCGGCTTGGAAGTGGCAACGTACACCCCCGACAAGTACCTCCAGCCGCTCGACGACATTTTCGCGTCCGAGGGCTGGGACAAGGTTTTCCCCAAAGATTTGTTGACCTTGCTCAAGTACCAAGACCACTACTGGTCGGTGCCGGTGAATATTCACCGCGCGAACGTGTTGTGGTACAACAAAAAAGTTTTCGCCGACAACAAACTCGATGCGCCCAAATCGTTTGACGATTTCTTCAAAGTTGCCGACGCGCTCAAAGC
This sequence comes from uncultured Anaerolineales bacterium, assembly GCA_903825565.1. Classification (GTDB taxonomy): domain Bacteria; phylum Chloroflexota; class Anaerolineae; order UBA4142; family UBA4142; genus CAIKBD01. Next base: position 4,792 of record CAIKBD010000265.1, on the reverse strand, counting down.
CAAAGGCATCGTCCCGTTCGTGATGGGCGACAAAGAGGGCTGGGAATCCGGTCACGTCTTTGAAACGGTTTTGATCGGCACGCTCGGCGCGGACGGCTATCGCGGTTTGTGGACGGGCAAGACCGCGTGGACGGATCCCAAAGTCACCGAAGCATTGAACAATTACAAAAAGATGTTGTCCTACACCAACACCGATCACGCCGCGTTGACCTGGGATGGCGCGGGTGAGTACTTGCTCAACGGCAAGGGCGGCATGCAAATTATGGGCGACTGGCAAGACGGTTGGTTCACGTCCAAGAAATTTACGGACTATGGCTGGGCACCTGCGCCCGGCAACAGCGGCATTTTCGATGCGCTGTCCGATTCGTTCGCCATGCCCAAGGGCGTGAAGAATACGGACAATGCCAAGAACTGGATCAAGGTCGCCGGCTCGAAAGCCGGGCAGGAAGCATTCAATCCGAAGAAGGGTTCGATTTGCGCGCGCACCGACTGCGATCAATCCCTGTTCAACGCGTACCTGCAATCCGCCGGCAAGGATTGGCAATCGAACGCGTTGGTGCCGAGCGTCGTGCATGGCGCGGCGGCGTTTGAAAAATGGGCAACCGCGTACAAGGACACGATGGCGCTCTTTGTGACGAGTGGCGACGTTGCCAAGACGCAAACCGCTTTGCAACAGAACTGCAAAGATGCAGGTGTCTGCAAATAAGCTCATCGCAACATGGCGAGGCAGTCGCACAGACTGCCTCGCTCTGCAAATCGGAGATGGGTATGGCTCACGCAACGTTGGCGATGCCGCGCAAATCTAAACGCTGGCTCACGTCAGATCGGCTTATTTCGCTGTTGTTGATCGCGCCCTCCGTGATCGCGATTGCCGTTTTCGTCTACGGGTTCATCGGCTTTACCGCGTTCGCCTCGTTCACAAAATGGGATCAGATGTTGCCGGATTTTTCGTTCGTCGGTTGGCGCAATTACGAAAAATTATTCAACACCACGCGCTTTCAGATCGATCTGGCAAACACTGTCGTGTTCACGATCCTCTTTCTGATCGCCTGCCTCGCGCTCGGCTTTTTGCTCGCCGTCTTGCTCGATCAACACATTCGCTTTGAAGGGTTCTTTCGGAGTGTGTTCCTGTTTCCGCTCGCCATTTCGTACATCGTGACCGGCGTCGTGTGGCGTTGGTTGCTCAATCCGGGAAGCGTGCAATTGGGAAGCACCGGCGTCAACTTGCTGTTCGAAAAAGTCGGTCTCGCTTTTCTCAAGAACGGTTGGTACACCGATCCGAACATTGGCATCAAAGCGGTCGTGATCGCGGCAACGTGGCAAATGTCCGGCTATGTGATGGCGATGTATCTCGCCGGTTTGCGCGGCATCCCGGAAGATTTACGCGAAGCCGCGCGCGTGGATGGCGCAACCGAAATCGAGGTGTATCGCCACATCATCCTGCCGCTGTTACAGCCGATCACGCTCGGCGCGGTGATCATCCTGGGGCACATGTCGCTCAAGATTTTCGATCTCGTCGTTTCGATGACGGGTCCCGGACCGGGCTTTTCCTCCGACGTGCCGGCGTTCTTTATGTGGGACACGACGTTTCGCGGCAACAATTTCGCGCAAGGCGCCGGCATTGCCACGATCCTGTTGCTGTCGGTCGCCGTGTTGATCGTGCCGTATCTCGTTTACAGCACGCGGACGGAGGCGGACGTATGAGCGCGCCAAAAAATTGGGTGACGCGTTTGCCGCGCGCGATTCTATATCTCGTCTTGCTCGCGTTCACGGTTTTCTATCTCTTGCCGGTCTACGTCTTGCTCATCACAGGCATGAAAGGATACACCGAAGTTAGTCTCCATTCGATGTGGGATCTGCCGCGCGCGTTTGCGTTCGACAGTTTTGCCAAAGCGTGGTTCGGCAGTCCCGCCGAGGGCTTTCGCGGGCTGGGCGATAATTTTTGGAATAGCATCCAACTCGCCATCCCCGCGACAATCTTTTCGTCTCTGCTCGGTTCGATGAACGGTTACGTGTTGGCGAAATGGAAATTCAAAGGATCGAACACGCTGTTCATGCTATTGCTGTTCGGCATGTTCATTCCGTACCAAAGCATCTTGATCCCGCTCGTGCTCTTGACGCAGACGCTTGGCTTGTACGGCACAATCCCCGGCTTGATTTTCGTGCACACGGTGTACGGCATTCCGATCACGACGTTGATCTTTCGCAACTATTACGCCACCGTGCCCACCGAATTGATCGAGGCGGCGGGCATTGACGGCGCGGGCATCCTGGGCATTTACCGGCATATCATGTTCCCGATTTCGTTGCCGGGTTTCGTCGTCGTGATGATCTGGCAATTCCAATCCGTGTGGAACGATTTTTTGTTCGGCGTGATCATCACAAGCCGTCCCGCCGTGCAACCGATCACCGTCGCGCTGAACAATCTCGCCGGCAGTTACATTGTCGAGTGGAACGTACAAATGGCGGGGTCGTTGCTCGCCGCGTTGCCGACGATGTTGATCTTTGTGTTTCTGGGTCGCTATTTTATGCGCGGCTTGCTCGCCGGCTCGCTTAAAGGATAATGGCGGATTTTCGATTTGTGATTGCCGATTTTCGATTGGAGGCGCGAGGAAGGCGATATACTCTTCGCGCCAAAGTTTTGGAGTCTACATGCCGTATCCGCAATTTGATCGCACGCAACTGCACATCCAGCCGCTCGCCGAACGCGCGCACGACATGCACCTTGCCGAAATGCTCGCGCTCGACGCGCCAACGCCGCCATGCGCCGATCCGCAACTCGCGGAGATTGCCGCGCGGATTGTGCGCGCGCGCGCGCACAATCGCCCGGTGATTTTGATGATGGGCGCGCACGTTATCAAAACCGGCTTGGCGCGTTTTGTGATTGATTGGCTGGAGCGCGGCATCGTCACGCTCGTCGCGTTGAACGGCGCGGGCGTCATTCACGATTTTGAACTTGCGCTGATCGGCGCGACGACGGAGAGCGTGGCGCGGTACATCCGCGAGGGTCAATTCGGTTTGTGGCGCGAGACCGGGCGCATCAACGAGATCGTTGCCGCCGGCAATCGCGAAAACCTGGGTTACGGCGAAGCGGTTGGGCGCGTCATCGAAGCGGAAGAATTTCCGCACCGTGCCACGAGCATCCTCGCCGCCGGGTATCGCCAGCGCGTGCCGGTCACGGCGCATATTAGCATCGGTTACGACATTACGCACGAACACGCGAACTGCGACGGCGCGGCAATCGGACAAGCGTCGTACCGCGATTTTCTGATTTACACGCAGGCGATCACGCAGTTGCAAGGCGGCGTGCTGTTGAGTTTCGGCACGGCGATCATGGGACCCGAAGTGTACCTGAAGGCGCTGGCGATGGCGCGCAACGTGGCGCGGCAACGTGGCGAGCGCATCAACGAATTTACGACCGCCGTGTTCGATCTCCAAGACCTCGGCGGCGGCGACGCACACCACGAAGCGACGAAAGATCAACCGGCGTACTATTTCCGCCCGTACAAAACGATTCTCGTTCGCACCGTTGCTGAGGGCGGCACAAGTTTTTACGTGCGCGGCGATCACCGGGCGACAATGCCGGAATTGTACCGTCTTATTCGAAAGATGAAAGATGAAGGATGAAAGATGAATCCATGCCCATTCATCTTTCATCTTTCATCCTTCATCTTTTATAAACATGCACACGGCTAAACTTGAAACCACACTAGCGCGTTTCCCATCGCTCACTCTCCTCGTCCTTGGCGATTATTTTCTCGATCTCTACTTGGAGATTGATTCTGCGCTCGCAGAAGTCTCGCTGGAAACCGGTTTGGAGGCGCATCAGGTCACGCGCACGCGCGCGTCGCCCGGCGCGGCGGGCACGGTCGCGGCGAATTTGCGCGCGCTCGGCGTCAACGTGATCGCGCTCGGCGTGCTCGGCGATGATGGCAACGGCTTTGAACTGCAACGCGCTTTGCGCGAGATGGACGTGGAGGTTGCCGCGCTCATCGTCGCCCGCACACGCGTCACGCCGACGTACGCCAAGCCGCTCCGCGATGGCGTCGAACTGAACCGGCTCGACATCAAAAATCGCGCGCCGCTCGAACCGGAAATCGAAGAGCAACTCATTGCGCGCGCGCGCGAACTATCGTCGCGTGTGAACGGCATCGTCATCGTCGATCAGGTTCACGAGGCGACCGGTGGCGTCATCACCGCGCGCGTGCGCGATGAAATCGCGCGCCTCGGCGAAGCGCGCATCGTCACGGCGGAATCGCGTGCGCGCGGCGGAGAATTTCGCAACGTGATCGTGCAGGCGAATTTGCGCGAGGCGCAACACGCAACGGGATTGGCAAGCATAGAAGAGTGCGGCGCGGAATTGCATCGGCGCACGAATCGCATCGCGTACATCACGAACGGCGCGGACGGCATTTTCGTTTTCGACGACCTGGGATGCGCGCATATTCCGGCGATCCCCGTTGCAGAACCGATTGATCCCGTCGGCGCGGGTGATAGCGTGCTCGCCGGGTTTTCCGCCGCGCTCTGCGCTGGCGCGTCGGCGCGTGCGGCGGCGGACATGGGCAACCTGGTTGCCTCGGTCACGATTCAGCAAATCGGCACGACCGGCACGGCAACGCCGGCGCAAGTTCTAGCGGCGGCTCGCCGTGTTCCATTTTCTTTGCCACGCCCAACATGTTGACGCCCACCGCTCTTTCAGGGTGCGTCACGTTTTTGGACGCGTTCGCCGCCGATTCAAATCGGCGGCTGACGCTGGCACGTCTTTGAAGCGGCGCAAAGCGCCGCGCGATGG
>CAIKBD010000264.1 GCA_903825565.1 uncultured Anaerolineales bacterium | reverse complement strand
ATGCCGCACAGACGACGCGCTATCGCCTCTCCCCAATAGGGGCGAGGGAATTTACCCCTTCTCCCTTTGAGGGAGAAGGTTGGGATGAGGGTCGCCTGACTTTTGAAAAGCCCTGGTTGAACGTGCATCAACTTGACAGCGCGGCTAAGATGCGTAAAATGCTTCCACTTTGGAAATATCTGGACGGGAACCGCATGTCCGAACAAACCCCTGCCGCGCACGCCCGCGAGTTGCTGGGAATTTGGGAACAAGCCATTTGCGCGCAACCCCTCCGGTCGCTCCTGCCGCCGGACTTGGTACGCGCGCGCGCGCATTTGGAGAAATTGGCGACGCGCGGTGAGTTGGGCGCACGGCACGTCCCCGATCAACTCTTTTTCTTTTATCGAATTGGCGTGCTGTTGTTGCGTCACAACGAACCGCCCACGATGAGTCAATTCGGCGAAATGCTCGGCGTGCCCTTGAGCAGCGCAACGCGCATTGTCGCCTGGCTCGCGCAAGCCGGCTACCTCGCCCGGCAACCCGATCCGACGGATCGGCGGATTGTGCGCGTGACGCTGACCGGCGAAGGCGCCCAAGTTCACCGCTTGATCGGCAGCTTTATGCGCCAGCGCATGGAAGTGCTGATGCGGCAATTCACCGCGCAAGAACGCAAAGATTTGATCGCCCTGTCGGGCAAACTCGTGCACACACTCGCCGCGCTGAATTCCCAAACACCGGGCTAGCCGCATGAAACTTTCCACAGCGTCGCGCGTGTTATCTGAAGGGCTGTCCCCGTTCACATTTTTTCCACCAAGGAGATCGCGATCCGATGCGTAATTCATTCGCTCTTGTCATTCTGTTTACCCTGTTGGCGGCAAGCATCATGCTGGTAGTCGGTTATAGCGTGCCGGTCGCCGCCGCACAAGCGCCCACACCCACCGCAACGCGCGCCGCGCCGCAACCTGCCGCCACCGCTACGCTAGTGCCGGTCATTCGCACCGTAACCCGGTCCAAACTGGTAGGCAATTTGGTCGCGGTAAACCAAGTCGCCTTGGCGTTCCCCGCCGGGGGACGCATCAAAGACTTGCCGGTGGCAGAGGGCACGCACGTCAAAGCCGGCACCGTTTTGGCAACCCTCGACACCGCCGTGCTCGAAGCGCAACTTGCCCAAGCACAAGCCGGATACGATCAAGTGGGCGCAACCTGGGTTCGCACACAACAGGGACCCACGGCGGATGATCTTGCCGTCGCCAAATCGAATTTGGATCGCACCCAAGTTGCCGTGAATCAAGCCCAAGCCGCGTATGATCGCAGCTCCGGCACCGGCACCGTAGCCATCAATTTGCAACAAGCCACGCTCAACTGGCAAACCGCTCTGGCGCAATACAACCTCATCGTCAATCACCCCACTGCCTCCGAACGCGAGATCGGTCAGATTCAATACAATCAAGCGCGCCTCGCCGTTGACCTCGCCAAACAAAATTTGAACAACACGAAACTCGTCGCGCCGTTTGACGGCACCTTGATTTCGCTCACGCCGAAACTGGGCGAATCCGTCAACGCGAACGCCGCCGTCATGGTCCTGGCAGATTTGAGCAAGATGCAAGTGTTGGTCAACGCCGACGAAATCACGCTGGCAAACATCAAGGTTGGGCAGAAAGCGACGCTGACGCTCGACGCCGTCGGCGACAAACCGCTGACTGGCGTCGTGAAAAAGATCGGCTTGCTCGCCACGACGACCGGCACCATTGTCACCGTGCCGGTTTGGGTTGACATTGATCCGACCAATACGCCGCTCTACCCGGGGTTGAGCGCGACTGTTGAAATTAACACAACGCCCTAACGCCATTTGGCGATTGGCTTGCAGGGAGCAGCGTTATGAATTTAGCGAACATTTCGATCAAGCAACCCGTTTTCGTCACGATGATGATGGCGGTGCTCGTCGTCATCGGCAAGTTCGGCTACGACCGCTTGTCGGTAGATTTGTTTCCCGATACTTCCAACCCCAGCGTTTCGATTTCAACGACATACTCAGGCGCCGGTCCTTCGGAAGTTCAACGCCAAGTTACCCAGCCCATTGAAGACGCGTTGAGCACGTTGCCCGGCGTCACAAATATCCGCTCCACCTCGCGCGAAAACAATTCGCAGATCAGCGTAGACTTTACGCTCGAAACCGATCCCAAAGCCGCGTTCGACATTGTGCGCGAACGCGTCGCGCGCACGCAAAACAGTTTGCCGAGCGGCGCAAGCCAGCCCGTCGTGCAACGGTTCGACTTTTCGTCCCAGTCCGTTCTCACGTTCAACATCTCCGACAAAGCGGGGCGGATGAAATCGTACGAACTCCGCACGCTCGTCGAAGACCAACTGCAACCGCGCATCGAACGGATTGACGGCGTTGCCGATGTGTCGGTCGGCGGCGGCGGTCGCCGCGAGATTCAAGTCAACCTGAACTTGGACGATCTCCGCACGCACCGCCTCACCCTGGCGCAAGTGAGCGCGGCGATTCGCGGCGAAAACCTCAGCGTGCCCGGCGGCAAGATCACGCAGGACGGCACCGACTTGTTGTTGCGCGTGCCCGGCGAATTTACCGCGCTCGACGACATTGCCAACCTCACCATCGTCACCTCGCGCGGGACGCCGCTCCGCATCAAGGACATTGCGACGGTACAAGAAGCCACCGCCGAAGTCACCTCGTACAGCCGGTTGAACGGCAAGGATTCCGTATCGGTGCAAGTGCGTAAACAATCCGGCACCAACACCGTTCAAGTTGCCGAACGCGTGCGCGCCGAAGTGCAACGGATGCAACGCGATTTCCGCGATCTCGACATCGTGATCTCGAACGATCAATCGAGCTTTATCAAAAAATCCATCGAAGACTCGACGCTGGACTTGATCTACGGCGCGGGGTTTGCCTCGCTGATCGTCTTGTTGTTTTTCCGTAATTTGCTCAACACCTTCGTCACCATCGCCGGGTTGCCGGTGATCATGATCGGCACGTTCGCCGCGATGAGCGCGCTCGGCTTGTCGCTGAACATGATGACGTTGCTTGCGCTGTCGCTTGCCGTCGGCTTGGTGCTCGACGATGCGATTGTGGTGCGCGAAAATATTTTTCGGCATATGGAGCGCGGCGAAACGCCAAAGGAAGCGGCGGCGCGCGGCACCAACGAAGTCGCGCTGTCCGTCGTCGCGATGACGTTGACCATCGCTTCGGTCTTCTTCCCCATCGCGTTCACCACCGGACAGATCGGACGGTTTTACCGCGAGTTTGGGATCGCCGTAACCGCCGCTGTGATGATTTCGCTCTTTGAAGCGTTCACCCTCGCGCCGATGCTGTCGGCGTACTTGTTCCGGCAAAAGAAACATAAACCGAGCGAAACCGGCGAAGAGGAAACCGTCAAACAGGGTTGGCTGGATCGCGGCTACCGCAATCTGTTGGCGTGGACGTTGGATCATCGCTTGATCATTTTCATCGTCGCCCTGGCAATTTTGGGCGGACTGTACGTCATCGTGCCGGGCGTGATGCAAACCGTGTCGTTCATCCCGCGCATTGATAACGCGAATTTCCAAGTGGGCTTGGCGTTGCCGCCCGGCACCACGCTCGCCGTGACGAACGCGCAAGCCAAACTGATCGAAGAACAATTGCTCACGGTAGACGGGATTGACAATATCTTTTCCAATGTGGGTGGCGGCAGTTCGCCGGAGCGCGCCTCGTTCAATGTGCAGATGAAAGACCTGGGTCGGCTCAAAGCCATCGAAGCCGAAGTGCGCCAAAAGTTGGGCGGGTTCAAGGGCTTGAGTTACAACTTTCAGGGCGGCTTTGGCGGCGGCGGCGGCACGAACGTTGGCTCGCGCCCGATCCAAATCAACCTACTCTCGAACGGCTCACCCGAAGAACTCGATCTCGTCGCGCAAGACATTATCAAAGGAATGGCGGGCGTTCAAGGGCTTGCCGATATTGATCGCAGTAACGAGCCGGGCAAACCGGAATTGCGGATCGTGGTGGATCGCAACCGCGCGTCGCAATACAATCTGACCACGTCGAGCATGGGTTCGACGATTCGCGCGCTCGTTTCCGGCGAAACGGCGTCGCGGTACCGCGAGCCGGGCAAGGAAGCGGACATTGTGGTACGGCTACGCCCCGAAGACCGCTCGCGGCTCGACGACATCATGTCGCTCAACATTCAAACGCCGAGCGGGCAAATGGTGCCGCTCCGCAATTTGGCAACTGTGACGAGCAGTTCGGGTCCCTCCGTGATTTCGCGGCTGAACCGCCAAACGCAAATCGGCATCGGCGCAAACACGGTCGGCAGAGTGCAGGCGCTCGTCGTCGCGGACATGCGCGAACGCTTGAACCAAATGCGTTTGCCGGCAAATGTCACCGTGCGTTTCGGCGGGCAGGTGCAACAAACGGCGGACGCGTTGAACACGCTCATCGGCTCGCTCGCGTTGTCGGTGCTGTTTATGTATATGGTGCTCGCGTCTCAATTCGGTTCGTTCACGCAACCGATCGTGTTGATGCTGGCGTTGCCGCTCGCGATCATCGGCGCGTTTGGCGCGCTGGTTATCACCGGCACGAACGCCGACATGACCGCCGTCATCGGCTTGATCTTGTTGATGGGCTTGGCAGTCAAGAACTCGATCCTGCTCGTGGACTTGGCGAATCGAATGCGCGCGCAAGGCATGACGCCCGTCGAAGCGTTGTTGGTGGCGGGACCCACGCGGTTGCGCCCGATCCTGATGACGACCGCCTCGTTGATCCTGGGCATGACGCCGGTTGCGCTGGCGCGCGGCGCGGGCGGCAGTTTTCGCGCGCCGATGGCGATTGCCGTCATCGGCGGGTTGATCACTTCGACCCTGCTCACGCTGTTGATCGTCCCGGTGTTTTACGATATGCTCGTCACGACGCAAGATAAACTGTTGCGCCGTTCGACCCAAAAAGTTACGCAAGCCGCGCCGACGCCGGCATCCGAGTAAACACGCCAAAAGTTGGAGGGGGAACATTCCCCGCTTGGGTTTCCAACCTCCACCTTCTAATTTCTAGTTTCCAATTTCCAATCTCCACCTGGGGAGTCATTGATGATTACGTTCAACAAACGCAGCTCGCTTCTTTTAATCGCCTGGCTCTTGATCATCGCCGGGCTAACGGTCGCGTGCGGGGGAGCCACAACACCCGCCGCGCCGGCTGGCACACCCGCCGGCGGCGCACCGCAAGGCACGCGTCCTGCCGGCGCACCGCAAGGCGCGCAAGCCGCCGCCTCGCCCACGCCGCGCGTGACGACAACCAAGGTGCGCTTGATCGGCAGTCTCGTGTCCGCCAGCCAAGCCACCCTCTCCTTCGCCAGCGCCGGCCGAGTGACCGAAATCAAAGCGCCCGAAGGCACGCGCGTCAAAGCCGGCGATTTGGTTGCCGCGCTCGACACGACGCTCCTCGAAATTCAAATCGCGCAGGCGCAAGCCGCGCTCGATCTCGCCAACGCCAACTGGAACCGGCTCAAGCCCGGCTCGACGGCGGAAGACATCTTGATCGCCAAGACGAATATTGACCGCACGAAATCGGCGTTGGATCAGGCGCAAACGGCGTACGACCGCATCGGCGGCAGCACCAATCCCCTGATTGCGACAACGACCCAGGCATTAACCTTGCAACAAGCCATTGCGAGTTACCAGGGCGCGCTCGCGCAATACAATCTCGTGATGAATCGCCCGACGCAAACCGAGCGCGACACGAGCATGGCGCAAATCGCGCAAGCGCAAGCCGCGCTCGAAGTCGCCAAGCGTAACCTCAACAACGCGCGCATCGTCGCGCCGTTCGACAGCACGGTGATCTGGATCGTGCCCAAAGTCGGCGAATCCACCGCCGCCAACACGCCGGTCATTACGTTCGCCGATCTGAGCAAGATGCAAGTGCAAGTGAATGCAGACGAAACCACCTTGCCCACGCTCAAAGTTGGGCAGAAGGCAAGCATCACGCTGGATGCCCTCGGCGAGAAAACACTCACCGGGAGCGTCAAGCGCATCGGCATGTTAGCGACGACCGCCAGCGGCATCGTCAGCGTGCCGGTGTGGATCGAGATCGATCCCAGCAATGCCGGGTTGTATCCGGGCTTGAGCGCCGTGGTCGAGATCGTCACCGGTTCCTAGTCGAAAAACCGCCTAGCGCGCCCACGTCCCGGACATGGCGGCGCGCAAATTATGAACCTCGCAGAAACCCGTTCGCGCGCCGTTCACGCACAACGGGTTTCTGAACCGGATTGGGAGGACGCTTTCGTGAATATTGCAAATATTTCTATTCGGCAACCTGTGTTTATCACGATGTTGATGGTCGCGTTGATCGTGGTGGGCTTGATCGGCTACTCGCGTTTGCCGGTGGACTTGATCCCCAACATCAACGCGCCCTACGTCGCCGTGACCACCGTGTACCCCGGCGCCAGCCCCGACGAAGTGCAACGCGCGATCAGCGAGCCGCTGGAGGAATCGCTCGGCGCGCTCAACGGCGTCAAGAATGTCACCTCCACCTCCAGCGAGAATGTGTCCCAAATCCTCGTCGAATTCAATCTCGAATATTCCGCCGTGCGCGCCGCCGAAGACGTGCGCGAAAAAGTGGCGACCGTGCGCGGCTCGTTTCCGACCGACGCGCAAGACCCGATCATTCAGCGATACGATCCCTCGTCTATGCCGGTGCTGACATTCGCCATCGTGGACCAGACCAACAAGATGCCTGCCGACGAATTGCGCCGCTTGGTGGACGACAAGATCAAGCCGCGCTTGGATCGCTTGGAAGGCGTCGCCGATGTAAATGTCACCGGCGGCTTGGTGCGCCAAATTCAGATCAACTTGAACCTCGACGAAATGCGCGTGCGCCGCATCGCGCCGCAACAAGTCGTCGCCGCGATCCAAACCGAGAACCTGAACTTGCCCGGCGGGCGCATCACCGACAATGGCAAGGATGTGCTCGTGCGAACGCCCGGCAATTTTCAAAGCATGAGCGAGATCAGCAACATTACCATCGCCACGATTCGCGGCGTGCCCACATACCTGAAAGATATTGCCGCTGTCAAAGACGGTTTCGCCGAGACGGATACCTACAGCCGGCTCAACGGCAGAGACACCATTGCGGTCTCGATTATCAAACAATCGGGCACGAACACCGTCCGCGTCGCCGACGCCGTCAAAGAAGAACTGACGCATCTGAAAAAAGATTATCCCGATCTCGGCGTGACCATCGCCAGCGACCAATCCGACTTTATCGAAAAATCCACGGAGGATTCGATTGTGGACTTGGTGCTGGGCGGGTTGTTCGCGTCGCTCGTCGTGTTCGTGTTCTTCCGCGATCTCCGCAACACGCTGATCACGGTCGTCGGCTTGCCGGTGATCATGATCGGCACGTTCGCGGCGATGAGCGCGCTGGGCTTGGGCTTGAATATGATCACGCTCCTCGCCTTGTCGCTCGCCGTCGGCTTGGTGATTGACGATGCCATCGTCGTGCGCGAAAATATTTTTCGCCATATGGAGCGCGGCGAAACGCCGAAAGAGGCATCCGCGAACGGCACGAACGAAGTTGCGCTGGCGGTGCTGGCGATGACGCTCACCGTGCTCTCGGTGTTTTTGCCCGTCGCATTTGCGACCGGGATGATCGGCATCTTTTTCCGCGAGTTCGGCTTGGTCATTTCTGCGGCGGTCGCCATTTCGTTGTTTGAAGCATTCACGATGGCGCCGATGTTGTCGGCATATTTTTTCCAACAGCGCAAACCCAAACCCGGGCACGCGCACGATGAAGCGGCAAGCAATTTGAGCTGGCTCGACCGCGGCTATCGGCGGTTGCTCGGCTGGTCGCTGGGGCACAAGAAAATCAGCGCGCTGATCGGACTCGTCGTGTTCCTGTCCATCTTTGGGCTGGCGCGGTTCGTCGAAATGTCCTTCCTGCCAACGGTGGACAGCGATACATTTTCAATCGGGTTGCAACTGGCGCCCGGCACGCCGCTGGCGCAAACCGATGCCGCCGCACGCCAGATCGAAGAACGCCTCAAGACCGTGCCAGACGTGCAAGATATTTTCGTGACCATCGGCAGTTCCACCGCGCCAGAGCGTGCGACGTTTACCGTCAAGATGCGCACAAGCGGTCTGCTCACCAAAGCGGAACCGGAAATCCGCAAGCGGTTTGCGGATCTGCCGAACCTGGCGTTTAGTTTTGGGTCGGCGATGGGCGGCGGCGGCACCGGCGTCACCGGGCGCCCCGTTCAATTGTATGTGAACACGACCGGCGCGACCGAAGAACTCGACACGGTGTCCAAAGACATTATGACGGCGATTGCCGACGTGCCGGGCTTGGTAGACCTGGATCGCAGTTCGCAACCGGGCAAGCCGGAACTGCACGTGGACGTGGATCGCCAACGCGCGTCGCGCGTGGGGTTGAGCACCGCCGCAGTCGGCTCGACCGTCCGCACGCTGATCAACGGGCAGACGGCATCGCGCTACCGCGAAAAAAGCCGCGAGGCGGACATTGTCGTGCGCTTGCGCCCGGAGGATCGCTCGCGGCTGGACGATATTCTCTCATTGTCGCTCACCTCGACGACCGGGCAAATTGTGCCGCTGCGCAACGTCGCTTCGATCTCGACCAGCACCGGTCCCACTTCGATCCGCCGGCTCAACCGGCAAAACCAAGTGGTCGTCGGCGCGAATTTCGTCGGGCGCACCCAGGGCGCGATCACGAACGACGTGCGCGCGCGCCTCGCCCAACTGCAACTGCCACCCGGCGTCACCGTCTCGTTCGGCGGGCAAACGCAATCTATGGCGGAATCGTTCAACTCGCTCCTGTTCTCCATGTTCCTGTCGGTCGTGTTTGTGTACATGGTGTTGGCGTCGCAGTTCGGCTCGTTCACGCAACCGCTCGTGTTGATGCTCGCGCTCCCGCTCTCGATCATCGGCGCGTTTATGGGCTTGCTGATCATGCATTTCGCGTTCGATATGACGGCGATGATCGGCATCATTTTGCTGATGGGCTTGGTGACAAAAAATTCGATCTTGCTCGTGGACTTTACGAATGATCTCCGCAAGCGCGGGATGAGCCGTGACGAAGCGTTGCTCACGGCGGGACCCATTCGCTTGCGCCCGATCTTGATGACGACCCTCTCGCTGATCCTGGGCATGTTGCCGGTGGCGATGGGGCTGGGCGCGGGCGGCAGTTTCCGCGCGCCAATGGCAGTCGCCGTGATCGGCGGTTTGATCACCTCGACGTTGTTGACACTCGTGCTCGTGCCGGTCGCGTACAGCATTCTGGACATTTTGCTGGGACGGTTGAATCCACGTGAAGAAACCGCTCAACCCGCAACCGCGCCGACGCCGGCGGCGGAATAATTCCGATTTGAAAAAACGCGCGCCCGGTCGGATGAAACCGGGCGCGCGTTTTGTTATCCCCTTGCCGCTTCATTGACACGGCTTTTCAAACGTCGCTTGACATCACCCCTCACCCCGCTCGCGCGACATCCGTGCGGCGTCCCGCCGCGTTACGGACGCGCTAGCGCCTCTCCCCAATAGGGGCGAGGGAATTTACCCCT
>CAIKBD010000263.1 GCA_903825565.1 uncultured Anaerolineales bacterium | reverse complement strand
TGCCTCCTTACGGAAACAGTATGAACGAAAAGGGTCGGTTATGCTATTGTTAATCAAAAACTCTGATCTGAGTATCTCATCAACAATGTGCACGATGTCTCTGGACTTTTTTGTGCACGATGTCGTTGGACATGACAGCTAGTAGTTGATTTCCAAAAAGCCCCGTTAAATTCTGTTCTGTCTTGTTCTCAAGACAAATCAAAATTTGTTCTTGGCCTGGCAGATATGGTTTTATCAAGCGAAGCAATTCTGGTTCTACTTGGTCAATCGCTATTTCTTTTGTTTGACAAACTACTTGGAATCCCATTTTGCCTCCTCAAATGTTTGAGTAGAATCGTGGTTCATCCGCATTTATCCGCGCTCGTCCGCGTCAATTCAATCGGCAATCAGAAATCGAAAATCGAAAATTCCCAAACCCGTTTCCCGCATCGCGATAAAGTGTGCTATAATTTCGCCGTGCCCAAGAACACCTCAAGCAGTATTAGCCCAACCGCAATCCTGGCTCTCAATGTGCATTGCACTGACAATACATTGACCGTGAATCTTTCCGACGGACGCCAAGTGTCTGTGCCGCTCGAATGGTTTCCGCGTTTGCGCGATGCCACGCCCAAGCAACGCAAGAATTGGCGACTGATTGCCAAAGGCATCGGCATTCACTGGGAAGACGTTGACGAAGACATTGCGGTTTCGACATTGCTTCGTGCTTGGTGATGTATGGAAAAATTTGAAATCAACGCCGTCGAAATGACTCGCCAAATCCGCGATAAACATTACGAGCAAACGAAAGATATGTCACGCGCCGAACGTTTAGCGTTTTACCGCGAGCACGCGCGATTGATGGATGAGAAAGCCGAACAACTTCTCAAGCAAAAGCGCAAACTCGAACACGCTTGATGCACATTCGTTCAGACCTTCGGTTTTCGCGCAAGCGACCTCGAAGGTCTTTTTAATTATCTGCTCCGCAACTTGCGCGCAACACTTGGTGTCTTGCGGCGCGTTCGTTTCACAATGTTCTTGTCGTCCAGAAATTCAACCGGCTTGGCAGAGTCGCCGCGTTCCCACATCAGCGAGAAAAACCATATACCGCTTTCGCCGATGCAAAAATCGGCGGGTGTGAATGTCATCTTGGAATCGAGCGGCGGGTCTTTGCGCGATGGCGTGTACTCGGCTTGCCATCCAAACGCTTCGCCGCTCCACGTTTTGCGTTTCGCGTGCAACTCGGCGGCGAATCGGCGCACCTCGTTCAAATCGGGAATGACGATTGGGACAATTGGAGCAGATATGTAATTCGGAATTACTAGTTTTGCTCTAACCGTTAACATGTTTCCGTTTCTCCTCTCTCCACGATTCTAAAAGATCGCCGCGATATTCGTCAAGAATTTTTTCGATCTCATCAAGTTCATGCTCACGAAACCTTCCTGCGCGCACGAGCGCAATTGGATCGATCCAGTATTTTGCTTCCCTACCGGCTTTGCCGACATGAACGTGCGGTGGCTCAGCAAGGTCGGCTTCGTAGAACCAGAATTTGTAGCCCTTGAGTCTCAACACAACTGGCATTCTGAATTTCTCCTCAACGATTTTACCACGTCGCGCGCCAAATCCTAAATCGCAAATCAACCATCATCCGCTCGTCATACTTCGTGCCAGTTAAAAACGCTGATGTGCCGCGTGCCATCCTCCCCGATGTACCACTGCCGCCAACACACCTTGCATGTCACGAACCAAAGCGTGCTGGGATTTTGCGCGCGCACCGCCGTGCCCATAACCAGCAAATCGGCTCGCTGTGCCGGCTCGACCGCGAACCGCGCGTAGAGTTGGCAATCGCACGTTTTCTTGTGCGCCGCATTTTGATTCAGCGCAATCGCCAGTTGCACGGACTGCCAGCAATACCAGAAATTTCCCACGGCTGGAATTGTCGCCAAAATCGTTTCCAGACGCGGAGCGATATTCGCGCCGCTCCGCTGTCGCGTCAACTCCGCCGCCGCGCAGGTGGAAACTAGAACGTGATCGTCGTCATTGACGCGTTCGAGTTGGGCAAGTAAAAACTCGATCACGATTTCACGATCCAGGTCGCGCAAACCGGCAAAGAAACCGATCACGGCTTGATCGCCTTGTGCGCGCTTGACGCGCAGTTGCTCCTCCAACTCCGCGCGTGTGATTGGTTTGAATGTTTGACGCGCGGGCATCTTCTCCCGTTTCAATAGCGTCTTGATGCTTGCTTTGCCCTCCATTGCGCTTTCGATCTCTTGCCAGGTGCAACCCCGTGCGATCAATTCACGGACATTGTGTCCGAGGCGTTTGCTTGCGCGCTTGAAATCGAACCGCGCCATTTGCTGATGCGCGGTGTCGAAGCGGCGGAGCAGGGCGTTCGCGATCCCATAAATACCCAGGATGACGAGTGTAAAACTGGCGACGAATACGACTGCTTGGAGAAAATCAGCCGCCATTGCTAACGCACCCACGCGCGCAAATCGCGCAACACCGCGTGCGGATGCTCGAACGCAATCGCGTCCGGCAACGCATCGAGCGCGAACCACGCAAACTCGTTCACATCATCTTGCGCGCGCAACTGTCCGCCCATCGGCTCGACCACATAGTACGCACTGAGTGTAAAAAATTCTTCGCCCTGAAAAACATATCGGTCAATGTACGCGCCGAGCAAACCCAGGACGCGCACCTCCAACCCCGTTTCCTCGCGCACCTCGCGCATCATGCCATCGAGCGGATGCTCGCCTGCTTCGAGAAATCCGCCCGGAATATCCCAGCAATCCTTGTATGGCTCAACCGCGCGCTTGACGAGCAACACGCGACCATCGCGCACAATCAACGCGCCCGCGCACGGACGCGAGTTGTGATACTGGGTGCGTCCGCACTGCGCGCAGGTTTGCGCGGCGAATGCATCGCGTGTGATTGGTAATGCGTTGCCGCAGTTGGAACAAAATTTGTATGCCATCTTTAATTTTTAATTTTCGACTGCTCGAACACCACATTCAAAATCAGCAATCGAAAAACGAAAATCCTTACAGAGGAATAACCGTGCCGCAGTACGGGCACTTGACGCTCTGCATTCCTTTCACAATCGGCGCGTCGAGTTTCGCCGCGCAGGTCGGGCATTTCGTCGGCGCGGATTTCGCGGGTGTTGGCGCGACGGCTTTGGGCGCGATGCGTTCCTTGTCCATATCGCCGCTGACCACGCGATTGATGAGCGCCGCCCACAGCGCCGAGTCCTCGTCCAACTTGAACTGCGCGTGACGAATCGGCGTGCCTTCAACGAAATTCACATCCAGCAATTCCTTGTGCCACAGCAACGCGCCGCTTTCGCTTTCGGATAATTTGTGCGCCGCGCCGACTGGCACATCAATCAACACTTTTTGCACCTTTTCTTTTTTTGTCGCGATGAACAACACTTTTTCTTTCGCGATTTCTTCGCGTTGCTCAAACACAAGCCGCGCATCGCTCACAAACAAAATTCCTTTCGGACTGTTCTTGTCGTCCTTGAGCCACTGCGCCTTGACCGCGTCCACCGGGTCTTCATTCGGGTATAACTTGAACGATGCTTCGGCAAATAACTGGAGACAATTTTTCGCGTCCTGGATCTGGGTCTTGGTCTGGCTTGCATTCGACGCGATGTTGTCGAACGACGCGCGAATTTTGCTCGCCGCGCTGTTCGCTTTTTGCGCCGCCAAGTCCACCGCGCGTTTCAGCGCATCCAACTGTCCGCGCGCGCGATCTGGGTCGGCGTAGATGTAATCGTGAATCACGCGAAACTCGCCGTCCAACCGATCGGCTTCCAGCGACAAATCGCGGCTGGCGAATTGAATCTCGGCTTGCACCGATTGCTTGACCGCCGACCATTGCTCTGCCAGGACGTTGCTCTTTTGTTCGAGATAACCTTTGAACGCATAACCCTGGGTTCGCAGTTGTTGAATTTCGGGAGCCAGGTTTGCCAACGCGTGGTCGAGATCGCCGACCGCATCCGCGAGCGTCGTCATACTCGCCGCCTTGCGAAGTTCGGTCAATTCTTTTTGCACGGCATCTGCCGCTTCACGCGCCAAATCCGCCGGCGTCTTTGGGGGTTGTGCAGACATGGTTTTCCTCCGAGTGAATTATTCGACCGCGATGCGTAATCGCTTGTTGATCTTGCCCTTGCTCTCGTGCCCGACGACTTTGATGCGCCCAACCTCGCGCGTGTTGGCAACGTGCGTGCCACCGTCCGCTTGCAAATCGAGTCCGACGATTTCAACGGTACGCACCTCTTGAATGTCCGGCGGCAACAAATTGATTTTCGTGCGAATCAAATCGGGAATTGCGAATGCTTCCGCGCGCGGCAAAATTTTCACGCGAATGTCGCGCGCCGCCGCGATCTCCGCATTCACTTTTTCTTCAACGTCGTGCGCGAAATCCGCGCTCATCCGCTCTAGCTCAAAATCCATTCGCGCCGCGAGTGGTTCCATGTCACCGCCCGTCACGCTGACACCGTAATCGCGCCACATCATCCCGCACAAAATATGCAGAGCCGTGTGCGTCCGCATCAACTTGTAGCGACGCTCCCAGTCAAGCGCGCCGTGCGCGCGCGCGCCCACCGCAAACGTCGCCGCGCGATCTAACTTGTGCCACACTTCGCCGGCTTGCTTTTTCACTTCGAGCACGCGATACGATTCGTCCGCGACGCGCAACTCGCCCTGGTCGCTCGGCTGTCCGCCACCGCGTGGATAAAACGCGGTGCGGTCGAATGCGACCTGATCGCCATTGACAGCGATCACGGTTGCATCGAATTCTCGCAAGTACGCATCGGATTGAGCAAGTAGTTCAGTCATTCGTCCTCATTTCTGATTTATGAATTATGATTTCTGATTTGGCGCAACGATAAATCAGAAATCAGAAATCGAAAATCATAAATTAAAAAACGTCCCGCCCCCAAGGGACGAGACGTTTGCTCGCGGTACCACCCTTTTTAGCTCAATAGTGCGTTAGTGCGCTAGTGTGTTAGTTGGTCATTCAACTATCGCACTATCTAACTATCGAACTATTGCGCTCACTTTCAAAGACCATCATCTTTGCGCTCTTGTAACGGAGTGCGACTCCGGCGTGGCCTAATCATTCGCCAAACTTTTGGCTCATTTTCAACCCGCCGCTCCGGAAGGATTTTCCGCGCGGTTCACGCATTCGGCTCACACTCTCCCGAACTCGCTGAACGATTGCCGCGCGTACTCGTTTCCATCATCGCGTTTGTGGCAAGAGTATATCGAAAATAGGATTGTCTGTCAATAATTCGGCAGGTACTTGTTCAATTCCCAATCGCTCACTTCGAGGCGATAGTCCTCCCATTCGAGACGTTTTGCGCTGACGAACCGATCACAAATGTGCGCGCCGAGCGCATCGCGCACAACCTGGTCTTGCTCAAGCGCGTCGAGCGCCTGATTCAACGAGCCGGGCAACAATTCTGGCGCACTGCGTCGTTGCGTGTCGCGCAAGTACAGATTTTCCTCGGTCGCTTCGGGCGCGGGCAATTCGCGACGAATGCCATCGAGCCCAGCGGCGAGCATCACGGCGAACGCGAGGTACGGATTGCAACTGGGATCGGGACAACGCAATTCAAGGCGCGTCGAATCGAGACCCGATGCGCGCGGCACGCGAATCAATGCCGAGCGATTGATGCGCGCCCAACTGATGTATACCGGCGCTTCGTAACCGACAACCAAACGCTTGTACGAATTGATCAGCGGCGCGAGCACCGCACACATCCCGCGCGCGTGTGCGAGTTGTCCCGCGATGAAATGCTTGGCGATTTTTGAAAGACCATGCGCGTCGCCTGGGTCGCCGAATGCATTCTTGCCATTCGATTTGTACGCGAGACTTTGATGCACGTGCATCCCATTGCCCGCGATGCCGCGAATCGGTTTGGGCATGAACGTGCCGTACAAGCCATTCATCTGGGCGACGATTTTGAGCGCGAGCCGGAATGTCACGGCATTGTCAGCCGTCGTCAATGCATCCGAGTAGCGAAAATCAATTTCGTGTTGCCCGGTGGCGACTTCGTGATGCATCGCCTCGACCTCGATGCCGAACGCGGAAATCGTCGCGGTCATCTGCCGACGCAAGCCCGCCGCCATATCCGAGGGCGCATCAAAATAACTTGCGCTGTCATGCGGAATCGGCGGAATCAATTTTCCATCGGGATGCAGATTGAGCAAGAAAAATTCCAACTCAGGTCCCGTGTTATAAATCATTCCCAGGTCTGCCGCTTGCGCGATCACACGTTTCAGCACCGCACGTGGATCGCCCGCGAACGGTTGACCATCAGGCGTGAACACATCGCAAATCAAACGTGCGGTTGCATCCTCGCCTTTGAGCCAGGGCACAATCGCAAACGTGGACACGTCGGGACGCAAGTGCATATCGCTTTCGGCGACGCGTGCGAATCCTTCAATCGAAGAACCATCGAACCAAATGCCGTTCTCTAGTGCGTGCGCCAATTCTTGCGCGGGGATGGTCACATTCTTGACAACGCCGACGACATCGGTGAATTGCAAATCAATGTACTTGATTTGATTTTCTTGCACGCGCGTGAGGATTTCAGATGGGGTAGGCATTTTGGGATGACCCTTCAATTTGCCACAGAGGTCACAGGGAACACAGAGAAACGCAAAGCGTCTGTGACTTTTGTGTGCTCTGTGGCAGAAAAAAATTATCGCAATGCTTGAAGCGCAAACGCCAACACGACAATCGCCATCATAATCAAAATGCTAATGCCGATGGCGCGCACGGCTTGCGATTGCCACCACTGATTTGCTGACGATGGCGCTTTTTGATCGAGCAAACTCAGGTCGGCGGTGTCGGGATTGTTGAGCGCGTCAATGAGCGCACGCATATCGGAATAACGTTTGTCGGGGTCGTGATGCAAACAGCGCGCGACTATCGCGGCGATGTGTGGCGAGATGTCAGGTCGTTCGCGGTCGAGGCGCGGCGCGACGCCGTTGAGATGCAGAGCCATCACCGCGAGATTGTTGTCGCCGGAGAATGGGGTTTTGCCGGCGAGCATTTCGTACATAATCGTGCCGAGCGCGTAAATGTCGGTGCGCGCGTCGCCGCGTTTGCCTTCGACTTGTTCGGGCGCCATGTAATCGGGCGTGCCCATCGTCGCGCTGAGGTTCGAGTACGTGACACGATGCGCGCCCTTGGTCAACGCGAGTCCGAAATCCATAATCACCGGCTGACCTTCGTGCGCCATCAAAATATTTTCCGGTTTCAAATCGCGATGAATCACTTCGTGCGCGTGGCAATGGGCCATCCCATCCGCGATTTTGCAAATAATCGGAATCACCTGCTCCATCGGCATCGCGCCGGATTTTTCGATCAACTGACGAAGCGATTGCCCGTCCACAAATTCGGTGACGAGGTACGGCACGCGATTGTACTTGCCCGCATCGAGTCCACGCAAAATCGCGGGATGCTCTAGTGTTTTCATCACTTGCATCTCGCGCTGAAAACGTTCGTACTGCGCGGGATCGCCCATGATGCTGGCATCCGGCACTTTGATCGCGACTTCGCGCTTGTTCATAATATCGTACGCGCGATAAATGTCGCTCATGCCGCCCTGGGCAAGGTGCGCTTCAATTTGATAGCGGTCGAATTGATCCCCGATTTGCAACATATCGGGGCGCATTATAGCATAAGTTGACATGAATGACGACTCATTGATTTAGAAATAACATCGAGCGACGCGACAACCAATCCTTGATCGGCGCGAACGCACCGCGTCCGTTGCCGTTGCCGGCGGGCGAGGGCGTGAGCGCGTGAATGTGGACTGCAATCGCCGAGGCGTTGTCATCGGTCTCGCGTTTGAGCGCGAGGTCAATTAAATTCTGGCTCAGGTCGTGCGCGCGTTTGCTGTGCTTGGACACATCGGCAAATTCGTGATCCTCGATCACCGACCACACCCCATCACTGCACAAGACAAGACGATCACCCGGCTTGAGCGTGTGCTTGGTGATATCCGGTTTGACAAACATCGTCAGCCCAAAGCCGCGCGTGAGAATCGAACGTTGCGCGTGCGTGCGAACTTTATCCGGCGGCAAAATTTTCATGCGAACCAACTCGCCGACAGTCGTGTGATCCTCAGTCAAACAAATCGCGCGATGATCGCGAATGAGGTACGCGCGACTGTCGCCGACATGCGCGAGATACAACTGATTGCCGACGACGCACGCGGCGGTAATCGTCGTGCCCATGCGACCCACACCCATTTGTTGTGCGAGTTTGAACACACCCAGGTTCGCCATCTCGACGCCGCGTTTCAAGGCAGACTCGGCAGACAAGATTTTTTCGCCGTACACCGCATCAAACATTTTTTCCAACGCGAGTTTGCTCGCGACTTGGCCGTGCGCGTATCCGCCCATTCCGTCCGCAACAGCAACAAGCCATCCGCGTTCCTCAAACGGATGCCCGTCTGGTAACTGGATGGAATCTTGATTGTCCTCGCGCACGGGACCGATGTGGCTGAGACCGCTGTAATCAAATTCTGGCGCGGTGTGTTTCAATCGCAATCACCTTGATCGAATTTTGCAAACACGATTGTCCCTGTTGCATTCCACTTCTCCTCCTCCAAAGATCAACGGAATGCAACAGGAGACAAACGCGGCGAACCAATTTACTTGGTTGCCATTTCGTGAGCGGGCGGAACAATGTGCCGCCCTTCACGCTGACTGACAATCAACAAGTAGAGCGCACTCGCAATCAACCACGCGGCAGAAATTCCGAGAGCGAGATACGTCGCCGCCGCGGTCGAACCGCCGGAGATGATGCCGATCACGAAAATCGCGAGCAACATGATGATATTGACGATGACGCCCAGGACGGGAATGATGCCGTGCTTGAGCAAACTAAATTCTTTGCGTCCCGCAAATGCAACGACGGTCAATCCGCAGATCAAGGCATAGAGCACGAATGTTCCCAGGTTCGATGCGAGCGTGATGCCGGTCAACGAAACGACGCCGCCAAGCAAACCGATCGTGCCGACGATACCGGAAACGACGACCATGAGCACCACACCGACGTACGGGGTCGCGTACTCGTCGTGAAGCAAGCCCATGATGTCGGGCATTTCCTTGTCTTGCGACATGGCAAACGAAATGCGCACACCGGTGTTCATCGCCGCGAGCGTCGTGCCCAGGATGGCAATCGCGACCGTCGCCGCGATAACCAGCATAAACGCGAAACCGTTGCCACCCAGGAACGCGTTGCCAATCAAAATTGCCAGGTCACCAATCGGCGCGCTCGATGCCGCCGCCGCATCAATACCGGTCAAGGTCTTGCCAGCCACATCCATCGTCAATTTATTCGAGAGCGCATAGTTCGCGGCAAAGTACTCGAACAAGTACGCCAACAAACCTTGAATCGCCAGCGAGAGCAAAACGCCGCGCGGAATATCGCGTTTTGGATTGATTGCTTCCGCGCCAAGCGCGGTCGAAGATTCAAAACCGACCAGAATCAAAATGGCGATGGTAGATTGAAACAACAAACCGGAAAAATCGTGCGGCGTGATAATCGAAGTCGGTGTTGGATGATACCAACCCTCTGCCGGCACGCTCGCCGGATTTTGGATGCGGAACATGATCGCGAGCACGCTGAACACGACGAGCGCGGTCAACTGAATCACATTGATCACGATGCTCGCGGTCGTCGAGCCGTTGATGCCGCGCATCGCAATCGAACCCACAAGCGCCGAGAACAACCAGGCAACGATGATTTGTCCCCAAATCGGCAACTCGACACCGAACTGTCCAACGATGTACGTAATGAGCACGACCATGAACGCGACCATGACGCCGGGATAAACCCAGTAAAACAAGTGCGCCGCCCAACCCGTGATAAATTTGGCAATACGCGCCCAGCGTCGGTGCGCCGGTTCTTCGCGATCCAGGAACGCTTTTTCGGCGAAATAGTAGGCACTGCCACTACCCGCATCGGGATAGCGATGCGCGAGTTCGGCGAATGCGAACGCCGTGAGGAACGCGACGATCAACGCGGCGACGATGCCCGTCCACATATCCTTTGCCGTACTCACGCCATTCACGTCTACGTTCGCGGCTTGCAGTTGGAACGTCATCCACAAGAACGCGCCCGGCGCAATCAACGCCATCGCGTTCACCGTGACCCCGGTCAGACCCAGAGTCTTTTTCATACCTGTGCTCGTACTAGATTGTGCTGACATGATGCCTCCTTAAAATTTTTGTATGGATAAAAAGTAGGTGCTTTTAGGCAAAGCAAAGCCCTCGAAACAAAACCAGGTCGGTTTTGTTTCGAGGGCTTCATGGCCCCCTCTGCTAGTGTTCATGCACCAGCCGGTATTCGGTTGAATGATGCGGTAGCCGGCTCGCATTCCGGGCGAGTAGCGGAGTTGACTCCCTTTTGGTCTGTGAAAAAATACGCCCCCGAACCAAGGTTTAGTTGGATTCGAGGGCGTCGTGGCCCTCCTCCTCCTCCTGAGGAGTTCACGCTTCATTTGACTGGACGAACTGTGCGCCCTGTGACCAGAGTTCGCTTAGAACTGATTCCACAAATACTGATTCGTCACTTCGTGGTGATAAATGATCTCCGATGTTTTGATCAGCGAGCCCAGGCGCCGTGGACTGCGATGCGCCGCGTTGAGTTTGACATCGGCGTATTTTTCCTGTACGTCTTTGCCCAAAATGCTTGCCGTGTACTGACTCTGGCTGAACGCGTCAATCGCGTCGTAAATGTTATCGGGCAAGGTGCGAATGTTTGCCGCATCCAGCACGCTGCGATCAAGCGGACCTTCCAAACCGGTCTTGAGCAACGCGTAGAGCGCGAGGTACGGATTCGCGTCCGGCGCAATCGAGCGCACTTCGGTACGCATCGAGCGTTCGTTGCCAATCGGAATTCGCACCATCGAGCCGCGATCAATCGGCGATGCCTTGATCTGATTCGGCGCTTCAAAGTGCGGGTCGAGCCGGCGGTACGCGTTGACGCTCGAATTGAGAATGAGACAAATGTCGAGCGCGCGCGTGAGAATGCGCGTCAGGAAATCCCAGCCCATTTGCGAGAGACACTCTTTGCCCTGCTTGTCCCAGAACAGGTTGGTGCCGTTGCGCGAGATGGACAAGTTCGTGTGCATCCCATTGCCATTGACGCCCGTGACCGGTTTCGGCAGAAAGCATGCGGTCATGTCCATCTTTTGCGCGACCTGGCGCGACAATAATTTGTAGAGCAAAATCTGATCGGCGGCGATGCTCACTTCGGTGTACGAATAATTCATTTCGAACTGTGCGGGCGCGACTTCGGGATGATCCTTTTCGTTTGCAAAGCCCAGTGCGCGTTGCGCTTCCGCGGCGGCGTCAATGAACATGCGGAGCGCATCGCCGGGTAACGAGTGATAATAGCCGCCGGTGCTGATAAATTCAAAGCGCCCGGTTTCGATGTAGCGTTGTTCGGCGTGCCGCCCGGCGAAAACAAACCCTTCGATTTCGTTCGCGGCGTTGCAAGTGAGTCCGTCTTTGGCGTAGAGCGCTTCCGTATACGCTTTCAACTTGCCACGCATATCCGCCGCGTACGGGGCGCCATCGCGCTCCAACACATTGGCAAACACTAACACTTTGCCGGGTCCGAATAAATCGGCGGGCAACCAGTAGAATGCGGGCCAATCAATGCTCAAGCGCAAATCCGATTCGGCTTGTTGCGAAAAGCCGCGAATCGAAGAACCGTCGAACGTCAAATTGTCTGCCGACTTGAGCAAGAATTTCTTGTCGTAATCGAGCATGTGCAGACGACCTTCCAAATCGGAAAAGCATACGGTCACGGCTTTGATGCGCTTTTCATCGGTAAGGTCTTTCATCCGCGCTTCTTGAAACGCATGCGCGGGGGGGTGTGCGATCCGGTCGGCTTTGATTTGTAAATTCAACTCCTCCAGTTTGTCATACGGAATCTCCAAAAAATCACGCAGTCCAGCAGTCATTCAAATCTCCTTTCAGATATGGGTTTGGATTTCGATCCCTCGAATCAGCACAATCGTGGAAAATACAAAAGCCCTTGAATCTGCGCGCAACCTGGCGTAAATTCAAGGGCTTCTTGGCCTGAAACAGAGTGCGTCAAGGCACTCGACTATTCGGTTGACGCGCATCATTATATCAAAAAAAACAATTCGGTCAATTGGCAATTTGCCTAAACCGATCATTAGCGCGTTGGTACAGGTTGCCCAAGCCGTCTGTCAGGCGGTTGCGAAAAAATCGCGCGCGTGTGTCGTACCCAACGCCGCCATCAATTTAATGCGCGCCTTGGGTCCGCTCAATCCTTCGGCGAACCAGCACCCCAGTTGCACGAGATCGTGGTGCGCGCCGGTGTATCCGTAGCGATCCATCGTCCAGCCCGCGCCGACGCGCGAGGTGATGACGACGGCGACGCCCCGATTGATCGCGCGTGCGATGGAAGGCAACCATGTCGGTGGAACGCGTCCGCCGCCCAGTGTTTCCAGCACAACCCCGCGTGCCGCTAGGGATTCCACCACAAAGTCGAACAACGCCGCGCTCATGCCCACGCCGAGTTTGAGCAGGTGCACATTTTGTTCGAGCCGCGTCGCCGGAATAAATTCGCGGCGCGCCGGCTGGCGCGCGATGTAAACTGCGTGCGGGTAAACGTGTCCCAGTTTGCCAAACTCTGGTGACCGAAACGTGGCGAGTGCGGTCGTATGTGTTTTTGTCGCATCGCGCGCCGCGTGAATTTCATCGTTGAACACGACGAGCGTGCCCAGGTTGCGTGCCGCATCGTCCGCCGCCACGCGCAGCGCCGCCGCCAGGTTCGCAAAACCCTCGTAGCCAATTTCGGAGACGGTTCGCATTGCGCCGGTGAACACGATGGGTTTTGGTGAGTCAATCGTCAAGTCGCACAAGTACGCCGATTCGTCGAGCGTGTCGGTACCGTGGGTGACGACGACGCCCGCCACGCTGTCGTCTGCACCAAGCGCGGCAGCGCGGCGCGCCAAGTTCCAAAGATCGTCGAGCGAAAAATGCGCGCTCGGCAAATTGGCAAACGCTTCGATCCGAATCGGGGCGAGGTCGCGGGGCAATGCCGCAAGGAAATCTGCGCCGCCAAGTTGCGGAATTGCGCCTCCCGCATCGGCATCAGCGCGCATGGCAATCGTGCCGCCAGTCGTCAGGATGGTGATCTGTTTCATCGGCAGAATAAAGGCAGAAGGCGGAGGTGAAGTTTCAGTCTTCATCCTTCCGCCTTCTGCCCTCAAGTTACCGCGCTTTGGCGGTTAGGGTTTGATACACGCGCAGGAGGTTACTGCGATGCAGTTGCTTGACCAAGCCATCGAGCGCAATCGAGGAAAAGCCGCACGATTCGAGCGAAATGTCATTGACGAGCCGTTCTTTCGACGTGCGCGATTGCAGTTTGACTTTGACTTTTTCGTAAATCGCGTCGAGGTACGCCACGCCCGCGTCGAGCGTTTCGTCAATTTCGCCTTTGAGCAAAACTTCGCCGTGCCCCTGCACGATGTTTTCCAAATTCATTTCCTTGATCATTTTCAAGGTTTCTTGCAACGTCACGCGGTCGCCCCAAAAAATATAGGGCAGGGGCATCACGGCGTCGCCGGCGAATAGAATCTTGTCGCCTTCGAGATACACGCCGATACCGTCGGCGGTGTGCCCGTTGAGCGGCAACAAGCGGACGATGCGCTCGCCCAAGTGAAACATCATCTTGTCGGGAAACGTGACGTTCGGCAAACGCAATTGCACTTCTGCCAGCTCCGGCGTTTGCGCTTTGGCTTCCGCCAAATTCTTTTCGCCGGATTTCCGCATCACCTCGCGGCACCGTTCGCTGGCGACAATGTCCGCTTCCTCGAACAAGTAGTTGCCGTAGACGTGATCGGCGTGATGGTGCGTATTGATGACATAGCGAATGCCACGCTTGCTTTCGCCGCGCAAGAAATCGATCATCTCGCGGGTTTCGCGCGGAAACGGCAAGGTGTCCACGACCAGCGTGCCTTCGTTTGTGACGATTGCGCCGGCGGTCACCTGCGCGTACGCTTCGCTGGTAAACACATATACGTTTTCGGTAACTCGTTCCTTTCGCATTACGCGACAACTCCCTTTGGGCGCAGACTCGTGCGCCGTGCGCTCCAATTCACAGCGCGGAGAATAGCACATTTGC
>CAIKBD010000262.1 GCA_903825565.1 uncultured Anaerolineales bacterium | reverse complement strand
GAGATCGTGTGGTCTGTCGGCGTGTCGGCGTACAATTTGATCTATGGGCGGATTAGTACGGAAGCGGTCGCGGCGGTCAGCATTGCGGGGACGATCGAGAACTTGGCGTTCGTGCCGTTCGTCGCGCTTGCCAATTCTGCGGCGGTTATGATCGGCAATCGGGTGGGCGCGGGGGAGAGTCCTGTCGCGTTCGTGTACGCCAAACGCTTTTGGCGCATCGTGGTGACGTTGGGCGCGCTGATCGGCGTTGGAATTTTGGCGAGCGCGGACAGCATCCTGGGTCTGTACAAGATTGACGCGGCGACGCATTTGTTCGCGCGTCACATTTTGACGATGGTTGCCGGCGTGATGTGGATCAAGGCGTCGAATATGATGCTCGTCGTCGGCGTTTTGCGCGCTGGCGGCGACGCGCGCGTGACCGCGCTCATTGACGTGGGTCCGCTCTGGGTGATCGGTTTGCCGCTTGCCGCAATCGGCGCGTTTGGGTTCGGCTTGCCGGTCTACTGGGTGTACCTGTTGACGATGAGCGATGAGGCGCTCAAGTGTGCATTGGCGGGCTGGCGGATGCTTTCGCAAAAATGGATCGTGAATTTGGCGGCGCGGCATAGCGCGTAGAAATGCGCGGCGGCTTGGCTAGGGCAGGTTCGACCGCACTTTGCGTAACTTGGCGATGAAAAATCCTTCCAGCGTGTCCGAGGGCAGGATGCGTGCGCTCAACGCGACGGCGGGCGCATACGTTTGCCGTTCCCAAGTGGTGATCCCAGGTTGCGCGGCAACCGGCATTTCGATGGGCAACATTTCGACCGCGTCGCCCTCTTTGGCGATCAGCCAATCCAACACGCCTTCGTTTTCTTCCGGCGACAGCGTGCACGTCGAGTACACGATCACACCGCCCGGTTTCGTCGCCGAAACGGCGGCGCGCAACAAGTGGCACTGATGCACGCTGAGCGTGCGAACTTTTTTCAACGACCAATCGCCAAACGATTTTGGGTTCCCCGTCTCAAACCGCCCCTCTAAACTGCACGGCACATCTACGAGCGTGCGGTCAAAGTATTCGGGAAACCGTTTCCACAACTGTTCGCCCTCGCCTAAACTTGTACGCGCATTTTTCACGCCTTGCAATTTCAAATTGGCGACGAGCTTGAATAGGCGAATCTTGCTGCGGTCGTTAGCGATCAGCTCGCCGGTGTTTTGCATCAGCGCGGCGATCTGCGTCGTTTTGCTGCCGGGCGCGGCGGCGAGGTCGCCGATTTTTTCGCCGGGCATGGGTTGCAGGATCAGGGGTGGGATCATGCTCGACAAACTCTGCACGTACAGTTCGCCGTTTTGATACGCCGGCGTTTCGATCAATTCCGCTTTCGATTTATTGCGGAGGATGAACGCGTCCGCGCACCACGCGACCGGCTCGACGCTAAAGCCGGCGTGCGCGAGTTGCGCGATCAGCGCGGCACGCGTCGTTTTGAGCGAGTTGACCCGAAACGTCGTCGGGCGATGGAGTGTGAACGCGCGCAAAACCTCTGCGAGGTAGGGCGCGGGCACAATGTGCGGGAGCCGCGCGGCGAAATCGGGTGGCAGATTCGAGGGCGTAAGTTGATCCATAGTTTGCACTATAAACAAACTGGCGGGTTTGTCAATTCAATCACAAGCG
>CAIKBD010000261.1 GCA_903825565.1 uncultured Anaerolineales bacterium | reverse complement strand
CTCGCGCAGAATACCGCGCGCCCGATTGACGACATTCGCGGCACGGCGGATTATCGCCGCGAGATGGTCGGCGTGCTGGTGGCGCGCGCGCTCCGCCAACTGCGCGCCAGCGCCGAACGCGCCGATTTTCCGGTCGCGCCGGTGATGTTGTGGGGCAAGACGGACGGCAAGTTCCGAAATTCGAAATCCGAAAACGGAAAACGGAATTCGGAAACGATTCGGACGACGGTCAATGGCAAGACGGTTGAAATTGCCGGCGCGCACGCCAAGACATTGCTCCAGGTGTTGCGCCAAGACCTGGGTTTGCCGGGCACGAAGGAGGGCTGTGCGGAAGGCGAGTGCGGCGCGTGCACCGTTCTGCTCGACGGGATCGCCGTGATGAGTTGTCTCGTGCCGGCGGCGCGCGCCGATGGCGCGGAGATTGTGACGATTGAAGGCATCGCGCGCGCCGGGCAATTGCATCCTGTCCAAGCCGCGTTTATGGAAACCGGCGCGGTGCAGTGCGGCTATTGCACGCCCGGGTTTATCATGAGCGGCGCGACTTTGCTCGATGAAAAACCGCAACCCACGCACGCCGACATTCAACAAGCGTTCACCGGTAACTTGTGCCGGTGCACCGGCTATTACAAAATCATCGAGGCGATTGAACGCGCGGCGCAAAAATAATTTTTCGTTGCGCTTCTCCGGCTGCGTTGCCTTTGATTGAAAAAATGGAATTGGAGCCAAAATGCTTGCCGTAATTTTTCGCCCGTCGCTGGCGGCGTTTGAAGCGGCACGCGCCCGCGCTTCGTTAGGCGGCGCAATCACGAACACGGCGGCGATTGGCGTGGTGACCGGCGGCATCGGCGGCGCGATCAATTTTATTTTTGCCGGCGACGCAGCGGCGGAAATTGTGACGCTGGCGATCATGACCGCTTTGCGTTTGGTCGCCGCGTTGATCGCGTCGCAGGCATTCTTGTTTGCGGCGGCACGCGCGCTGAACGGGCGCGGTGATTTTGCCACGCAAACGTATTTGGCGGCGCTCGCGTTCGCGCCGCTGACCGCGCTGGGCATGTTGGCAGATGTGGTGCCGACGTATGGCGCGTTTGTCGCCGTCGCGGTGTGGCTGTACAGCAGTGGCCCGATCGCTTTGGCTACGCGCGCGGCGCACGGCGGGCGCGCCTGGCGCGTAGCGAATGTAACCTTGCTCGGCTGGACGTTGCTCGCCAGCGGCATCGGCTGGCTCGTGATTTCGAGTTTGCCGGCATAAAAGGAGGATGCGATGCGCGCGGCGCAACTGTACCTGGGTTTCGTGATCACTTTGCTCGGAATTTTTCTGCTGGCGGCGACGAGCGGCGTGCTGATCCTTACCTGGCTGGACCTGCTCGGCGGCGCGCTCATTTTGAGCGGCTTGCTCTTTTGGATTCCCGGCATCATTTGGCGGCGCGCCGCACCGGGTCTTACCGCGCTTTTCATTCCCGGCGCGCTGGCATTTGCGATTGGCGCGGCATTGATGTACACTGCGCGCACTGAAGCCGGGTTCGGCGCGTGGGCATACTTGTGGACGCTCGTGCCCATCGCGCTGGGCGGCGCGTTCTGGGCGATGCACTGGCTGGGCGGGCGCGCATCGGGCTTGCGGATCGCCGGCAACATTGTCGGCGGCGTCGGCGTGTTGCTGTTCGCCATTTTCACGATGGCGTTCGCGGCGGAACCCGGCGCGCGCCTGCTGGGTCCGGGCTTGATCATTCTCCTGGGAATTGGATTTACCGTCGGGGCGTGGTTGCCGCGCAAGCCAAACACGCCGCACGCGGAACGTTAAGGAGGCGCAGATGGACAAGGCACGCTGGCTCAATCGCCGGTACGAAACAGTTGCCTGGGGCGCGTTTTTTATCTGGCTCGGCGTGACGCGCCTGTTCCCCGGTTTGCCGGAGGGCGTCGGCACGCTGGGCATCGGCGCGATCCTGCTGGGGTTGAACCTGGCGCGTTACCTCAGCCATTTGCCGACGAGCGGGGTGACGATTTTGCTCGGCGCGCTTGCGTGCGTGTTCGGCGCGTTCGATGCGGCGCGCACCCTGTGGCGCTGGGAAACCGACGTGCCATTCTTTCCATTATTGTTGATCGTGCTCGGGGTGGTGTGGCTTGCCCAGGGAATTTTACGACAAGGAAAATGATCCGGTGAAAAAGTTAAAAGAGAAATCCTCCGCGTCCTTTGAACAACTCTTTCACGAGTTGGAAACTACCGTCGCCAAACTCGAAGCCGGCGAACTCGCGTTGGACGAGTCGTTGGCGCTGTTTCAGCGCGGCATGGAATTAGCGCATCAGTGCGGCGGCTTGCTCGATGCGGCAGAATTGAGTATCAAGGAATTGACGCTCCGCGGCGACGAAATCGGCGTGGCAGACCTGACAGAGGATAGATAAACTTGGAAGCATTGCTCGGCAATCGGGTTTTGCAAGCCACACTCTTGCCCTGGGCAACCGCCCAAATTCTCAAAGTCATAATCGAAATCGTGTGGCGGCGAAAATTCAATTTGCGCTTGCTGACCAGCATGGGCGGCATGCCGTCGTCGCACTCGGCGCTGGTGTGCGGCTTGGCGGCGGCAATCGCGTTGAGCGACGGCGCGGGGTCGGGCGCGTTCGCCCTGTCCATCGTCCTCGCAATGGTCGTGATGTACGACGCAACCGGGATTCGCCGCGCGGCGAGTATGCAAGCCCGCATTCTTAACCAAATTATTGACGAACTTTTCCAGGGTCATCCGATCAGCCAGGTGCGCCTGCGCGAATTGCTGGGGCACACGCCGCTCCAAGTCGCCGCAGGTGCAATCCTCGGCATTGTGATGGCATGGTGGTGGATGGTGCGCTGACGCCGCGCGGATCGTAACCAATTTCTGACTCCCTTTGGACGTGATTCGTCACTCGTCGCCCGTATCATCTGAAATCAGAGATTTGAAATTCGAGATTTAGAGATTGGAGGGCGACGATGTTATCCCGCCGCGAATTTCTCCGCCGTTCGATGCTTGCCGCGCTCGCGCTTGCCGGCGGCGAGGCGCTAGCGTCTTGCGCGCCCAGCCCGACCCCTACGCCGGTTCCGCCGACGGCGACGCTCGCGCCGCGCCCGACCCAGGTTCCACTTGCCACCGCGACTAACACCGCGCTCCCGCCCACTGCCACCCGCGCGGCAACCGCCACGCTCACGTCCACGCCCGCTCCACCTGCCACGATGACTGCCACGCCCGTTCCGCCGACGCCAACCCAGCCGTACCTCGCCGTCGCGCGCAGCGCCGACCCGGCGAAAATGACGCGCGCGGCAATTGACGCGCTCGGCGGCATGGCGCGCTTTGTGAAAAAAGGCAACGACGTGATCCTCAAGCCGAACATTTGCAACGCGTCGTACACGCCCGAATACGCCACGACGACCAACCCCGACGTGCTGGCAGAACTGGTGAAAATGTGTCTCGAAGCCGGCGCGGCACGCGTCCGCGTGATGGACCAGCCGTTTTCCGGCACTGCGGTCGAAGCGTACAAAAAATCCGGCATCCGCGACGCCGTCGAAAAAGTCGGCGGGCAAATGGAAATTATGAGCGCGATGAAATACGCGGACGTCAACCTGCCGAATGGTCGCCTGCTCAAACGGTGGCGCGTCTATCAAGACATTTTGAAAGCCGATGTGGTAATCAACGTGCCGATTGCCAAAACGCACGACCTCGCGCAAGTGACGCTCGCGTTAAAAGGACTGTTCGGCGTGGTGACGAACCCGCCGGCATTGCACAACGCGCTCGATCAACACATTGCCGATGTCAACACCTTGATCAAGCCGACGCTCAGCATCATTGACGGCGTCCGCACCTTGGCGGTGAACGGACCCACCGGCGGCTCGCTCGATTTCGTCGTGCAAACGAACGTGCTCATCGCCAGCCACGATCCCGTCGCCGCTGATGCGTATGCAACCAAACTCTTGTTCCTCAAAAAACCGGAAGACATTCCGTACATCAAATACGCCGCCGAAATGGGTTTGGGTAATTTCGCGTTTGATAAAATGCGGATCAAAGAAGTGACCGCGTAATACGCACTACGTAATACACACTACGCACTACGTAATACGTATTACGTAGTGCGTAGTGCCAATGGTTCAACTCTGCGAGGTTTGATATGCTATCCCGCCGCGAATTTCTCCGCCGCACGTTGCTTGCCACGCTCGCGTTGGCAAGCGGCGACACGCTGGCATCGTGCGCATCCGCGCCAACGCCAACCCCAGTGCCGCCAACCGTCGCGCCGACCCAGGCGCCGGCAACCATTACCCGCGTCGCCGCCGCGCCAAGTGCGCCCGTGCCGATGATGACTGCCACGCCCAGCGCGCCAGCCGCCGGCGCGCCGTACCTCATCGTCGCGCGCGGCACAACGCCGGGCACGCTCGTGCGCGCCGCGCTGGACGAATTGGGCGGAATGAAAAAATTCGTCAAAGCCGGCAACGACGTGATCCTCAAGCCGAACATTTGCAACGCGCAAAATAGCTTCGAGCTGGCTTCGACGACGAACCCGGACGTGCTGGCGGAACTGGTCAAGCTCTGCCTCGAAGCCGGCGCGAAACGCGTGCGCGTGATGGATCAGCCCTTCAGCGGCACGGCGGCGGAAGCGTACAAACGCAGTGGCATCCGGGACGCCGTCGAAAAAGCCGGCGGCGAAATGGAAGTGATGAGCGCGGCAAAATATGCGGCGATCAACTTTAGCGCGCCGGCGCGCGATCTCAAATCGGCGAAAATTTACCAAGACATTCTCAAAGCCGATGTCGTGATCAACGTGCCCATCGCCAAGCATCACGGCTCGGCGCAAGTGACGCTGGCGCTGAAGGGATTGATGGGCGTCATCCAGGATCGCAACGCGATTCACACCGCGCTCGATCAGCGCATCGCCGATTTGGCGACCGCGATCAAGCCGACGCTCAACGTGATTGACGGGATTCGCGTGTTGACGCGCAATGGACCCACCGGCGGACGCCTCGATTACGTGCGGCAGGACAATACGCTGATCGTCAGTCACGATCCCGTGGCGGCAGACGCTTACGCCGCGCAGATTTTTTTCAACAAAAAGCCGGAAACGATTGGTTATCTCCTGGCAGGCGCGGAGATGCGCTTGGGGCGGTACGACTTTGCCAACTTGCGCGTAAAGGAAGTGACGGCATAAATGACTCCTACGCGTTGGCGGCACGCGCGCCAGATCACCCAAGTCGCAAGCGTCCTGATTTTTTTCCTCCTCGCGTTGCTCACATATCGCGGCGTCGAAACGCTCATCCCGCTCGATCTATACGTGCGGCTCGACCCGCTCGCCGCGCTTGCCGCGATGATCGCATCGCGCGCCGTGATCGCCGGGATGGTGATCGCGCTCGCGGCGATCCTCTTGGGCTTGGCATTGGGGCGCGCGTGGTGCGGCTGGCTCTGCCCGCTCGGCGCACTCCTCGATTGGATCGCACCCAAGTCGAACAAGGTTGCGCCGAATCGCGTTTCGCCCGGCGTTAAATATGTTTTGCTCCTCGTCATTTTTTTCGCTGCGCTTCTCGGCAACCTCACGCTCCTGATCCTCGATCCGATCACGGTGCTGAATCGCACCTTTGGCGGCGCGGTGTTGCCCGCGCTCAACGTGATTCTCACCCAGATCGAAATCGCGCTGTACCCCGTCGCGCCGCCGGCGCAACCGGCGCTGGATTGGATCGAGCAGAATTGGCGCGGCACACTTTTGCCGGCGCAACAAACATTTTACGAAATGGGCTGGCTCCTCGCGCTGACATTCGTCGGCATCGTCGCGCTCAATTGGGTTACGCCGCGTTTGTGGTGCCGCAGTGTGTGCCCGCTCGGCGCAGTCTACGCGCTCCTCGCAAAAATTTCGTGGTTGCGACCGCGCGCGGTAAAAGATTGTAGTCACTGTGCCGCGTGCATGCGCGCGTGTCCAACCGGCGCAATTGCCGTCACGAAAACCGGCTTTACGGTTGATCCCGCCGAGTGCGTTGTGTGTATGGATTGCGTGACCGCATGTCCCGAAGCGGTGATCGCGATCACATTCGGCGGTAACCGCGAGCGAGATCGCGGCGCGTTCGATTTTTCGCGGCGGCATTTCATCGGCGGCGCGCTGGCGAGCGTTGGCATCGTGGCGTTGGCGCGCTCCGCGCCGCAAGCCAAGCGCGATTTTCCCCACCTCGTCCGCCCGCCCGGCGCGCGCGATTTCACGCAACCGCTGGGTGCGCCCGGCACACACGACAGCGATTTCCTAAGCAAGTGCATTCGGTGCGGCGAGTGCTCCAAAGTGTGTCCGACCGGCGCGTTGCAACCCAGTTTGTTTGAAGCCGGCGTCGAAGGTTTCTGGTCGCCGCAATTGTATCCGCGTCTCGGCTATTGCGATTTTTCGTGCAATGCGTGCGG